>JAUMVX010000006.1 GCA_030529945.1 Bacteroidia bacterium | reverse complement strand
CCGAAGCCGCTCCCGAAAGCGGAAGTCTTCTCCTGAGGAGCGAAAGGACGGTCGAGGCAGTCCCCGTCGATCTCTTTCATAAAACGGCTCACGGCGTTCGACTGATACTCTCCGTTACGCATACGCTCCTGAGCATAAGACAGATACACAGCCTTTTCCGCCCGCGTGAGCGCCACATAGAAAAGCCTCCGCTCCTCTTCGATGTCCTGAGGCGCAGCGAGCATACCGCCGGAAGGGAAGAGATTCTCCTCCATACCGACCACGAAGACGTAAGGGAATTCAAGACCCTTTGCCGAGTGGACCGTCATCAGCGAAATCTTGTTCGAGGAGTCCTCGTCGTCGCTCATATCAATGCTGCTGAGCAGGGAGATGTTCTCCAGAAAACCGTCCAGACGCGGCAGCGGAAGGCTGCCGGGGTCGGGATCCCGGGCTCCGTCCGGGATTTCTGCCTCAAGCTCCGCCAGAGCGGTCGCATTCGAGTCTTCCACATACTGCAGCACGCTGTTCAGCAGCTCGTTAATGTTCTGAAGCCGCGAGACTCCCTCGACCGAAGTGTCGCCGGAGTAGTACCTGTACAGCCCCGACTCGTCCGCGATGCGTTTCGCGAGCGTGTAGGCATCCTCGCTCTGCACCAGCTGCGACCAGGCCTGCACCTTCTGACAGAAATCATTCAGCGCGGCGATGCTCGACTTTCTCCACCCGTCCGCGCCTTCCCGGAGCGAGAGCGCTGCTTCGGAGAGGGATTGGCCGCGTGAAGCGGCCAATTCGGTGAGCCTTCCCATACTCGTCTCGCCTATCCCCCGGGCGGGGACTTTCACGGCACGCTTGAACGACTCGCCGTCGCGCGGGTTCGCGACAAGCTTGAAATAGGACATAAGGTCTTTCACCTCAGCGCGTTCGAAGAACGAATGGCCGGAGTAGATGACGTAGGGGAGATTTCTCTTGCGCAGGACTTCCTCGATGGCGCGCGACTGGGCGTTCGTCCTGTAGAGGATCGCGAAGTCGCAGTAGCGGGCCTTGTCACTCTGCATACGGTCCACGATGGCCGAGGCCACGCGCACCGCCTCCGCCTGTTCGTTCCAGGCGGACAGCACCCTTATCTTCTCGCCTCCGGGAGCGGTCGAGCGGCACTCTTTCGGGATGCGCCCCTGGTTTCTGGCTATCAGGGAGTTCGATGCCTGGACTATGACGGATGTGGAGCGGTAGTTGTCCTCCAGACGGAAGGTCCTGCACTGCGGGAAGTCCTTCCGGAAGTTCAGGATGTTCTCTATGCGCGCGCCCCGGAAAGCGTAGATGGACTGCGAGTCATCGCCCACCACGCAGAGATTCTGATGGAACTGGCTCAGCTTCTTGATTATCAGGTACTGCGCGTAGTTCGTGTCCTGATACTCGTCCACCATTATGTATCTGAACCGCCGCGCTATGGCTTCCGTCACATCGGGGCAGTCGCGCAGCAGGATGTTCATATTCAGCAGGATGTCGTCGTAGTCCATCACCCCGGACTCGCGGCATTTCTTCCGGTACAGCGAGTAGATGTCGCAGATGCGCGGCTTGCGGGCGTGAGCGTCGCTCGTGAGGATGCTCTGGTGGCTGCGGTAGGCTTCGGGCGTGATGAGGTTGTTCTTCGCTATGGAGATGCGGGAGAGCACCTCCTTGGGTTTGTAGATTTTCTCGTCGAGACCGAGCTCCTTCACGCAGACCTTTATGGCGCTCTGCGAATCGGAGGTGTCGTAAATGGTGAATGTGGACGGATAGCCCAGACGACCCGCGAACTCGCGCAGGAAACGTATGAACACCGAATGGAAGGTGCCCATACATATTTTCCACGAGGCGGCGCCTCCCACCATAGCCGCGATGCGCTCTTTCATCTCGCCCGCCGCCTTCCTGGTGAAGGTGAGCGCCATTATCTGCCCCGGGGGGCAACCCTGATTTATGATGTAGGCCGTTCTGCTGGTCAGAACCCTTGTTTTTCCGGAACCCGCGCCGGCCACGATGAGGACCGGACCGTCAATGCACTCTACCGCTTTCCGCTGCTCCTCACTCAACCCCTCTAAAATATAAGTACGTTTGTTATCCATAACGCTGCGAAAATACTGAAAAAATGCCTAACTTCGCGGCGCAATTTTGAAATTATTTTTATTCAAACTGTTTAATAATGTCAAACAACATCGATTTGAAAAAGGGTCTGGACCTCCCGATCAGCGGGAAAGCGGACCTCGAAACCAGAGAAACGATTGTTCCGGACGTTATCGCCATCCAGCCTTCCGACTTCAAGGGCCTGAATGCCAGGCTTTTGGTTAAGGAAGGCGATCGTGTATTGGCCGGTTCCCCGGTTCTGGCGGACAAAAAGGCCACTGACATTCTCGTAACAGCCCCGGTGAGCGGAACTGTGGAGCAGATAGTCAGAGGCGACAAGAGAAAGTTGCTTGCAGTACTCATCAAGGCGGATAAGAATCCGGAGTATCTGGACTTCGGCGCCAAGGATCCCAAGACCCTGCAGGCCGCCGATGTCAAGGAAGCCCTGCTCAAGAGCGGTCTGTGGGCCGGAATAGTCCGCAGGCCTTACGGCATTCTCGCCGACCCTGAAGTGAGTCCGAAGGCGATTTTCGTTTCGGCATTCAGCACGGCGCCTCTCGCCGCCGACACGGAGTACACGCTCGGAAACGAGATCGAGGCGCTTCAGGCGGGTATCGACGCTCTGCTCAAAATCTCCAAGGTGTATGTCGGAATCCGCAGCACCGAATCCCGCTTCGCCGCCCTCAAGGGCACTGAGACCTACGTATTCAGCGGTCCTCATCCGGCCGGTAACGTGGGCGTGCAGATCAGCCACATTTCCCCGATCCGCAAGGAGGAGACCGTGTGGACCGTATCTATGCCGGTGCTCGCCGCCATCGGCAGACTCTTCCTGGACGGCCGCTGCGATCTGCGCAGAAAAGTGGCGGTCGCAGGCCCTGCGGCCCAGAATCCGGCTTACGTCGAGACTCTTCCGGGTCTGCCTCTGAAAGCCCTCTCCAAGTTCTACGGTGCTTCCGCCGAGGGACTCCGCATCATTTCCGGTGACGTCCTCAGCGGTGCGAATGCCGGCGCGAACGGCTATCTGGGCTTCTTCGACAGCACGGTGACCATTCTCAAGGAAGGCACCGAAAGGGAACTCCTGGGCTGGGCCAAGCCGCTGCGCACAAGCCGTTACAGCTGTGACCATTCCTATTTCAACTGGTGTCTCGGCTGGCTCAAGCCGTCCCGCAAGTATGATATGGACACGAACCTCCACGGCGGCCCGCGCGCATTCGTGATTTCGGACGCCTACTACGCCAAGGTTCTTCCGATGGACATCTATCCTCTCTACCTCATCAAGGCCTGTCTGGCCGGCGACATAGACAAGATGGAGAAATTCGGCATCTATGAGGTTCTTCCCGAGGATCTTGCGCTCTGCGAGTACATCGACCCGTCGAAGAGTTACATACAGGATATTATACAGAACGGCATCGACCTGATGCTTAAAGAAATGGCTTGAAAGTATGAATAAGGTATTCGAAAAAGGCGGCAAACTTTACTGGCTGCACTCTACTGTAGACGCTTTTGAGACATTCCTTCACGTTCCGGGGACAGTCACCGCGAAGGGCTGCCACGTCAGGGACGCGGTCGATCTCAAGCGCATAATGATCATTGCCGTGCTCGCGGCGGTTCCCGCAGCCATCTTCGGTATGTGGAACGTCGGCTATCAGCACGCTCTCGCCACCGGAACGGACGCCAACGTATGGCAGGCGTTCTGGTTCGGCTTCCTCAAGGTCCTCCCTCTCTTCGTAGTATCCTACGCCGTGGGACTGGCCATCGAGTTCGCCTCGGCCCAGATCAGGGGCGAGGAAGTGAACGAGGGGTATCTCGTCTCGGGTTTCTTCATCCCGCTCATCGTCCCTGTGGACATCCCTCTCTGGATGCTCGCTGTAGCAGTGGCTTTCGCCGTAATCTTCGGCAAGGAAGTCTTCGGAGGCACGGGAATGAACATCTGGAACCCGGCCCTGCTCACCAGAGCGTTCCTCTTCTTCTCCTATCCTAACGATATGTCCGGCTCCCAGACCTGGATTGCCCTGCGTAAGGGCGAGACCCTCGTGGACGGGGCCACAGGCGCGACTCCTCTGTCATTCGTGGCGGACGGCGGTATGGACGCCCTCCAGAATGCGGGCGTGCAGTACGGCACCGGATTCTGGGATATGTTCATAGGAGCCATTCCGGGTTCGGTAGGCGAGACTTCCGTCATAGCCATCCTCATCGGAGCGTTCATCCTCATCTGGACTAACGTGGCCAGCTGGAAGATAATGCTCTCCACAGTGCTCGGCGGACTTTTCGTAGGCGGTCTCGCCCAGCTCTGCGGCGGCACCGACATCCCTTGCCTGTACCATCTCGTTATGGGAGGCTTCGCGTTCGGAGCAGTCTTTATGGCCACTGACCCTGTCACATCGGCCCAGACCGAGTGCGGCAAATGGATCTACGGCTTCTTCATCGGCGCGGTCTGCGTCATCATCAGACTCTTCAATCCGGGCTATGCCGAGGGTATGATGCTCGCCATCCTGCTGGGCAACACCTTCGCGCCTCTCTTCGACTATATGGTAGTGGAGCGTCATATCTCGGGAAAGAATAAAAAAGTCAAAGTCGCATAAGTTATGAATACAAACAGCAATACTTATACAGTCATCTACACGACTCTGGTCTGTGTACTGGTCGCCGCGATATTGGCTTTCGTCTCCCAGGTGCTCAAACCGAAGCAGGAGGCCAACGAGAAGGCGGAGACTGTCAGCCAGATTCTCACGGCCGCACAGTTCGGTTCCAAGAGCGAGTGGCAGGCAATGGGCAACGACGCAGTCCTTAAATTCTATAAGGAGAATGCGGCGCAGGCCATCGTAATCAACGCCGCCGGCGAAAAAGTAAAGGATTTGAGTGTCGAGAAGATCGAAATCTACAGCACCTCCGACCTCAAGGCCCAGAACTATAACGTAAAGGACGGAAGCAAGATGGGCGAAGCTCAGCTTCCGGTCTATATCTTCAGCAACGGCATTTCCGTGATTCCTATCTACGGCGCCGGCCTCTGGGGACCCGTATGGGGCTATATCGCCCTCAAGCCGGATCTCCACAGCATCGTGGGCGCATACTTCGACCACGAGAGCGAGACCCCTGGTCTGGGCGGCAAGATCAAGGACGACCCGTCCTTCCGCGCGGAGTTCGAGGGCAAGAGCATCGACTACAGCGACGAGAAACCGTTCCGCATCGTGAAAGGCGGAGCCCCGGCGGGCAAGGCCAATGCGATCGATGCCATCAGCGGCGCGACTATGACCACCAACGGACTGGCCGCGGCGATAGTGAACTGGCTTAAAGCCTACAGGGGCTATCTCGAGAGCGGCAGCTCTGCGGCCGCCGGGAACGCCTGCACGGAAAGCGTCTGTGAAACGGCAACTGAAGAATAGGAGGAAAGAATTATGAGTAATTTGAAAGAAACGATTCTCAACCCGATCCTGAAGGGCAATCCGATCACTGTCCTCATCCTTGGCATCTGCTCCTCGCTGGCTGTTACCGTGGAGCTCAAGGGAGCCATCGTGATGGCCCTCTCCGTGACCATAGTCACCGGACTTTCGAGCTACGTATGCTCACTTCTCAGAAAGACCATTCCGAACCGTGTGCGCATCATCGTGCAGCTCGTGGTGGTCGCCCTGATGGTAATCGTAGTGGACCAGTTCCTCAAGGCTTATTCCTACACCATCGAAAAGCAGCTTTCCGTCTATATCGGCCTCATCATCACGAACTGTATCGTGATGGGACGCATCGAGGCTTACGCCCTCGGCAACAAGCCGCTGCCTTCGCTTCTGGACGGTCTCGCCAACGGTCTCGGCTACGGTATCATACTCGTCATCGTGGCTTTCTTCCGTGAGCTTTTCGGCTCGGGAACTCTCTTCGGAGTGCCTGTGCTCTCGGCTATCGGCTACACTAACAACGGTCTCGTGATCCTGCCTCCGTTCGCCCTGATTCTTCTCGGCTGCATCATCTGGATCCAGAGGTCCATACAGAAAGATCTTCAGGAAAAGTAACACTTATCGATTATGGAATATCTCAGCTTATTCGTAAAGTCAATCTTCGTTGACAATATGATTTTTGCATACTTCCTCGGTATGTGTTCGTACCTGGCGGTATCCAAAAATGTAAAAACGGCTAACGGTCTGGGCATCGCGGTCATCTTCGTGCTGCTCATCACCCTGCCGCTGAACTATCTGCTCTACACGAAAGTTCTGGTTCCGGGAGCCCTCACCTGGCTCAGCCCGAAATTCGCTGACGTGGACCTGAGCTTCCTCGCATTCATCCTTTTCATCGCGGTCATCGCGGCCATCACCCAGGTGGTCGAGATGGTGGTGGAGAAGTTCCTGCCTTCGCTCTATTCCTCGCTTGGCATCTATCTGCCTCTGATTGCCGTAAACTGCGCCATTCTGGGCGGTTCGCTCTTTATGCAGCAGAGGGAGTTCGCCAATGTGGGCGAGTCGGTGGTATATGCCCTCGGTTCGGGTATCGGCTGGTATCTGGCCATCGTGGTTCTTGCGGCCATCCGCGAGAAACTCTCCTACAGCAACGTGCCTGCCGGCCTCAGGGGCATCGGCATCACCTTCATCACCGTAGGTCTGATGGGCATCGCGTTTATGGCGTTTATGGGCATTTCACTTTAAAATAGGAGGTCTGGATTATGAACACTATCATTTTCAGTGCAATGGCCGTGATGGTAATCACCATCATCATCCTCGTGGCAGTGCTTCTTTTCATAAAGATCAAGCTCACCCCGAAGGGTACGGTATCCATAGATGTGAATAACGGCAAGAAGGTGCTGGACGTGACCCCGGGACAGTCCCTGATGAGCACTCTCGCCGAGCAGAAGATCTTCCTCCCTTCAGCCTGCGGCGGCAAGGCCAATTGCGGCCAATGCAAGGTTCAGGTTATGGAAGGCGGCGGTACGATACTCCCTACCGAAGTCGGCTTCTTCAACAGGAAGCAGATTAAGGACAACTGGAGACTCGGCTGTCAGGTGAAGGTAAAGGACAACCTCAAGATACAGGTGGCCGAGTCCGCCCTGTCCGTGAAGAAGCTCGAGTGTGAGGTCATCTCGAACCACAATGTGGCCACTTTCATCAAGGAGTTCACCGTGAAGCTTCCGGAGGGCGAGCATCTCGAATTCAAGTCCGGAGAGTACATTCAGATCGACATTCCTGCCTACCATCTGTATTTCAAGGATATAGATGTGGAGCCGGAGTACCGCGGGGACTGGGAGAAATATGGCTTCTTCAATCTCGAGTCCGTGAACCCTGAAGCTACGGTCAGAGCCTACTCTATGGCTTCCTATCCCGGTGAGAAGGGCATCATCAAGCTGAACGTGCGTATCGCCACTCCTCCTTTCGACCGCTCGGTTCCTAAGGAACTCGGTCCGAAGCTCCTCCCTGTGAATCCGGGTATCGCCTCCTCTTACGTATTCACACGCAAGCCGGGCGACAAGGTCACCATCAGCGGTCCGTTCGGAGAGTTCCTGCTCCCTGAGAACGACCCGGAGGATATGGAGTACATCTTCGTGGGCGGCGGTGCCGGTATGGCTCCTCTGCGCAGCCACATTATGCACCTGTTCAAGACTCTGAAGACGGGCCGCAAGGTCAGCTACTTCTACGGTGCGCGCGCTCTGGTCGAGGCCTTCTATCTGGAGGACTTCGCGGAGATCGAGAAGGAATTCCCGAACTTCCATTTCCAGCTTGCGCTTGACCGTCCTGATCCGGCGGCTGACGCGGCGGGCGTATCCTATGTTCCGGGCTTCGTGCATAATGTGATGTACGAGACTTATCTGAAGAATCACGAGACTCCTGAGGACATCAAGTACTTTATGTGCGGCCCTCCTATGATGGTAGCTTCCGTGAACAAGCTTCTGGACAGCCTCGGAGTGGACCCTGCGAACATTCTCTACGACAATTTCGGCGGTTAATCCTCCGGAAACATACTGTAAAAAGAGTGCGGCCGAATGTCTCGGCCGCACTCTTTTTATGCGGACTTTCACAGGGAATACCGGGATATACTGCCGGAATCTGGACGTGAAGCGCGTAAATTTTGGCTAAGGTAGGAATTAAAAACGATAAAATCCACAATTTTATGCTAAAAAAACATTATTTTTTCGTTTTAGGATTTGGTTTTCAGAAATAATGATTATTTTTGCAATGAAGTTTTTCATAGTTTAAGTTTAGGTTATGTAGTGGAGCGGACGCAGTGATGTGTCTGCTCCATGATTTTTTAGGAATCCCTTGCTTTCGGCCGCGATTTAATAAAGGTATTGATCAGCCGGGATACATTTTTTAATTTTCTTGTTTTAAAATTCATTACCTGAAGAAATATACTTTTCCGGCATTGTTGCGGAAATATTTTGTCTACATTTGCCGCTGTCGCCCTCCGGACAGCGGAAAGCTCCGCAGTTACCGGGACGGGAGACTCGGGCGCCGGCCGGAGCGCCGACTCTTATGGACAATGCGGGAGGACGGCCCCTTCCGCCCCAAACAGTTCCGACTATGAAAAACTTGATTCTCTACAGCTTGATGCTGTCGGCATTGGCCGCAGGCCTTTGCTCCTGCGACAGTCTGCTCGGACCTTCGCCCGACGGCGAACTGCGGCTGCGCTTCTCCCGGGTCTTGTCCGCGATGACGCGCTCAGCGGAGGAGATACCCGACACGAACGACTTCATTCTGAATGTGACAGATTCGAAGGGAAAGACGCTGTACAGCGGCAAGTACGGGGCTTCTCCGGAGTCCCTGCTCGTCTCGCCCGGCAGCTACACCGTTTCCGTCCGCTCCTCGGACTTTACGCGGCCTGCTTTTTCCGCTCCCGTCTATGGGGACGAGCAGGTGGTCGTGGTGGCTTCCGCTAAAGTGACGGCAGTGACTCTGAACTGCACGCTGCGAAACTGCGGAGTGCGCCTTAAGATCGCCGAGAATTTCCTGACTTCCTGTCCCGGGGCGAGTCTGCACCTTAAGGACAAGTCGGGCAGTCTGATGTACGCCTACAGCGAAAAGCGTACGGCTTATTTTCTGCCCGGGGACATCTCGCTGCTGATGAGCGGATCCGATGGCGACAAGACCTTGACCACACGAACTCTGGAGGCCAGGGAGATACTGACTTTAAGCATTTCAGCCCCTTCAGCTAGCTCCTCTGCGGGAGGGCTGAAGATCGAAGTGGATACGGCCAGAACCTGGATTTCCGAGAATTTCATCATCGGCGGCCCGGACGGGAGCGGATCCGGCGGCGGAAGCAAGGAGGACGCCTTGAGTGTCGCGGACGCGAGGGCTTCGGCGGGAGCGGAGGACGTGTGGGTGACGGGCTATATCGTCGGTGGGAATCTTACTTCTTCAGGGATGAAGACTACGGGACCTTTCACCTCGAAGACGAACATCGTCATAGGGCCGCGCTCCTCCACGACGGACCGCTCCTCCTGCCTTTCCGTGCAGCTGGACCAGGGGGAAATCCGGGATGAACTGAACCTCGTGGACAACCCCGACAACCTGGGCTGCCGGGTTTACCTTCGGGGCGACATAGTGGACGCCTATTACGGTATCCCCGGAATCAAGAATCTCAGCGAGTTCGAGCTGAGGTGAATCGTGTCACTGCTGTCCGTCGAACTGGGCGCAGACGGAGGAGAAATGGGCTTTGAAGTCGCTCCATCTGTAGTAAGGGTGCATATCCGAAGGGAGGGGGAGTGTCACTTCCTCTCCGCACAGGAGAGCCTTCACGAGGATTTCGTCGCTCTTGGCGCTTCTGTAGAAGATGAGCTGGATGTTTCCGGCCATACCTGTCCGGTAGCTCTGATAGACTTTCTCGATGTCAGCCGGGTCGGCAGGAACCTTGTCCGCTCCGTCCAGCCCCAGAAGGACGGTGAGGGGGCCGAGATAGCTGTCGTGTCCGAAACGCAGGGACGCTATGTCACCGCAGCGGCCCTCGATCACGTCATCAGCCTTGTCCAGAATGTCCCGCAGAATAGGAACCACTACGTATCTGCCTGACCAGTAGTGCTTGTATGTTCCCCTGTTGCCTCTCTCCCAGTTCTCGTACAGTTCTTCCGCATTCATCGGGTCGCCCATTATCCCCACGTAGTCTATGCAGGGCAGGGTGGTGAAGAAGGTGTTGAGTGTAAACTCGATTTTTTCCGCAGGTTCGCTCAGCCCGCTTGCATCGCTGAACAGCTCCTCGATGAAGACGTTCTTGCCGCTCTTCTGTCCGTCAGCGTACAGGAGGCTGTCGGCTATCGGGAATTTCTCTCTCGGGAAGTCGCGCTTGTACGGATTCTGCCTGTCGTCCGGGACTACCGCGTTCAGGGTCTCGCGGGAGGAGCGCTGATAGATGTCTATCTTGTCATTGCAGCCCGCCAGGGACTGGCAGAATGCCGCCATACTTATTATGCACCGCGTGGACAGCGAAGAGACGGCATTGACGTGTCCGCCTTTCTTGAAGACCGTAGGGAAGTTTTCGTACATCGTTCCGGCTATGCGGGCGTGCTGCTCGTAGCCGAGCGGAGTCAGTTCTCCCCAGCCGTTCTTGAGTTCGGGATAGATTTCCTGATATTTGGCATAGAAACTTTCCCCGGCAGGGGTCAGCACTCCCTTGTCGTGGGCTTCCGTGAGGATGGCTTCGATTTCAGGATAGAGATTCGCTCCCCAGTAATAGCGCGAGCCGTGCCGGCCGTAATGGCTGATGTAGAAGGCCTTGTAGCCTTTCGGAGCCTTCGTGAGGGCGGGAACCTCGGTCGGATACGGATAGTCTCCTCCGTAAGCTTTCAGAGAATCCGCCATAATCTCGGCCTTGACGTCGGTTTTCTGCCCCCAGACCGCGGAGGACGCGAGGACAAGAATCAGAATGGACAGTGTTACTTTCTTCATAAGTGGATAAAAATTGAAATGTGGCCGGAGATGTGCTTCCCCCGGCCACTCATTAACTTACATATAATTTTAGATTGTCACTTTCGTGCTGAGGCGGATGTCGTCGGACGCGCTGCCGAGCAGCAGTTCGATTTCGCCCTCTTCAAGCTTCCAGCCGTTTTCGGCTTCGTCCCAGTAGCGGAGTTCGCTCACCGGCACTTCGAGAGTCACGGTCTTGGTCTGTCCGGCATCGAGGGTCACGCGGCTGAAGGCTTTGAGCTCCTTGTACGGATACTCGACCTTTGCGTTCAGGTGGCGGACGTAGAGCTGCGGAATCTCATCTGCTGTCATATCGCCCGTGTTCTTCAGCGTGAAGCTGACCTTTATCGTGCCGTCCGGCTTATAGCGTGACTTGTCGGTGGATATGTTCCCGTACTCGAAGTCCACGTATGAGAGGCCGTGTCCGAATGCGTACATAACCGGTTTCCGCTTGGTGTCGAACCAGCGGTAGCCCACGAGCAGCTTCTCGGTGTAGAACGCTTTCGGCGACTTCCTGTTCTGCCACTTGTCCTTGCCTCCGGTAATGTCCTTGCGGAACGTGGAGGTGAAGAGGTCTTCTCCGACATCCTCTTTCTGAGGGAAATTGCCCATAGCGTATGCCGGAGAGTCTTCGAACTGTATAGGGAAGGTGAAAGGCAGCTTGCCCGAAGGGGCTATGTTCCCGAAGAGAACGTCGGCCAGAGCGTTGCCGCCTTCGAGACCGTTCCACCAGCCCTCTACGATGGCAGGGGAGTATTTAGTAAGTTCCTGCAGGTCGCAAGGGCCGCCGGAGATGATTACGCTCACGATGTTAGGGTTCACCTGCGCGAGAGCCTTGACGATTTCATCCTGTCCTACAGGAAGTTTGATATTGCTGCGGTCGAAGCCTTCAGATTCGATGGTCTTGCTGGTTCCGCAGACGAAGATGACGAGATCGGTCCCCTTTGCGGCAGCCACGGCCTCTGCAAGGAGCTTCGGATCCGGAGCCTCATCGAGAGAGGCGGCATTGTCCGGGCCACCGGACGCGCGTCCGTAGAGGCTCGCGTAGTTCTTATATGCCGGAGCATACGCCACTTCCACTCCTTCCGGGGCCTTGTTCTTGATGCCCTGGAGCGGCGTGATTTCGTAAACGGACTTTACTCCCGCGCCTACGCCGCCCGACTGGGTCAGGGCTACGGCATTGCGTCCGATGACGGCTATCTTCTTGACATCCTTTCTGATAGGGAGGATGCTTCCTTCATTTTTCAGCAGTACGACTGCTTTGCTCGCCACCTCATAGGCTGTGCGGCGGCTCTCCGGAGTGGAAGCGACTTCCTTGTTGCAGTTCTCCGGAGCGATGGCCTCCACGGTGAAGCGCAGACGCAGAAGTTCGCGGACTTTGAGGTCTATGACGCTCTCGGGTACGGCTCCGGCCTTTACGGAGTCGATCAGGGCCTGTCCGAAATAGTTGTCACCCGGCATCTGTACATTCAGACCGTGAAGCGCGGAAGGCACTGTGCTGTAGGTGCCGCCCCAGTCGGAGATGACAGGGCCGTTGAAGCCCCATTCGCCTCGGAGTATCTCGTTGAGGAGATGTTCGTTCTCCGGGCAGTATGTGCCGTTGATTTTATTGTATGCGGACATCACTGACCACGCTCCAGCCTCTTTTATGGATGCCTCGAAAGGCTTGAGATACAGTTCGCGGAAAGAACGTTCATCTATGTTCACATCGACGCTCGCCCGGTTAGTCTCCTGGTTGTTCAGTGCGAAATGCTTGACGCAGACAGCCGTACCGGCATCCTGCGTACCCTTTATATATCCTACCGCAAGTCTGGCGGCAAGGAAAGGGTCTTCGCTGAAATATTCATAGGTGCGTCCTCCCACAGGAAGTCTCTGAATATTGATGGCGGGTCCGAGAATGACATCCTTACCTCTTCTGCGGGCCTCGGTACCCATTCCCGTGCCGTATTTGTAGGCCAGTTCCTCAGACCAGGTGGCCGCGAGGGCGGATCCCGTAGGGAAATAGGTGGCGGAATCCGTAGTCCATCCCAGAGGACGGAAGCCGGCGCCGTTCTCCTCGCGGATGCCGAAAGGGCCGTCCGCATAGCGTATTTCCTGGATTCCGAGTCTCGGAATGCCCTCTGAAGCCATATTGCTCTTGCCGTGGAGCATCTCGACCTTTTCCTCAAGGCTCATTCCCGCGATGATTTTGTCTATCTCCTTCTCGTGGGCGAGGAGTCTCTCCTGAGGTGTCTGCGTTGCGGCGCACGCCGCCAGTATGACCGGGGCTGCTGCCAGAAGTTTGACGATTTTGAATTTCATAAAACTGTTGTTAAAAAGTTCGGAATATGGTGGGCCGTGTGCCGGCCAGTCTCAGTGCAGGTGCAAAAATAGGAAAGTTTTATTCCTGCGGCATATCCGAAAAGTTCAAGTACGGATACGAGGGTACAAAATCAGTACTTGCTCGGCAATTTTCCGAACTGTTTCTGGAAAGCGGCGGCGAAATGAGACGGGGAGCTGAATCCCACCATATCCGCGATGGCGGAAATCTTGTACTTCCCCTCCTTTATCATTTCCGCGGCCTTGTTCAGCTTGAAGGTCTTGAAGAACTCGTTCGGAGTCTGCCCCGTGAGACCCTTTATCTTGTAGTACAGTTTCGTCCTGCTCATCCCGAGGTTCACAGTCATCTCCGAGATGTTCAGTTCAGAATCCATAAGACTATCCTCCATTATGGCGTAGATTTTTTCGAGCAGCTTCTTGTCCTGGGCTGAAATGACGTTTTCCTCCACCTCCACCTTGTCTATGGAGGTGCTTGCACCCAGGGCCTTGCGGACATTGTCCCTGTTACGCAGCAGGGAAGCTATGACGGCCTTGAGATAGCCCGGGTCGAACGGCTTGACTATATATGCGTCGGCTCCCGCGTTCATACCCTCTATCTGGTCGTCCGTCGTAGTCTTGGCCGTAAGCAGGATGAAAGGTATATGCGAGATTCCGATGTCATCCTTCACCATACGGCAGAGTTTCAGCCCGTCCATCTCGACCATCATAATGTCCGATATTATTACGTCCGGCTGCACCTCCTCTATCTTCTTGTAGCCGGACACGGCGTCGGACCGGGTTATGACTTCGTATTCCTCGGAGAGTACAAGCGAGAGGTAGTACAGGATTTCGCTGTCATCGTCTATGACAAGCACCTTCGTGCGTTTCTCTCCCGTGGCGGCGGGAGTCTTGTGCAGGGTATATTCGCTCTTGTATATGCTTCCGTCCACCGTGTTCTGACGGGGTGATTCCGCTCCCGAAAGTTCCTCGGGGGTATATGCTGAGCTGTCAGCCGGAAGCGCGAAGAAGAATACCGACCCCGAGGCGCTGCCGTCGCCGGCCTTTCCGTCCTTCACTCCTATCATACCCCGGTGAATCTCCACGAGGGATTTGGAGAATGACAGACCTATTCCCGTACCTCCGGTGCGGCTGTCCGGGGTTATTCTCATAAAGCGGGTGAAGATGTCCTTTTTCCTGTCGTCAGGAATGCCTATGCCGGTATCGCTTACCGAGACTATGAGATAATTCCCCTCTTTCGGGTTCTGCTCCGGGAAAAGTCCGCCGACATCGGCTGCGTTCCCGGTTCCGGCACGGAGGGTTACCGAACCTCCGGAAGGGGTGTATTTGAAGGCGTTCGAGAGCAGGTTATAGACCACTTTCTCGAATTTGTCGCTGTCGGTCCAGCACAGCAGATAGTCAGGGCAGTCCAGACGGAAAGCGATTTCTTTTCTTTCGGCCGCGTTCCCGAAGGCTTCGTAAGCGCTGCGGATGATGGCGGAGATGTCGCAGGCCTTCACGTTCAGCACCATTTTCCCGTGGTCAAGTTTGTTCAGGTCCGTCAGCTGGCCCACAAGCTTGAGCATACGGTCGGAATTGCGCTGCACCAGATGCACAAGATGCCCCTGGCGGCTGGTGAGCCGGGGATCCTGGAGCAGAGTTTCCGCAGAACCCGAACATCCGCCGCTGGGCAGAAGAGACGGGTGAAATCAAGTTCAACCTCTTCCCGATACCTCAGACCTACATCGACCTCAATACCGGTTCCGATGGCCTGTATCAGAACGAGGGATGGAATTGACAGAATTCGACATAACCTGAATAGCATAAATCGGTTAAGTAATTGGTTATTGGATGTGGTCGGCCGGATCCGATTCCGGCCGGCCTTTTTTACGGAATCAAATCGCCGCGTAAATGAAGAGAACCATTATAGCAGCGGCCCTCCCGCTGCTGCTTTTTTCGGCGGGCAGCGCGAACGCCCAGTATCCGGGCAGCAAGTATTATCCGGTATTGGACGGAACGTCCGCCACATTCCGGCTGGAGACTCCCTCTTCTGTTCGCGGAGTGCAGCTTTTCGGGGACTTTCTTCCGGGCGTGAACGAGTACAATCTCGGCGGAAGCGTTCAGATGCTCCGGGACTCCGCCGGCGTGTGGACTTACACGGCCGAGGGACTCGCGCCGGATTTCTATACCTATCACTATGTGGTGGACGGGGTGAGGACTCTCGATCCGTGGAATCTGAAGCTGGTCTGCAACTACTCCGAGTTTCTCAACTCTTTTCTGGTGGAGGGTCCGCAGAGCCGTGATCTGGACTATGCCGATGCGCCGCGAGGGACTCTCACTTCCATCTGGTACGACTCTCCGCAGTACGGAGGGCAGCGTCACCTGAACGTGTATCTGCCGGCCGGATATACGCCCGAAAAGACCTATCCCGTTCTCTATATGATTCCGGGAGGAGGCGATGACGAGGATACCTGGACGGATATGGGCAGGCTGCCGCAGATTATGGATAATCTGACTTCCCGGGGCGAGGTGGAGGAGATGGTGGTCGTGCTTTTCAACGCTATGCCGAACCAGCTCGCCGCTCCGCATATTATAGACCCGGTTCCGGGTGCCAAGAGCCACTTCGAGCTTATGGGGACGGAAAGGGGCAAGTCCGGCGGAGAATTTGTCAACGACCTGCTGCACAATATCATACCCCTTGTGGAAAGCCGCTATTCCGTGCGCCGGGACCGTAGCGGCAGGGCTGTCTGCGGAGTGTCGATGGGCGGGGTGTACGAGATGTACCTCGCTGAGCATCACCCGGATGTCTTCGGCTGGTACGGCTTCATCGGAACCGGCATTATGGGCGGAACCCCCGCTCAGGCGGACGAAGCGCTGCGCCCTCTGCTCAGGACAGGCTACAATCTGCTCTGGGTAGGCGCGGGCAGCAAGGATATGGCCCTGCGGAGCGCACGGAGCCTGATGGAAGCTCTGGACCGCGCCGCTTCGCCGTACCAGTATTACGACTGCGGCGACGGACACAACTGGCGCTCCTGGCGCAGAGACCTGCAGAAATTCGCTCCGCTGCTGTTCCGTTCTTCGAAATAATCATTACATTTGACAGAGAATATGAAGCACTCATTCATCATCATCGCAGCTCTGCTGCTCTCGTCCCAGACGGCCTTCGGCCAATGGGGGCAGTTCAAAAGCATCGACCCCTCGCCGGCGAAAGCTAAAGTTATGACCACTCTCGACAAGTTCACCTATCCGGACGAACCGCAGTTCCCGACATACAGGGATGTCGTCTATGCCCACAGGGACAGTATGGACCTGCACGTCAGGATAATCACTCCGGGCATCCGCTCAGAAAAGCCGCTTCCCTGCATCTTCTTCATCCAGGGAGCCGCCTGGTTCAAGCAGAGCCTCGACCAGAAGCTCAGCTACCTTATGGGCTTCAGTCAGAGAGGCTATGTCATCGCTATGATAGAGCACAGGCCTTCCACTACGGCCAAATACCCCGCCCAGATACAGGACGTGAAGTCAGCCGTGAGGTTCGTGAGGGAGAATGCGGGCAGATATCATATCGACCCTGTGAATATGTTCATCTGGGGTGACTCCTCGGGCGGCAATATGGCCCTTCTGGAGACCCTTACGCAGGATGTCCCTTCGCTGGACACTCCGGAGGAATACGGGAAGCAGTCACTTGCGGTCAATGCCTGCGTGGCCTTCTATCCTGTCACCGATGTGCTCAGGATGCAGGAGTTCGCCCCGGACTATATGGACCACATCAGCGCGAACAGTCCGACCGGAACCCTTTTCGGGCACATCCCGGTTATGGAGAACCCGGATATCGTGAAGACCGTCAGCCCGATAGAGTACGTGACGAAGTCAAAGGCCTCCTCCACGGCTCCCATCATCATCGTCACCGGCAACAGGGACAATGTGGTCCCTTACGAGCAGAGCGTCATAATGGCGGACAAGCTTGAAGACAACGGCTACGACTACAAATTCTACAAGATAGAGGGCGGCGACCACGGCAGCAGGGAATTCTGGTCCGCGGAAGTCTCCGGCCTGGTCGATGACTTCTTCAAGGCGCATATGAAATAAGGGTTAAGATTACCCGACATCCCGCCGTGTCATTCCGCGACCTTCCAGCCGTCCACCGTTCGGGTCTGCGAGGAGAAGTTGATGCCGAGACGGATGATTTTCTTGCCGGAGGCGAGGAACGGCCTGTCGTAGCCTTTCGCCTCTATCTGCTGAAGGGCGATGTCGGGGGGCTGGTCGCGCTTCAGCTCGATGACATATACGAAGCTGTCGGTCTCCATAACGATGTCGATGCGGCCGCTGGATGTGTGGTACTCGGTCTTGACATAGAGTCCCATCATCTTGAACATTATGGACATCGTGTTCTGGAAATAGAGTTCGAGGTCGCCTTGTATCAGATGGCTGTTGCCGGAAAGAAATGCCGTGAAGCGGTTCATGAAACTGTCCACGTCGCCCCGTTCGACATCCTTCACGAAGCGGACGACGGACACGTCGCTGTCTATCAGGTCCGGTGCATACAACTGGCTGAGTGAGTTGAGGAAACCGCTCTTGGCCTCTTCGTTCGGATAGTCCAGATCGTACTGACCGAATCTTTCATCGTAATCCCTGATGGTCAGGTAGCCGCTTTGGTACATCAGAGTAACCGGCTCCGGCTACCTGCCGGCATATTTCTGCGTCCTGGAGTCGCTGATGACACCGCTCCAGTTCAGGCCGAAGGCGAAATCATAGACGTTTCCGTCCGCATCCCTATAGCACTCCATATCGAACGGCACGTCCTCGCACTGCTTCTCGACGGTGGACATATCGGCGGGCATCTGCATCGGCAGCAGGGCCGAAGGCTCACGCTTCCCGCTGACCAGTTCCAGCAGAGCCTGACTCTGTACCTCGAATGAGACCAGAATGGCGTCGGCGTACGGCTCTATCTCTGAAAGCACGACCGGCATTCCGGTCTCGAGTATCACCACGACAGGCTTGTCGCCCATCGCTTTTTTAGTCTGCCGGACCAGCACCATATCGGAGCGGTTCGCGGTCCTCACGGTCTTGCCCTTGTAGCTCCTGTTCGTGAATTTCTCCAGAGGGTCGCCTCCGGCTATGCTTTCAGAGCGGGCTTCCTTAGCCGTATAGTCCTCATACTGAAGAGAAATAGGGACATAGCCGTTGCCCCCTTTCGCAAGGTCGGACTTTTCGTATCCCATCTGTGTGGCCGGCTGCTTGATGCCCACGAGAGCGAAATCGGCCTCGGACGGGTTATCCACGACCTCATAGAAGCGGGATACCGCCTCCGGGCTGATCATCCAGTCCATCTTCGCTTCCGTGACCCCGTCGAAAAAGATGGCTTTAGCTGCGGGGTAAAGACGCTTCGGAAGATAGACTTTCGCCTTCCCGGCTACAGGAAGAGTATTGGCGTGATTCTTAAGCATCACCACGGACTTTATCTGGGCCTCGTAACCTTCGGCCATAAAAACCGGATTGCCCACCAAGGCCTCGGATTCGGCCGGGTCGAGATAAGGGTTCTCGAAAAGTCCCGTACGGAAAGAATTGAGCATCAGCCGGCAGGCTGACTTTTCGAAGCGCTCTCGGGCGGCGTCCTCGCCGAAATTGTCCGCGTACATCCGATAGGCTTCCAGAACCGGGGCCTTGTCGTTGTTTCCGCCGAACTGGTCAGTTCCGACCAGGATTGCACGGTAGTGCCGCTGCGCGACGCTGAGGTTTTCCACGCCCCAAGGCTTGCCCTTGCCGTCCTTGTCCATATTGGTGCAGTCGTAGGTGACGTGCCAGTCGGTGCAGACCACACCGTCGAATCCGGCCCCCTCGCGAAGCTCACGACGGATCACGAAATCGCTGTAAGCGCCTCCGGCGTTCTCTCCGTCCGGAGCCTGATTCCACAGGATGCTGTAAACCGGCATTACGGCTGAAGCACTTGCAGTGCCGCCTTTCAGACTGAATGCGCCCTCCACGAAGGCCTGTTTATGCATCTTCAGGTTGTCGCCCGGGAAAACGCAGTATTTGCCGTGGCCGAAATGCCCGTCACGTCCGGCCTCCTCGGCACCGTAGCCGTACCAATGCTTGACCATCGTGTTCACGCTCTCCAGACCCCACGCTCCGTGAAGTCTCTTGCCTTCCGGGGAGGTCTGGAAGCCGTCGCAGTATGCTCGGGCCATATCGGTGGTGAGCTTCGGGTCCTCGCCGAAAGTGCCGCTGAAGCGCCACCATCGAGGCTCCGTAGCTATGTCGACCTGAGGAGAGAGGGCGGTCGCGATACCCAGGGCCCTGTATTCCACGGAAGCGACGCGGCCGAATTCCTCCACGAGGCCGGGGTCGAAAGTCGCTGCCATACCCAGAGAACTCGGCCACATCGAGATGTCTCCGCCGGCGCCCGCATTGAACTCCTTGTCGGATACCGCCTGGTTCCGGGGGTCGGAACTGGTGTTGCCCGGTATGCCGTGGCCGACGCTTTCGGTGAATGCCTGCATATTGTTGTTCCAGACCGCCGCCATCGCGACATCCTTCACCGAAGTGATGAGGACGGCGCGCAGGTTGTCCTCCCCGAGGAAACGGCGCTGCTCCTCGGTCAGTTCTTCCGAGCGTATGGTCTGATGGCTGCTGTAGAGCATAAGCCCGGCGATTTCGTCTATGGAGAGCTGCGAGGCGAGGTCCTTCGCCCGCTCCTCCGGACTCCTTCGCCAGTCTTCGTAGACATCAAGCCGTCCGTTGCGGTTCAAGTCCTTGAACGCGAAGCCCCTGTCTTCGAGCAGAGCGACTCCGGAAGCAGGGCTGAAGCCCAATGCCGGCCCGCCTTTCTGGGTGACCAGATTGTACCCGTCTTTCTCCTCCACCTGATACTTGGGACCGCAAGCGGTCAATAGGGCCAATGCAATGGCCGGAATGAAGTATTTCCGCATATTATTCTGAAACTTTTTTAGACCTATGCAAATATGCGAAACTATTGCGTGCTTTCCAATAATTCCGTGAACTTTCGTCCTATGAAAAGTCACAGCTCGTAATGAGACTTTTTTGCTTATATTTGCGCAAAATAATATCACTTCCATAATATGAAAAAGGCCATACTCTTTCTCTTTTCCGTTTCCTGCCTTCTGGCAGGTGCTTCACTGCAGGCGCGGACTCCGCGTGCGCTGCGCCAGTATATGAGGGACTCCCTCTCCACAGTCGCCCAGAGATGTCAGAAAGTGCTGAACGCCGCCTATATGGAGGGCACTCTGCTGGAGGAGAGGAGGGACGTGCCGGGCTACGAAGGCTATCCCGTGAAACTCTACGAGTATTGGACGGGTAAGGACATAAAGCTCGGCAAGCAGAAGAAAGGTCTGGTCCTGCTTCTGGACCCGTCCCCGGAGAAGCTCGCCAAGTGGATCATAAACGCCGTCTGGGATGTGCGCGGTGAAGTCCGCTACGCAGACGTGGAGCGGGTGCGCAAATTCATCCTCTATCAGTCGGGAGCCCAGTTCCCGGTGAAGGGCGTGGTTTATGAGGCGATGTACACCCCGGGCTTCTATGAACCCTACGTGTTCAAGGACGGAGTGACGGTCTATGTGAAGGACGGTCCGATGAAGGCGGAGGACAAGACCTGTACGGAGGAGCAGCTCCAGTTCTATATCTCTATGGAGAATTCCGACCTCAAGGAGAACACCGGAACCTATGCCCGCATCTGCAGCACCACCAGAAGTATGTACTACGCCGCGGGCGGCACCGATGAGGTGGGGCGCGACGAGGCCGGCTTCAAGAGCCAGGCGTGGCTGGACACGGTCCGCCGCCTCTACCTGCAGGCCTGGGACTCCGACCGCAACTTCCTCATCTACGCCTGGGCCAAGGCCAATCTCGACACCCCGGTGGAGTAAGATTGACCTCCGGGGTGAAGAAAACGTTTTATTTCACCCCAGAGGTCGGAAAATACTCGATCGGGGTGAAAAAACGGCCTTTTTTCACCCCGAAACGCGGAGCCGGGTCATTTTAGAAACACCCCTCCGGATTCTCACCCTCCCAGCACATCCTCGAGCTTCACGGCCTGGAAGACTATCTGCGCTGCGCCGCCCTCGTAGAGGATGCCGACCGTATCCTCATCTATCATAGTCATACAGGAATAGCCCCAGCCCGTCTCCTCGTCCAGAAGCAGCGAATATGGCCAGCTTAGACCCCCGTCGCGGCTCGCCCGCAGCGTGAAATCCACGCGGGCGGAAGTCGAGGCCGGGTTCGCGAAAAGCAGCACCCCGCGCTCCGGACACATCAGAAGACTCGCCTGGCACTGCGGCTCCGGCAGCACGTCATTGGAGGCGTGAGCCTCCCAGCTCTCTCCAAGGTCCCTGCTCACATAGACTTTCCGTGTCCGGTCGCTGCTGTAGTAGTTGCGCATATTCAGCATCAGCACGCCCGGGCTGACCTCCGCCACCTGGTCCTCGCAGACTTTCGAGACCGCCGGCGAAGAAAGCTTCCAGCTGTCCCCTCCGTCACGGCTCCAGATGATCGCCGCGCTCACCTCGCTGACTGACTTCCAGATCTGTACAGGAACGACCAGAGTCCCGTCAGACATCGTTATCCCTCTCCCGGGACCCTGGAAGACCGAAGCGCAGTCAGGGGCCTTCACCTGCTCCGTGATGTTTATCGGAGCGCTCCAGCTCCTGCCCCCGTCGCTGCTGCGCACCATCACCAGCTGCGGCACGTCGATAGGGTCGAAGCCCGAAGCCGAAGTACTCGTAGTGGTGTGTCCCTTCAGCCCGTGCCCCCATATCGCGAAGATGAAGATGTCGCCGGAACGCTCGTCCACCAGCACGCACGGGTCGCCGACCCCGTTCTGAGCCTGCGGCAGACCGCCGTACTCGCCCATATCCATAGCAATCTGCATCCCGCTCCAGCTCTTTCCCCCGTCCGAACTTCTCTGCACCGCGATGTCGATGTCGCTCTGCAGGTCCACGCTCGAGTCCCAGCGCACGTCGTACACCGCGACCAGGTCCCCGTTCTTCGCTGTCGCCAGAGCCGGAATCCTGAAGCTGTCCGAGCCGTCGTCACCCTGGTCGCGCAGCGCGATGCCGTAGCGCCTTCCCTCAGACGGACTTTTCTCGACGAAGTCCGTCCGGACTCCGTCCAATCCCACCCTCTCCACTCGGCATCCGAAGGTGTCTGTCAGATTCACTTCACGGGAGCAGACGCTGAGGCTTACATAGAAATGGTTCTCGCCCTTGACAAGGGGCCTGTCGAATTTCAGCAGGGCCCTTCCGTCCGGTCCGGGCTTGACACTGCTCAGGAGAGTGACATAGCGGGGATCCCTCCACGTCCTCTGCCCGCTGCCCCAGCGGGAGAAAAGCGTCCGGGCGATGATGGCCTCGGACCTGCGGTAGAGAGGCGAAATCGTGCCGGTATAGACGAGGGACACGTTGTTTATGGCCTTCAGCGGGATGCCTTCGAGAACTACTTCGACTTCTCCCGAGACCTGCCCCGCCTCCCCGTTCTGCACGACTATCTCTGAAACGATGTTGTAATCCCTGTCCAGAATGACGGGAATCCGCGGATTGTAAACGCTGACTGCGGACGAAATCAGCAAAGTGGTAAGTAAAGGTATCATAATCACAAAGATAGTGATGATAATAAACTTACCAACTTATTTTTCATCATCACGGACGTTTTTTCTGAAAGACAATGGGACCTCCCCGTCCGGCAGAACATTTTTTGCTATCTTTGCGGTCGCTTATGGACAGGAACATTTCATTATGGAGCGTATTCGGGGTCTTCTCGAAAATCGGGACCTTCACCATCGGCGGAGGCTACGTGATGCTTCCGCTCATCGGAGCCGAGGTGACGCGGAGGGGCTGGCTCAGCGCCGAAGACTATAAGGACGTCACGATTCTGGCGCAGAGCGCCCCCGGGATACTCGCCATAAACATAGCATACTACACCGGCTATCGCATCAGGGGAGTCAAGGGCAGCGTAGTGGCGGCCCTCGGAGCAGCCCTCCCGTCCTTTCTGATAATCCTCGCCATAGCGATGGTGTTCACAGGCTTCAAGGACAACATCTACGTCCGCCGCTTCTTCCAGGGAGTCCGCCCCGTAGCGGTGGCCCTCATCCTTTCCGCCGCACTGGATATGGCGAAAGGCTCGGACTGGAACTGGTGGACAGCGGCCCTGGCCCTGGGAACCGTATTCCTGGTGGCCTTCCTGAGCGTTTCGCCCATATGGATTATCCTCACGGTCATCGCCGGAGCGGTGAGCATAGCCGCTCTGCGGGGAAGGTCCGGACGAGGCCGCACTGACGGAAAAGAGGAGGACTCGCTATGATGCTTTTCTGGGAACTCTTCTACACCTTCTTCCTCATAGGCCTGCTGAATTTCGGCGGCGGCGGCGCTATGGTATCGCTCATACAGAGTCAGGTGGTCACGCTTCACGGCTGGCTTTCAGAGGGAGCCTTCACCGACATAGTGGGCATCTCCCAGAGCACTCCGGGCCCCGTGGCCATAAACTGCGCCACCTACGTCGGCTATGAAGTCATCCACACGGCCGGCTTCGGAACGGGCGCGGCCATCCTCGGCTCCTTCCTCGCCACTCTCGCGGTAGTCCTGCCCTCGTTCCTGATATTCCTCGTGGTAGTCAGAATCTTCGACAGATATCATTCGAGCGCGGCCTACACCTACGCTATGAAGGGCCTGCGCCCCGTAGTGGCCGGACTCATCGCGGCCGCCGCAGTGGTGCTCACCATCCGGGTGCATCCCGTATCCGTCATCGCGGAGAATTTTCCGGACTGGAAGGCCTGGACCCTTTTCGCCGCAGCCCTCCTGCTCTGCCAGACGAAAAAGCTCGGCCCCATCGCCATCATCCTCTCCGCCGGAGCCATAGGACTCTTCATTTATTAGTTATTTTTTAGGAATCACTTAGCATCTATCTGAAAATCAGCGTGAAAGTCGTGCGTTCGGCATCGCTGCGCGTGAGATTGATGGAGCCGTTATGCAGACGCATTATCTGCCGCGACAGACTCAGACCTATCCCGGTCCCCTCCTTCTTCGTAGTGTAGAACGGCACGAAAATCTGCTCCGAAGCGTCCTTGGAGATCGGCCGCCCGTCGTTCGAGACGGAGATGACCACATTCTCCCGGCTGTCGAGCCCGGCCGTCATCTCCAGCCTTGTCGCCCCGGCCTGCACCGCATTCTTCGCCAGATTCACCAGCACCTGCGAAATCTGCCCCTTGTCGGCGTACATCAGAATGTCCTCCTGCTTCTCGGTATAGACGAAATCCACTCCCATAGCCTTCGACAGGTCTTTCAGGATGTCCGCAAGGTCAGCAGCCATAAAAGACTTGCGCCGGGGAGCCGCCACACGCGAGAGCGCCCTGTAGTCCTCCACGAAACCGATCAGCGACTCGGACGAGGAGGCTATGGTCTCCAGCCCCGCACGGATGTCCAGCCCCAGCTCCCCGGCCCTGTCGAAATCCTTGGCCAGCGCCTGGCTGAGGGTCGCTATCGGCGTGACCGTATTCATAATCTCGTGTGTAAGCACCCTGATGAGCTGCGACCAGGACTCGTCCTGATTCTCCTGCAGGTCCCGGCTGATGTCATCGAAAGTGATGATCTTCACTTCCTTGCCCCTGATGAACGCCCGCGAGGCATAGAGCCTCACAGTGATCTTCCCGCTTTCGCTGTATATGTCCGTCACCTCCTGATGCCCCTCCTGGACAGCTGCAAAAGCCTCCGAGAGGGAAGCGTCGATGTTCGCAAGCTGCCGCAGGGAATGGAAATTGGACAGCCCCAGCAGCACCAGGGCGCGGCTGTTGCGGTATGCGACATTCTCCCTGTCCAGCACAACCACCCCTGTCCGGATATGGTCGAGCATCTTCGCATAGTATTCCTCCCGCTCCCGCACCGCCTCCTTCTCGCGCATAAAGAAACTCTTCAGACGGTTCAGCGAAGTGCTGAAGCGGTGATAGATGCCCCGCTCCCTGAAGCGGACCGTCGTCTCCCCGTCCTCCAGCAGATCCACCATATAGTTCACCCGCCTGCCGGCCTTGTAGATGCTGAAAATCGCACCCAGCGCAAAACCCAGTACCAGCGCAATCGCGGCAGCAAGAGCGACGATGCCGCCGATAGTCATCGACATCCTCAGCATCACACTATATGTTGTATTTCTTCAGTTTATTGTACAGGGTAGGCCGGCTGATGCCCAGATTCTTCGCCACCAGAGACATATTCCCGTCAAACTTCTCTATCGCCTCGCGTATGGCCTTCTCCTCCACGTTCATAAGCGTGGAAAGCCCCCTGGAGTTCCCCTCTGCGGCGCTTTCCTCCCGCACCGGCGGCAGGTTGAGGTCCTCCTCCGTCAGGACTTCCCCTTCCGAGAGTATCACGGCTTTCTCGATGCAGTTCTGAAGCTCCCGCACGTTCCCGCTCCAGTGCCGCCCCTCCAGAGCCTTGAGCGCTTCCGGAGACAGGTCACGTGCACTTCTGCGGTACTTTGCGGCATACATTTTCAGGAAATGCCGGGCAAACTCCCCGATGTCCCCGCGCCTTTCCCGCAGCGGCGGGATCACCAGATGCACGGTGTTTATCCTGTAATAGAGATCCTCGCGGAAAGTCCCCTCGCGCACCATCCGCTCCAGGTCCATATTGGTCGCGCAGATGAGCCGTATGTCTATCGGCCTCTCCGTCACGTCCCCTACGCGGGTGACCGTCCTGTTCTGCAGCACCCTGAGCAGCTTGGTCTGCAGATGCTGCGGCGTATTGCCTATCTCGTCCAGGAACAGCGTCCCCCCGTCAGCCTGCTCGAAAAGTCCCGGGCGGTCAGTATGCGCGTCCGTGAACGCCCCCTTCACGTGCCCGAAGAGCTCACTCTCGAAGAGCGTCTCCGTAATCGAGCCCAGGTCCACGCTCACCATCGGAGACTTGGAGCGCAGCGATAAACGGTGAATTTCGCGTGCGAGCACGTCCTTCCCGGTGCCGTTCTCGCCCGTAATCAGCACATTGGCATCCGTCCCGGCGATCCTCTCCAGACTCTTGCGCACGGCTGCCATCTGCGGACTGCTTCCCCAGATTATGCCGGCGGAAGCCTCGCCCTTGCGCTGCCCGGCCCCCCTGCTGCGGCGCGATTTAGCTGCGGCCGCATCCAGCACGGAAAGCAGATTCTCGTTGTTCCAGGGCTTGGAGATGAAATCGTAGGCCCCCCGGCGCATACCCTCCACCGCGAGCGGAATGTCCGCGTAGGCGGTGAAAAGCACGACTTCCACCTCCGGAGCCTCGCGGCGTATCTCCCCCAGCCAGTAAAGCCCCTCGTTTCCGCTGTTCACCTCCGCGTCGAAATTCATATCCAGCAGCACCACCTCGGGAGCGAAGGCCCGCAGCGTCTGCAGCAGAGTCTTCGGCGACGGGATGATCTGCACCTCCGCGAAATGCACGGGCAGCAGAATCTTCAGCGCGGCCCGGATTCCGGCATTGTCGTCCACGACGAGTATTTTACCCTTTTTAGTCATATCACTTGAGCATCGAAATCCAATGATAAATCAGCTCGACCCTGCGTCGCAGCACGCCGTAGTCCAGCGAGGAGGGCACATCGTCCGTGCGGTTCGTGCGCAGCGTGATGCCCGAAGTGAAGAGCACCGACGGAATGCCGTTCTCCAGAAACGGCCGCTGGTCGCAGATTCTGCGATAGAACAGCTCGGTGAACTCGCGGCTCCCGTAGTAGTCGAAGCCCAGATCGAGCCCGATGTCCTGCGAGCGGTTCAGGAAGCTCAGCAGATCCCTCTGATACCCCTCGCCGCCCAGCATAATCAGATAGTCCGGACGCTCCGCGTCCAATGGAGCCAGCACGCTACCCACGATGTCCAGATTCACCACCTGCAGAATATCCTCCTTGCCTATCGTGAAGCCGGTGCGCGGGTCCCGGAGCTTCGATTCCAGAAGCTCGGAGCAGAGAGCGTAAGCCCCCGCCATATTGGCCTGACGGCCGTCCAATGCGGCGAAGATCAGTGTGGGGGCGGATTGGCCGCAGGCCGCCTTGCGCTCCTGCGAGAACGCCTCCGCCAGAGAGAGCAGTGCGGCTACGCCCGAAGCGTTGCTGTCGGCGCCCGGGTAGAACTTGCCCTCGAGCGTGCCGAGGTTGTCGTAGTGCGCCATTATGATGATGTACTTCCCTCTGCCGTGTCCGGGGATGCTGCCTATGATGTTGTGTCCGGCCTTGTCCGGCAGAGCGAAACTGTGCCCGAAGCGTCCGAGCGGCGTAAGGTTCGCTTTCGAGAACTGCCGCACGAGCCAGAACGCCGCCTCGGAGCCTCCCGCCGTGCCGCTGCCGCGCCCCGCGCAGAGCGAATCGCTGAGAAACTCCACCTTCGACCGCAAGGCGCTCTCGCTGAATGTATCGCGCCCGCTGCGGGCCGCTGCGTCACTTCCGGCGGCGGCGATGGCCCCCGCCCACAGGATGATGCTGAGTAAAAATCTGTCTGCTCTCACGCTGTATCGGCTAAATTCTTGCTATATTTGCAAGTTGCCGCCAAAGATAGCAATATTCGGCGACATAACGAAATCAGCGATGCGCCGACTCTTGTTGATACTCATACTCTTTCTGAACGCTGGCGGTCTGGTGTCCGCCCAGTACGACAGGGACGTTTTCTTCCTCAGGGGCAGAACCAGCCTTGCGGACGGGAAATACGCCCAGGCCATTGAGAATTTCAACGTCCTCGCGCGTCTGGACACCACGGACTACTGGAACTTCTTCTTCCGGGGCATCGCCAAATACAATCTCGGAGACATCCGGGGAGCGGAAAAGGACTTCGACCGTTCGGTCCGCCTGAATCCCGTCTTCACTAACGGCTACCACTACCGCGCCATCAGCTGCAGCCGTCTGGGCCGCTACGATGAGGCGTTCCGGGACTTCGACCGCGCCATCGAGCTGCGCCCGGGCTTTATGGGCGTATATTTCAGCCGGGGCGTGGCCTATTTCCTTTCCCGGCAGTTCGACCGCGCCATAGAGGATTTCGACCGCTACATAAAGAAGAACCCCCGCGACCCCGCCGCCTACCTTAACCGGGGAGCCTCGGAACTCTTCCTCGGGGACACCCTGAAGGCTATGCGCGACTACGACAAGGCCATAAAGCTGGACCCTTACGAGCCCGAGGGCTATATCCGCCGCGGACGCATCTACGCGCTGCAGAACCGCACGGACGACGCCATCCGCGACCTGGACAAGGCCATCGACATAGACAGCACGAACACCTTCGCCTACTTCAACAGGGCCCTTCTCCACTACGAGGCGAAGGACTACAACTCCTCTATGCGGGACCTGAACCGCGTGCTCGCGGACGAGCCGGGTAACGCCCTCACCCTCTACAACAGGAGTCTCATCTACGCGCAGGTGGGTGACTTCGAGAACGCCCTTGATGATATGGACAGGGTGATAAACATAAACCCGAAGAACGTGCTTGCCTATTTTAACCGCGCCTCCTTCTTCGTGCAGATGAGCCGCTGGAGAGATGCCCTGGACGATTACGACAAGGCCATCGAACTCTATCCGGACTTCGCCAAGGCCTATATGAACCGCTCCTACGTGAAGAATATGCTCGGTATGGCGGTCTCTTCCCGGAAGGACTACGACACGGCCAGGCAGAAAATCCGCGAATACGAGGAGAAGAACGCCGCCGCCGAAGGCTCGTTCGCCGACACCACGAAGAAATACAGCTCCCTGCTGGCGCTGGACGCGGACTTCGCGAAGAAAGACTTCGACGACGAGCTCCTGCAGCACCGCGACATCGACATCCGTCTGAAGCCGCTCTACAAGTTCAGTATGACCTCCTCCGCGGACGGTACGGGCTACGCCCTGAGCAACCGCTACGAGAACACGCTTCTGCGCCGCTTCCTCAGCTCTTCCCCTGTCCCGATGACGGTATCGAACTCGGACACCCTCACATATCTGAGCTATTCCGGACGCATCGAGAACGCCATCTACGGCGACAGCAGCTCCTCCGCCGGGGCGGCGGACGTCTCCCCGTCCAGAGTCAGCTTCATAAAGGCGATGAACGACGTGCAGCTGCGGCGCTATCCTGCGGCTATGGAAGAGTATGACGCTGCCGTGGAGCAGGCTTCCTCGGACGCTTCCGCAGACAGATACTCGGAATATTACAGGGCTTTCTACCTGATGAACAGGGGAGTCCTGAGGGCGGAGATGATAGATTTCATCGCCACCATACAGAACAATGTCCAGACCCTCACGATGGACGACCAGGGAACCACCCGCGCCCGCGTGAGCGACCGCATAGACCGGAGCTACGACTACTCCGAGGCCATCGGGGATATGCTCTCGGCACTTGAGACCGTGCCCGACCTGCCTTATCTCCACTTCAACCTCGGAAACCTCTACTGCCTCTCCTCGCAGCTTCTGCTCTCCATCGGCAGCTATGACAAGGCCATCGAATGTTACCCCGCGATGGGGGATGCCTACTATAACCGCGGACTGGTGCTCATCTATCTGAAAGACAAGGAGAAAGGCTGCATCGACCTCTCCCGCGCAGGCGAGCTGGGAGTCTCCGACGCCTATAGTGTCATCGCCAGATATTGTGAAAACGAGCAGCAATGATAAAGTTCATAAGCTTTTCCAGCGGCAGCTGCGGCAACTGCTACTTCATCTCGTCAGAAGAGTCCGGGCGCGAACCGGCCGGCATCCTCATAGACGCTGGGGTCAGCATCCGCAAGCTCAAAAAAAACCTCTCGGACAAGGGTTACGGCCCCGGCTCCTTCTCCTCCATCCTGGTGACCCACGACCATCTGGACCATATAAGACATCTGGGCTCATTCTGCAAGAATCTCTGCAAGCCCGTCTATGCCACGCCCGTGCTCCACGCCGCCCTCGCCTCGCACAGCTTCACTAAAGACCATATAGCCTCCTGCCGGCGGGAACTCTCGCCGGAGGAGTGGAACGAGATAATCCCGGGGCGCGTCAGCGCCAGATGCTTCATCGTGCCTCACGATGCCACGGAGACGGTGGGATACGCGCTCAGCATCGACGGCTACTCCCTCGTGATAATGACAGACATAGGAAGGATGACCGAAGAGGCCCTTCACTATGCCTCGCAGGCCGATACCGTAGTGATCGAGTCGAATTATGATATGGATATGCTCATCGCCGGGCCGTACACGCACGAGCTGAAGATGCGCATCTGCCAGGGGAACGGGCACCTGAGCAACGACGAGTGCGCCGCCGCCATACGGCAGTTCTACACCCCGCGCCTCAAGCACATCTTCCTCTGCCACCTGAGCGAGAACAACAACACCCCCGACCGGGCCTACCGCTGCGCGGTCGACGCCCTCGGGCAGCTGGGCCTGCGCCCTGTGAGCAGGAACTCCTGGCTCCTCACCGGACCGGAAGGCAGGACAGTGACACTCCGGACTCTGCCCCGGCGCACGCCCTCGCAGCTCTTCACCCTCGACGGATAGAGCCTTTCACCCAAATCCGCAGCCACAGTATGAAAGAATTCACCAAAATGATACGGCGTTACATCGCGCCATACAGCAAGTACCTCTGGGGTTCAGTCCTTATGAACATACTCTCGGTGGTGCTGAACCTCTTCTCCTTCTCGCTGATCGTCCCCATCCTGAAGATCCTCTTCAGTCTGGACGACGGCACCTACAGCTTCATCCCCTGGGACAGCGCTGATGTGGCCACGAAGGACATTCTGCTGAACAACCTCTACTATGGTGTGACCTCCCTCATCGCCGCCTGGGGCCCGGCCCGCGTGCTGCTCGCCCTCTGCGCCGCCCTCTGCTTTATGACCGCCCTCAAGACGGCCTGCTATTTCGGCTCGGCCGCAGTGATGATTCCTATGCGCACGGGAGTGGTGAAGGACATCCGTATGGACATATACAACAAGATACTCTCCCTCCCTCTGGGCTTCTTCTCGCAGGAGAAGAAGGGCGACATCATCGCCAGGATGAGCGGTGACGCACAGGAGGTCGAGTCCTCGATTACGAGCACGATGGATATGCTCATAAAGAACCCCATCCTCATCGTGGGCTACTTCGCCGCCCTGCTCTTCATCTCCTGGGAGCTGACCCTCTTCACCATCCTCTTCGCCCCGGCTATGCTCTGGATTATGGGCAAGATAGGCAAGAAGCTGAAAGAGAAGTCTCTGGAGGCCCAGGCCCTGTGGAGCGACACTATGTCCCAGGTCGAGGAGACCCTCGGCGGACTGCGCGTCATCAAGGCCTTCCTCGCCGAGGGCAAGATGAGCGCACGCTTCGACCTCATCACCGGCGCGATGAGAAACAAGAACAGCCGCGTCGCCACCCGCCAGGCCCTGGCGCATCCGGTCAGCGAATGTCTGGGCACCATAATGATAGCCATAGTGCTCTGGTTCGGAGGCACTCTCATACTTAAGGCCGACTCTCCCATCGACGCTCCGACCTTCATCTATTATATGGTGATACTCTACAGCGTCATAAACCCTATAAAGGACCTCTCGAAGGCGGCCTACGGCATCCCTAAGGGTATGGCCTCGATGGAGAGGATAAACAGGATACTCGAAAGCGAGTCGGACATCAGGGAAGTGGAGAATCCCGAGCCTCTGGAGAGTTTCGAAAAGGGCGTCAGCTTCCGGGGAGTGTGCTTCAGCTATCCCGGCAGCGAGCGCAAGGTGCTCTCCGACATAGACCTGGACATCCCGAAGGGCCGCACCGTAGCCATAGTGGGAGCCTCCGGAGCGGGCAAGACCACCCTCGTGGACCTCATCCCGCGTTTCTACGACGTCAGCTCCGGAAGCATCAGCATAGACGGCAAGGACATCAGGCAGCTGCGCATCAGGGACCTCAGGGCCCTGATGGGCAATGTGAACCAGGACCCCATCCTTTTCAACGACACCATCTTCAACAATATAGCCTTCGGCGTGGAAGGAGCCACGATGGAACAGGTCGAGGCGGCCGCCAGGATAGCGAACGCCCACGACTTCATTATGGAGAAGGAGGACGGATACTTCACTAACATAGGAGACCGGGGCTGCAGGCTCTCCGGCGGCCAGCGCCAGAGAATCAGCATCGCCCGCGCCATACTGAAGAATCCTCCTGTCCTAATTCTGGACGAAGCCACAGCCTCGCTCGACACCGAGTCCGAGAGGCTTGTGCAGGAGGCTCTCGACCGCCTTATGACGAACCGCACCACCATAGCCATCGCCCACCGCCTCTCCACCATAAAGGGAGCTGACGAGATTATCGTGATGGACGAGGGCCGCATAGTGGAGAGGGGCAGGCACGAGGAACTTCTCGCCCTCGGCGGCTACTACCGGAAACTTAACGATATGCAGGCACTATGAGCAGACGCAGACGCTCCAGGAAGAATCACACGCTGAGAATCTGGCTTTTCCGCTTTCTCTTCGCGGCCTATCTCGCAGCCGTGGTATGGCTGTGCTTCGGACACTTCGAGGACATCAGGCATTTCGACTTTACATTCTTCGGCATCCCCAAGGACAAGATAGTCCATTTCTGTATGTTCCTGCCTTTCGTGTTTTTCGCCCGCTGGTCCTTCGACTGGAGGCAGGACAAGCTCTGGCGCAGGATACTCATCTATCTGTTCATAATTATCGTAGGCCTTGTGCTCGGGGCCGCCACCGAAGTGGGACAGGGGCTCACCGACTATCGCAGCGAAGACCCTCTGGACTTCTATGCCGACTCTCTGGGCATAGCCGTCGGAGCCGTTCTGACCGTTATGACTGAATTACTGTTCGTTAAAAAATATGACTAAGCACATAATGACACTTCTGGCCGCCGCTCTGCTATGCTGCGGTCTCACAGCCCGTAACATCACGGAAGATTTCGTCCCCGTGCAGGACTCCCTGAAAGTCCTTCTCCGGGAGAGAACCACGGTATCCACAAATCCGAGGATAAGCAAGATTCTTCGCCGGGGGAACAGGCTCGACTTCTATTTCACCCGCGAACTGGGCGACTACGCCTGGCGCAGCGAAGACGTCAAATGGCTACGCACCACACTCAGCTCCCTCTTCCCCGAGGAGTACGGCAAGGAGAATCTCGGCGAGATTTTCCTGGGCGGAACACGTCTGGAGACCCTCGTCACTCCGCCTCTCGGCAACGACGGGAAACAGCACAGCTATAAATACTCCTTCTCCGACAGGGGCAGGGACGCATTCATAACCCGCATCGGAGAACGCCGCTTCGAGAGCGGTCTGGACGGACGCATAATAGCTCTCTGGCAGAGCCACGGCCGCTACTTCGAGGAGAAATTCGACCGCTGGGAGTGGCAGAGGGCTCCCTGCCACGGCACGGTAGAGGATATGTACACCCAGAGCTACGTGCTCCCGTTCCTCATCCCTATGCTCGAGAATGCCGGAGCCTATGTGATGACTCCTCGCGAGCGCGACACCCAGGTCCGCGAAATCATCGCGGACAATGACCCCTCCTTCACCGGTGAGCGCGCCGGCCTTATGCGCCGCAGCGGAAGCTACAGCGAGAACGGAGTCTGGAGCGACGCGGGCGAGGGTTTCGCGGACGCGAAGCCCGTATATGTCCTGAATGACAATCCTTTCACTATGGGCACGGCCCGCAAGGCCCCGTGCATCCTTAAAGGCGAAAAGAGCGAAATCCGCTGGACTCCGACCATAGAGGAATCCGGCTCCTATGCCGTATATATCTCATACAAGACCCTCGAAAACAGCACATCATCGGCCCATTACACCGTCCACCACGCGGGCGGCGAGACCGAGTTCTGCGTGAACCAGAAGATGGGCGGCGGCACCTGGATTTACCTCGGCACCTTCGAGTTCGAAAAGGGCAGCGAGAGCTATGTTTCGCTGGACAACGTCACTCCCGCCGGACATAAGTTCGTGAAGAACAGCGTAGTGACAGCCGACGCGGTGAAATTCGGCGGCGGAGTGGGCAAGATAGCCCGCGGGCTTGCCGACACCCCTGTGGAGTGCTACACCACTTCCGGAATGCCGGCCTTCACCGAGGGCGCGATATACTGGATGCAGTGGGCCGGAGCCGACAGCACTCTCACGCGCCAGTGGGATGACGACTACACCCAGGATTATGCCTCCAGAGGAGCCTGGGTCGGTATGATGTCCGGCGGTTCCAAGTCGAACCCGAAGCAGCCCGGCAAGAACATCCCCGTGGACCTCTCCTTCGCTTTCCACACCGATGCGGGCACCACACCCGATGACTCCACCGTCGGCACCCTTTCCATCTACACCCTTCAGGCGGACGGCAGCGACCGTCTTCCGAACGGGCAGAGCCGTATGAGCTGCCGCCATCTCGCGACTCTGGTTTCGGACCAGATCTGCGACGACGTGCGCTCCGACTTCGACCCGCAGTGGAACAAACGTATGATCTGGGACCGCTCCTACAGCGAGTCCCGCACCACCTCGGTTCCGGGTATGCTTCTGGAACTGCTTTCCCATCAGAACTTCGCGGATATGAAGTACGGTCTCGACCCGACTTTCCGCTTCACGGTGAGCCGCGCCATCTACAAGGGAATGCTCAAGTTCCTCAGCGACCTCTACTCCTTCGACTACACCGTCCAGCCGCTTCCGGTGAACTCCTTCGCCGCCCGTCTCGACGGCCAGCAGGCGACTCTGAGCTGGAAGCCTACCGAGGACAGCAAGGAGCCTACCGCTACCCCTTCCGGATACATACTCTACACCCGCGTGGACGACGGAGTCTTCGACCAGGGCATCTACCTCGACCCTTCTCAGGGCTGCTCGGTAAAGGTCGCGGTCGCTCCGGGACATCTCTACAGCTTCAAGATCCAGGCGTACAACTCCGGCGGCAAGAGTTTTCCGTCCGAGATTCTCTGCGTCGGCACGCCTGACGGCGCAGCCTCCAATGTGCTGGTCGTAAACAACTTCGACCGCGTCTCCGCCCCTACCTGGTTCGACACCCCTCAGTACGCCGGCTTCGATGCCGCCACCGACGGGGGAGTAGCCTACGGAAGTGAAATCAACTTCATAGGCAATGTCTATCAGTATCGCAGGAGCCTGCCTTGGATGGATGACGACAATCCGGGATTCGGTGCGACATACTCCGACTATGCCGGCAAGCTCGTTCCGGGCAATACCTTCGACTTCGTATATCTCCACGCGAAGGCCCTTATGGCATCCGGCTACGCTGTGGAGTCATCATCGCGCGACGCTTTCACGGCAGACGGCGCGAACGCTTCCGACTTCCCTGTCCTCGACCTTCTCTGCGGCAAGCAGGTGACGGTGAAGGTGGGCGCGGGAGCGGTCCCGAACCGTTTCCAGGTCTTCCCGGAGGCCCTGCAGAAGTCGCTGCGCGACTATACGGCCTCGGGCGGAAATGTCCTGATTTCCGGCGCTAACATTGGCACGGATGTCTGGGACGAGGTGTATCCTGTTCAAGTGGACAGTGCCTACAGGGCTGACACCAAGGCCTTCGTGAGCGAGGTGCTCGGTTACCGCTGGGTTTCCGACCACGCCTGCTACACCGGGGCCGTGGAGACCCTCTATGATTCTCCTGTGGATTTCAGCGATTTGGCCGGAGGCTTCACTTTCCATCAGAAGCTGAATCCGGACATCTACTGCGTCGAGAATCCCGACGGCATCCTTCCTGTCGGGGAAGGGTCCCGGACAGTGCTGCGCTATACCGGAAATTCCGTTTCCGCCGCAGTCTGCGCCGACAAGGGACTCTACCGCGTCTTCAGCCTCGGACTGCCGATAGAAAGCATCTGCGACCCTGCCCTGATGCAGAAACTGATGAAAGATACCGTCGACTGGCTCCGGGCGGGATGCAGCCCCCAAGTGACTATCGAATAATAACGCAATCCTTTTCATATGACAGAACGTGAACGCGGTATAATCGAACTTATCCATTCGCAGGTGAAGCCGGCCCTGGGCTGCACCGAACCCATCGCCGTGGCATTGGCCGCCGCCAAGGCGGCCGAGCTGCTGGAAATCCCCGACCGGCTCTCCGCCCGCTTCGAAATCTCTGTTTCCGTCAGCGGGAACATCCTGAAGAACGGGATGGGCGTGGGCGTGCCCGGCACCGGGATGACCGGTCTGCGCATCGCCGCCGCTCTCGGTGCCGTCTGCGGAAAGTCCGCTTACGGGCTTGAAGTTCTGAAAGACCTCGACGAAGCTTCCGTGGCCCGCGCCAAATCTCTGGAGACGGAGGTGAAGCTGGGATTGGCCGAAACGGCCCACGTGCTGTATGTCTCGGTGAGGGTTTCCTGCGGGGGTCGCGACGCCGTTGCGGTGATTCAGGACGGGCACGACAATATCGTGCGCCTCGAACTCTGCGGAAAGCTGCTGTCGGACACGGTCTCTTCCACTCACGGAGGCTCCGAGGGGCATTGCAGCGAGCTGAGCGTGAGGGAGATATATGATTTCGTGCAGAGCGTCTCCGCTTCGGATATAAGCTTCATCCTCGAGGACCGCACGCTTAATCTGGCATTGGCCCGGGAGGGCCTCGCGGGGGATTACGGGCTCAATGTCGGCAGCACCATAGCCGCGGACGAGGAAGATTTCGGCAGAGATTTTCTCGCTTACGCGATGTCTCTCACCGCTGCGGCCTCGGATGCGCGTATGGCCGGCTGCACTCTGCCCGCGATGAGCAATTCCGGCAGCGGAAATCAGGGCATCACCGTGAGTATGCCGGTGATTGCCTATGCGCTGCACTACGGCGTCGATGACGAAAGGCTCTCCAGGGCGCTGTGCCTGAGCAACCTCATCGCCATCCATATCAAGAGCCATCTCGGTCTGCTTTCCGCTCTGTGCGGCTGCGTGGTGGCTTCGACCGGGGCGGCCTGCGGCATCTGCTGGCTCAAGGGCGGCACTTACGAGCAGGTCTGCGCGACGATAAAGAATATGATAGGCAATATCACGGGTATGGTCTGCGACGGGGCGAAGGTGGGTTGCGCTATGAAGGTGGCTTCCGGCGTGTCGAGCGCTGTGCAGTCCTGCCAGCTGGCGCTCGCCGGGCACTGCGTGGGCCGCCGCGACGGGATTATCGACGATGACATAGAGCGCTCGATCCGCAACCTGGGCCGCGTGGGCTCAGTCGGTATGCACGAGACGGACAATGTGATTCTGGATATTATGGTATGCAAGTGATACGTTAAGAATCACTGAACAGTTCCATATCGGACTCCGCCACTATGGTTATGGAATAATAGGTATTTAAGTTGTTATTTATTATGGTAAAAATCGATCTTAACGGATGTAATTCCTTTGTAAAGTCTTCTGATTACAAGACTTATGAAACAGCGGCTCTCGCCGCCTTCGACACTCTCCTCGCCGGCAGCGGCAAGGGCAGCGATTTTCTCGGCTGGCTGACTCTCCCCGGCGATATGAAGGAGTCGGAACTTGCGGAGTATGAGCAGATTCGCGACAGCTGGAAGGCTAAGGGCGTGGACCTGGTGGTAGTCATCGGCATCGGCGGTTCCTATCTGGGTGCGCGTTGCGCGATAGAGGCCCTTTCGCACAGTTTCTCCAAGCAGCTCCGCGACAAGGGCGGCAATCCTGAAATAGTCTTCGCCGGCAACAACCTCTCCGAGGAGTACATCGCCGAGCTGATGGATCTCGTTTCCGAGCGCAACGCCGCCTGCGTGGTCATCTCCAAATCCGGCACCACCACCGAGCCTGCCGTCGCTTTCCGCATCGTCAAGCAGCATCTCGAAGAGAAATACGACCGCAGCGGAGCTTCGGAGCGCATCGTGGCGATAACCGATGCGAAGAAGGGGGCCCTGAAGACTCTCGCTTCGCAGGAAGGCTACCGCAGCTACGTGGTTCCGGACAATGTCGGTGGCCGCTATTCCGTCCTCTGCCCTGTCGGCATCCTGCCGATCCTGCTCGCCGGTTTCGACGTTCGCGAGATTCTGCGCGGCGCGGCCGAGGAGCGCAAGGCTCTGATGTCTAAGGGCTCCGCCAATCCTGCGGTTCAGTACGCCGCTATGCGCAATCTTCTCTATTCCTCTCTCGGGAAGAAGGTGGAGATTATGGTTTCGTTCAGTCCGAAGCTCCAGTACTTCGCTGAGTGGTGGAAGCAGCTTTACGGCGAGTCCGAGGGCAAGGACCTCAAGGGCATCTTCCCGGCTTCAGTCACCAATACCGCCGACCTTCATTCTATGGGTCAGTTCATTCAGCAGGGTGAGCGCGTGATGTTCGAGACGGTCCTCTCCGTGGAGAAGAGCCGCCGCGAGGTGAAGATAGGAAGCAATCCTCAGAATCTCGACCAGCTGAACTATCTCTCCGGTCGCAATGTGGAGTACTGCAACGCTATGGCCCAGCTCGGCACGAAGCTCGCCCATATAGACGGCGGCGTTCCGCAGCTTGAGGTGAAGGTGGAGCAGATAGACGAGTATAATCTCGGCTGCCTCTTCTATTTCTTCGAGTTCGCCTGCGGCGTCAGCGCCTACACTCTGGGAGTGAATCCTTTCGACCAGCCGGGCGTCGAGGCCTATAAGAAGAATATGTTCGCCCTTCTGGACAAGCCGGGCTACGAAGAGCAGTCCGCCGCCATCCGCACCCGCCTCGCCTGACCCCTCATTCATCCCCCGGTCATTGCCGGCCCTTTTCCCGTCATCGCCGGCACCGACCGGCGATCTCGCCTTTTTACGTCATCGCCGGCTTGACCGGCGATCCCTTCGAAAAAAAGTTTCCCGAAGATGATGCAGGTATTATGGGAAGAATATTTACCTTTGCAGCCGGATTACGGTGAGCCGAGGGCGGGATCTAAGCTGCCCGAGGCCTGAAAAGGGAAGCCGGTGAGAGGCCGGCGCTGTGCCCGCAGCTGTATTTCCCGCCTCCGGACACTGCCGGAGGATGCCCGCGAAGCGGAGGTTTCGAAATCTGAAACGCCATTGGCCGCAGGCCGAGAAGGCTCGAAACCTGGAATAGCCAGAAGACCTGCCGTGGTCAAGTGTGATGCAGGAGCTCGGGAGCAAGCTCAGCCTGATACGACCTTCGATGCTTGCATTTTCGCTGATATTGACGCTCCTCGCGGGCGTCCCGCTCGCCGGGGGCACTGTGCTCTCCGCCGCTCCTGTGTCGTGGAGCGGGGACCTCAGCAACTTCAGCGCTGTGTCGCCCCGGAGCGGAATCGCGCCCCGCCCCGACACGCTCGAACGGGCGGTGGTGGTTTCACAGCGGGACGCTGAGGCAAGCCACAGCGCACCGCTCCAGACCCTGGGGCGCAAAGCGATCGAGCGCAGCGGGGCGGCGGGGCTCCACGAAATCCTCCGCTCATTCGCCGGAGTCAGCGTCCGCGACTACGGCGGCATAGGAGGCATAAAGACGGTCTCGGTCCGCAACCTCGGAGCGCAGCACACCGCAGTCAGCTATGACGGCATCACCGTCTCCGACGCACAGAACGGCCAGATAGACATCTCCCGCTTCAACCTCGAAAACGTCTCCGAACTCTCGGTCGAAATAAGCGCCGCCGAAGACATCTTCCGCAGCGCCCGCCTGCTGAATTCCGCGGGACTTCTGAGCATCAGCACTTCCCGGCCGGTATTCGGCGACAGACCGTACGCGCTCTCGGCCTCGATGCGCTACTGCTCCTTTTCCACCTATAATCCGTCCCTGACCTACAGCCGTAAAATCGGCAGACGCTGGAGCATCACTACATCAGCGGACTGGCTGAAATCAGACGGAGTCTATCCCTTAACGCTCATAAACGGGAGCCTCCGCACGAAGGAGCGCCGCCTGAACAGCGATGTGAACACGCTCGGCGCGGAAATCAACCTCTACGGCGGCATCGGAGCGGGACAGTTTCAGATGAAGGCGCGCGGATATCTCTCGGAGCGCGGACTCCCCGGGTCAGTCATCTATTACAGCCAGAACCCGACCGAGCGTCTGTGGGACAAAGACCTCTCCCTCAGCTCCATATACACTGCCCCGCTCGGCAGCCGCTCGCGCATACGCCAGACTTTCAGCCTGAGCAGAGCCTATAACCGCTACACGAACAGCTCCGCACTCTACCGGGTCCCGGAGGACGACAGATACACGCAGTACGAAGCGGCAAGCTCGACCATATTCGAATACCGGAGCACCGGGCGGCTGCGTTTCACGCTCGCGGAAGACCTCTTCCTCAACCATCTCGAATCCAGCATCCCCGAAAGCCGGACCCCCTCGCGCATATCCTCTGTCTCAGCCCTTTCGGGCCAATACCGCAGCCCCCGTCTGACTCTTACCGGCAGCCTTTCCGCCACCGCAGTCCACGAGTGGACGGAAAGCGGCTCGCCCGCACCCGACCGCAGCCGCCTGTCTCCGTCGCTCAGCGCATCGTGGCGCACATCGGAAAGCCTGAGACTCAGAGCCTCGTGGCGCGACGGCTTCCGCATTCCGACCTTCAACGACCTCTACTACGCTCGCGTCGGCAACACCGCTCTCCTCCCCGAGAAGGCCTCGCAGTTCAATCTCGGTGCGACGCTTTCCCTGCGGCCTGCGGCCAATCCCGCCCTCACCTCCTCCTCCGGGGAGGCCGCCCGGAATCGCGCCCGTCTGACGCTCACCTCCGACCTGTACTATAACTCGGTGAGGGACAAGATAGTAGCCATCCCGACTATGTTCATCTGGAAGATGCGGAATCTGGGAAAAGTGCAGATGTTCGGGGGTGATTTCACCGCCGCCTGCTCCCGGGGACTGTGGGGAGATCTGGCCCTGAGCCTGCGAGCCAACTATTCGTACAGATATGCCGTGGACATAACGGACCCGCAGGCCAAAAACTACCGCCATCAGATTCAGTACACCCCGCGCCATTCCGGGAATGTTCTCCTGACGCTCGGCCTTCCGTGGTTTGACTTTTCCTACACCCTTAACGCTGTGGGAAAGAGATACTTCCTCCAGCAGAACATCCCGGCCAACGAGATGGCGGCCTATTGTGACCATTCGCTTTCCATAAGCCGCGAGTTCGCTCCGGGATTGGCCGCCAGCGGCGGTGGGAAGGGAGATGCCGCTTCCGGATTGGCCGCCAGAGGCGGCGGGAAGTCTGCCGGAGGCGTGTCCGGGCTGCGTCTGCGCCTTTCCGCAGAGGTTCTGAATCTCGGAGGCTCGAACTACGAGATCATAAAATATTACCCTATGCCGGGACGCAACTTCAGAGTCAAATTAAAAATAAGCTTCTGAAGCCGGGGCGCAACTTCAGACCAAAGAATAAATTCTCCAGAAAAAGTAAGAAAACATATAAAAATTTAAAATTCATAAAAATGAAACGCTTTTTAACCATCCTCTCTCTCGCCGCGCTGCTCTGCGCCGTATCCTGTAACAAGCACAATGACACGCCGGAGATCGAAACCCCTACGGGCTACTACATTCTGAACAACGGCTCCTACGGGCTGAACAACTCTAACGTGGCCGTCTATAATGTGGAGGACAAGACCCTCACCGCCGACGTGTTCGCTTCGGTGAACGGCAAGGGCCTCGGAGACACCGCCCAGGACATACTCGTGGACGGGGATGACGTGTATATCTCCGTGAATGTCTCGCAGGTCATCTTCGTGACGGACAAGGATCTGAAGATAAAGAAGGAAATCACGGCCTCCCTGCCGGACGGTACCGTCCTTTCCCCGCGCTATCTGGCGAAAGGTTCCAACGGCCGCATCTATGTGACTTATTATGAGGGATATCTGGGCGAAATCAACCCTTCCGACTATTCAGTCCGCACCACTGCGGTAGGCCCTAACCCGGAAGGCTGCGTCTATGTGGCCGGCAAGATTTATGTCTCGAATTCGGGCGGATATCTCTATCCTACCTATAATAATACAGTTTCGATTGTGGACGCGACTTCATTCGTCGAGACTTCCACTCTCGAGGTGAACACGAACCCCGCCACGATGGAACAGTGCGGCGACTACATCTACCTCCTCAGTCTCGGTGATTACGGCGCGACCCCGGCGAAAGTCCAGGCCATCGACGTGCGCACCCTCAAGGTGAGCGACCTCAGCTATTCCAGCCCTTCGGCCATAGCCCTCGCCGATGACACCCTCTACGTGATGTGCGGCGGCTACGATGCGAACTGGAATCCGCTCCCGGGCACGGTCTATAAGCACAATGCGCTGACTAACACTCCGGCGGGCAACTTCGTGACGGACGGCACGACCTTCCCTCAGGCCTACTCTCTCGCCGCCACTTCCGAGTATGTATGGGTGGGTTCCTCGGACTACAAGAACAACGGAACTATGTACATACTCACTCCGGACGGAAAGCTTTTCGATGTCATAGACACAGCAGGTCTGAATCCCATCACCGTGTCTGCACGTTAAGCGATGCTCAGCCTTCTCTACGTCATCCTCTCCGGCATAGCTCTGCCGGTGGGCGGCATACAGATGCAGTACCTCTGGCGCAACCAGCTCGGGGACGTCTATTCCCTCGGGCTGGGTTCCGCCGCCTGCCTCGGAGCTGCGGCGGCCACGATGTCCGGCTGGTGCTCGCTCACGGTGGGCAGTTTCTTCTGCACTCTGGTCTGCACTCTGATCTGCTTCTTCGTCACCCTGAAGATAAGCACCCGGAACCTCATCACTTTCGGAATCATCTTCGGCACTTTCATCGGCTCGCTCGGCACCATCGTAGTGACTAACGCGCCTAACGGGGATCTCCTCAAGCAATATTATCTCTGGGGCGCGGCCAATTTCCGTCTCGAAGGCGTGACGACCGGCGACATCATCTTCTCGCTCTGTCTCTTCGCGGGAGGACTTGCCGCAGCCATCTGGTCAGCCGGGAAACTCACGAAGCATTTCCGGGGCGAGATAGAAATCTCGAATCTGGGCAAGGCCTTGAGCCTTCTGATGATAATGTTTCTGGTGACAAGCGCCGTAAGCATCTGCGGCCCCATCGGTTTCATTTCCCTCGGAGTCCCGAATCTCAGCCGCACGGTCTGCCGAGAAATCGATATCCGCTATCATTATCTCATCTCTTCGGTGATGGGCATCGGTCTGCTGCTGATCACATATCTCGTAGTGGAATATGTAAGTTTCGGCATTTACCTGCCTATCAGTGCCACTATGGCCATCATCGCCTTGCCGCTCACCGCCCTGCTCTTCATCAAGGGTGCGAACCGCGGCGAGGCGTGAGGGATCGCCGGTCGGGGGTCGCGTCATGCCCGACTTGATTGGGCATCCCGTGGCTCGATGGGATTGCCGGTCGGGGGTCGCGTCATGCCCGACTTGATCGGGCATCTCGTGGCTCGAAGGGATCGCCGGTCGGGGCCGGCAATGACGATCCGCGTCATGCCCGACTTGATCGGGCATCTCGTGGCTCGAAGGGATCGCCGGTCGGGGCCGGCAATGACGATCCGCGTCATGCCCGACTTGATCGGGCATCCCGTGTTGCGAAGCGAGATGCTCTCTATTGCCTTAAACAGGCAAGCGGAATGACTTTCACTCCGTCAGGCCGGGTATAGGCGTACTCTCCTCCTGTGATGACAATCAAGATGTCCGGATTGCGCAGAGGAACTTGCGCCTCTTTCTCGTTATGTTTCTTAATCAGATTGGCCAGCTCTTTCAGATGGGTGGCTCCGTCCTCAATTTCAAAGCTGCCCAATTTACATTCGATAAGTGCATAACGCCCGTCTTCGAGATGAAGGACTATATCTGCCTCCAGACCGTAGCGATCGCGGTAATGGGAGATTTCACCTCCCAGGGGTGCAGAATATACCTTAAGGTCTCTTGTACACATATTTTCAAATATGAAACCGAAAGTTTTGAGCTGGGTTTTCAGCTGGCCGGGTCCGATGCCCAGAGATGCCGCTGCTATAGACGGATCACAGAAACTCCTCTTATTCCCGGAGCGAATGGCAGTCTTGGAGCGAATAGACGGATTCCACGCCGTTATATCAGTGATTACAAAGAGTTTTTCAAGTACTGCAATATATTTGTCGAAAGTGCTGCGCACAAGAGTGTCGTTGTTTGCGGTGACATCGGCAAGTATGGTTGTCTTGTCAGCAAGGGTGGAAATATTGCGTGCATAGGAGCGGAGAATCGCCAAAGCAATCTTCGGATCGAGTTTTTCCTTTGCTGCCCGAGAAATGTCTTTTTCACATACGCTTCTGACGTAATTTTTCGCTATGAGCAACTTTGCACGTTCCGTTTTGGGCATCAGCGTTGCGGGCCATCCACCTCGGCAGGCAGCGAAAATCAAGTCCTCAATATCCATCTCTGAACGGGCGGTCAAATCCATATCGGGATTGTCGAAAAGGGCTTCGAGAGAGATTGTTCCGGTGGATTCTCCGCTCTCGTAAAGGCTCATCGGTAACATTGTCAATCCTGCGATACGGCCGGTGCCGGAATGGGCCGTCGCATCTGTATCAGCCGTTGAGGAGCCTGTGAGGATGAACTGAGCCGGTTTCCGGCGACGGTCGCAGGCGACGCGAACAGCATCCCAAAGCGTGGGAGCATCTTGCCATTCGTCAATGAGCCGCGGCGTTTCTCCTTCGATCAGGAGGGACGCTTTCGTAAGTGCGGTGGCAAGATATTCCTCTCGTTTGTCGGTATCTTGAAGTTCGATGACACTTGCTGCCTGTTGCATTGCGGTCGTTGTCTTGCCGCACCACTTGGGGCCTTCAATATTGACAGCTCCGAAAGCTTCAAGATACTCTTGAAGTTGTCCATCCAGCACTCTTTTCAGATAATCCATAACCATAATTGTTAATAATGGCGCAAGTTAGTCATTTTTCAGCAATTAACCAATCTTTACATACACTTTGGCGGTAAGTTTTGCGGTATTTTGGCGGTAACGGAGAGGGATCGCCGGTCGGAGCCGGCGATGACGATTCGCGTCATGCCCGACCCGCTCGGGCATCCCTCCGCCCATCGTCATGCCCGACGTGATCGGGCATCCCGTGGCTCGAAGGGATTGCCGGTCAAGCCGGCGATGACGTGAAAAAGGGCCGGCAATGACGTAGAAAAGGGCCGGCAATGACGCAAAAAACATCCCCCGGCTGCCGGGGGATGAATAAAGATACCGTATTGGACGGCGAAGCCGGCCGGGCCTACAGTTACAGCTGCACAGCCACTTCGGTGCCCTCGTAGCTGACAGGGTCGAGGGTGCGCACTCCGGAAGCGGAAACCACCTCCACGGTGATGCTCTTCACCCGTGCCATCCCCGGGAACGAACCCTCGCGCTCTCCTATGGTCAGAATACCCTTCTCATCATCCCAGCTGAAAGGAATCCACGAATAGGACCCCTTCTCGTAATCGTACGAAACTCCGTCATCTTCATAGAGGGCATAGTCTGCGTCAGTGCCCGCGTACACGCGCAGCGTAAGAGTGCTGCCGTCATCCTGAGCCGTGTACTGGATGTCCGGCCCCATAGGAACGATCTGACCAGCACGCACATAGACAGGAATCCTCTCGAACGGGGCCTCCGCGACGAAACTGCGGCCTCCATCCACAGGACGGCCCGACTCCCACTCATACCACAGGCCTTCAGGCAGATAAACCTCCCGGCTGCGCTGCCTGTACTGATAGACAGGACACACGAGGAACGCGTCACCGAACATAAACTCGTCATCCACCGCCAGCGCCGCCGCATCATCGGTGAAATCCATAACGAACGGACGCATAATGGTATAGTCATCGAAATGCGCACGCGCCGCCATAGTGTAGATATAAGGCATCAGCTTGTAGCGGAGCCTGTCCACGGAAACGATGGTCTGATACGCCGGGTCGGACTCCGGAGCGATATTCTGCGGCTCGCGGAGCGGCCATTGGCCGTGGGCCCTGTAAATAGGATTGAACACACCCCACTGGTGCCAGCGCGTCTGAAGCTCGCGCCACTCCTTCAGGTCCTCGTTCACCACGCCCTTCTCATCGTAGAGCCGCTGCGCCGCCATATACCTGTTCTCCACGCTGAAACCGCCGATATCCTGAGTCCAGAACGGAATTCCGCTGACCGAGAAATTCAGCCCGGCGGTAATCTGCGCCTTCATATCCTCCCAGCGCGTGCCGATGTCGCCGCTCCACGAAGCCGTCGAGTACCTCTGCAGCCCCGGGAAACCGCTGCGCGTCAGCAGGAACACCCTCTGATTCGGAGCCACGCTGCGCTGACCGTCGTAAATCGCCATCGCGTTCACAATCGAATAAGCGTTGAAATACTCCGTTGAGCTGCCCAGCGCGGTCGGACCGCAGAGCTCCTTGCGGTAATCCATATCCGTGCAGTCGTGGATATTCGGCTCGCTCGCATCCATCCACCAGGAGTCCACGCCGAGCGTGAAGAGGTGCCCGCGCATCTGCTCCCAGAACATCTCCCTCGCACCTTCCGCGTAAGCGTCATAGAACGACTGCTCGTAGCCGAGCCAGTCAATCACTCTGTCCTCCACGGCCTTGCGGTAGATCCACCCGTTCGCGTCCAGCTCCTTGAAATGCTCCGTGTTCACATAGAACTTAGGCCATACGGAAATCATATACCTCGCGTTCATACCGTGTACGGAATCGATCATAGCCTTCGGGTCCGGGTATCTCGCCGGGTCGAACTCGTGGCTGCCCCACTGGTCATCCTTCCAGTACTGCCAGTCCTGCACGATATTGTCCACCGGAATGCCCCGCTCCCGCATCTGCGCGAGAGTCTCGAGCGTCTGCTTCTGCGAAGAATATCTTTCGCGGCTCTGCCAATACCCCATAGCCCATTTCGGCATTATCTGCGCCTTGCCCGTCACCGTGCGGTAGCCGCTGATGACCTCGTCGATATCCTCTCCGGCGATCAGATAATAGTCGATCTGACTCTGCATCTCGCCCCACCATCTCATCTGCTCCCTCTGCTCCGCCGGCTCCGGACTCAAGACCCTCAGACCGCAGTAGGACACGTCTCCGTCCGGCTTCCACTCCACGCGGATCGGAACCCTGCGCCCCTTCTCCAGATTCACCTCGAACTTGCGCCCGTTAGGATTCCAGGCCGTGCGCCAGATTTCGGAGGTCACGTCCTTACCGTCGATGAAAATCCTGGTATAGCCCGCGTAATATATGTAGAAATGGAAAAGCCCGCTCTCTGAAGGCTCCAGCTCGCCCTCATAGAGGACACTCGCGCCGTTGAACTTGAAATCGGGAGCATTGCGCACCTTCACGCACTCCGGGGTCTCCAGAAACTCCTGTGCGAGGGCGGTCTCGCGGCGCACCAGACGCTTCCCGTCAGCTGCGGTATAGGTTCCTGTAAGGGCTCCGGCCTCGCCCTTCTTGTCATAGAGGGTGAAGACGTCGCCCAGCTGCGCATAGTCGCGCGGGTCTCCCCAGCGGCAGAAACTGTTGCTGTCCCAGAGCAGTCCGTAGCGTTTCGAGGACACTATGAAAGGAAGGGAGATTTTCGTATTGTACTGATACAGCTCCTCATTGCGCCCCTTGTAGTTCCACTCGTCCGCCTGATGCTGTCCCAGACCGAAGAAAGCCTCGTCGGAGGGGGAGTCGAAGCTCTGGCTCACAGTCCAGGCCGAGCTGCCGTCCACCGTTATCGGCTTGAAGCTTCTGCTGTTTTCGCTCGTGAGCGGAGTCCCGTCAGCACGGAAAAAGCTCACCCGTCCGTCCGCGCGGCTCACCTTCGCGGTGATTTCCGGGGCGGAGATGGTCACGAAAGTATCATCTTCCGTGATTTTTGCCTTTACCTTTTTCGTGGAAGGCAGGGCCATCAGGGATTTCCCGTCCGTGAATTCCACACCGGAAGGGACTGAGGAAACCCTGAGCACGTTCTCGGAATAAACTTCCACCCTCGTCTTGCCGTCGGGGTAGGAAACTGTAACGGAATTGCGGCTGCAGGACACCAGAGCCAGTGCCGAAAGAGCCGCGAGTTTCAGTGTTGTCTTCATATATATATATAAATCGGTATTATGGTTTCGGTTTCCGACGGAACAAAGATATCATAAAAACCCGATTCGTCCGCAGCCGCAGCATCATCATACCATTAATGGATAAAAAAGTATTTGTTTAGCTTTCCGACCGGGTCTAACTTTGCAAATTGAATGATAGCCCGGAAACACTGAAACTGAAGATACTATTCAACAACCAATTATATATGCTAAACAATCGACAGTATGAAAAGTAAACTGCTTTCGTGCCTGCTGATGCTTATGATAAGCGTCAGTGCGATGGCTCAGCTGATCCCCATTACCGGAACGGTGAGTGACCAGACCGGTCCGGTCATCTCGGCCAGCGTCATTGAAAAAGGCACCACTAACGGTACTGTGACCGATTTCGACGGCCGTTTCTCCCTCTCGGTGAGGAAAGGGGCGATTCTCGAGATTTCGTCAGTAGGCTACATCACACAGACGGTCACTGTGGGTGAACAGACAAACTTCATCATCACCCTCGAAGAGGACAACGAATTCCTCGATGAGGTCGTAGTGGTCGGATACGGTACGATGAAGAAAAGCGACCTTTCCGGCGCATCCGTATCGATGAAGGAATCGGACCTCAAGGGATCCATCATCACGAACCTCGACCAGTCACTCCAGGGCCGCGCGGCCGGTGTTTCCGCCGTGCAGACTTCCGGAGCTCCCGGTTCCTCCTCCTCCATCCGCGTCCGCGGACAGGCTACCGTAAACGCTAACGCCGAGCCACTCTACGTGATCGACGGCGTCATCGTGCAGGGCGGCGGCAACTCGGGCAGCGACTTCGGCCTCGGGAGCCTCGGCAACGGCAAGGTTTCCACCATCTCGCCGCTCGCCACCATAAACCCGAACGACATCCTCAGTATGGAAATCCTCAAGGATGCCTCAGCCACCGCCATCTACGGCGCCCAAGGCGCCAATGGTGTGGTTCTCATCACCACCAAGCGCGGCAAGGCGGGCGAAGCCAAGTTCACCTACGACGGTATGTTCGCGGTTTCCCGCCAGACCAGCCGCATCGATATGATGAACCTGAGGGAATTCGCCGAATACTACAATGATATGGCCTCCCTCGGCGAGTACTCGGCAAGCGCCTACTACGCCGACCCTTCCATACTCGGCAAGGGTACGAACTGGCAGGACGAAATCTTCCGCACGGCCCTCCAGCACCAGCACCAGATAAGTGCGCAGGGCGGTACCGAAAAGGTGCAGTACTATGTGTCCGGAGCCTATATGGACCAGGAAGGTACCATCATCGGCTCGGAATTCAACCGCTTCTCCGTGCGCACGAACCTCGATGCGCAGCTCAAGGACTGGTTCAAGCTCGGTGTGAACGCCACATTCGCGAACACCAGCGATAACCTCAAGCTCGCCGACGGCGGCGAGGGCGTGATCTTCTACTCCCTCTCCTCTCTGCCGGACATCCCTGTCTATGATATCGACGGGAATTATTCCACGACAGTGCGCGAGGGCTACACGAGCGCGAACCCTGTCGCCCTTGCTATGCTCGACGAGTACCTGCTCGACCGTCAGAAGCTCACCGGAAACATCTACGCCGAGCTTACCCCGATCAAGCATCTCGTTTACCGTTCCGAACTCGGTTTCGACGTCAGCAACTCGGACGCGAAGACCTACAAGCCTATGGTGAACCTCGGCGGCTGGACCCGCAACTCGAACTCTATGAGCTGGCAGAAGAACAACTCTATGTTCTGGCAGCTGAAGAACTACCTCACCTACAGCAACGAATTCGGCAAGCACAGCCTCACCGCGATGCTCGGACAGGAGTGCTGGGAGTCGAACTACGACTACCTCAGCGGCTCCAATACGGGTCTTCCTTCGGACGAGATCCACAACCTGAAGCTCGCCACAGGCGATGCGAGCGTGAATTCCGGCTTCGGCTCCTCGGCTATGGCCTCCTTCTTCACCCGCGAGACCTATAACTACGATGACCGCTACCTGCTCACCTACACATACCGTTATGACGGCTCCTCGAACTTCGGTCCGGATAACCGCTGGGCGGGTTTCCACTCCTTCGCCGGCAGCTGGAAATTCACGAACGAGAAGTTCCTCCGCTTCCTCAAGCGGGATCTCGCGATGAACAGCGGAAAGCTCCGCATCGGCTGGGGACAGACCGGTAACGCGAACATCGGTTCGGGAGCCTGGGAGTCCGGAATGAGCAAAATGCCTTCGGCTCTGGGCGACAGCCAGCGTCCTTCGAACATCCCGAACACCGGCATACACTGGGAGAAGCAGGTTCAGACCAATGTCGGCCTCGACCTGAGCTTCCTGCAGAGCGCGGTGAACCTCACCGTGGACCTCTACAAGAAAGTGTCTTCCGATATGCTTATGTCCCTGACTCTGCCTGCCTATATGGGTACGCACGGAAACGGTTCGTCCGCTCTCGCGGCTCCTAAGGGCAACTACGGCACCATCGAGAACAAGGGTCTCGAAATCACCCTCGACACCCATCCGATAAACCACACGAACTTCGGCTGGGACAGCAACTTCCAGATCTCCTTCAACCGCAACAAGCTCGTGTCCCTCGACGGCACGGCGAATGCGCAGCTGGTGGGTTACGGACAGTGGTCCGACTTAGTCAGCGTGACCGAGGTGGGAGAGTCCCTCTATAATTTCTACGGCTATGTGGTCGAGGGCGTATATCAGGACCTGAACGATATACAGAACTCCCCGAAGGCCGAGAAATACCCTTCCGACGGCGTATTCAACCGCAACACCACCGTATGGGTGGGCGACCTCAAGTTCAAGGACATCAACAACGACGGAGTCATTAACGAGAAGGACAAGACGAATATCGGTTCTCCGCTTCCTAAGTTCACCTTCGGCTGGACGAACAGCTTCCGCTACAAGAACATAGACCTCAGCGTCTTCATCAACGGTTCCTACGGAAACAAGGTCCTGAACTACAATATGATGGGTCAGGGCTTCAATGGTCTCGTGCATATGAACAGCGCCTGGATAAACCAGCACGTCTCCGTGAAGGACCGCGCACAGCTGGTCGCCATAGACGCTACCAAGACCTACGCTTCCGGCAGCTGGTATGACGACATCACGAACGTGAAAGTCGCGAACTCCGGCACCAAGGTGCCTCGCCCTACGGTTTCCGACCCTAACGACAACGACCGCCTCAGCGACCGTTACATAGAGGACGGCAGCTACATCCGCCTGAAGAACATAACTCTGGGTTACACCTTCCCGAAGTCGCTGCTGACCAAGCTGAAGATAGACAACCTCAGAATCTATGCGAACCTCCAGAACGTCTATACCCTCACCAAATATACGGGCTACGATCCTGAAGTCGGTGCGAGCACCCAGGATTCCACCGGTCTGACCTTCGGTGTGGACAACGGACGTTATCCTTCGCCTATGACCTGTTCGTTCGGTCTCAACATCTCATTCTAAACACAGGAGGAACATACGTATGAAAAATATACTGAAATTTATCTTAGTGGCTGTTTTGAGCATCGGCGCGCTTTCCTGCTCCGACTTCCTCAACCGTCCTTCCGAGGACAGCTACACCACCGAGCAGTACTACGCTAACGACACCCAGGCTGAACAGGGAGTGAACTACCTGTACAACTCTCCGTGGTACGACATCATCCGCTTCTACATCTACGGCTCCGAGACTATGTGCGGCAATGTATATCAGGGACAGAGCGCCTATACTACGCTCACCGTGAACGGAACCGACGGAGACCTGAAGAATATGGCCTACTCCCTCTGGGCCGTGAACGCCCACTGCAACACGGTCATAAACAATCTTCTCAAATCCGAAGGACCTTCCGAGGCGAAGAAGAAGCAGTGCATAGGCGAGGCCCTCTCCTGGAAGGCTATGGCCTATTTCTTCCTCGTCAGGACATTCGGCGACGTGCCTATTATCCACGACAACACCGAATCCATCAAGGCCGGAGACTATAACCAGATACAGAAAGTCGCCAAGGCCGATGTCTATGAATACGTGATTATGACTCTCGAGAAGGCTATGGAGCTTCTTCCGAAGAATCCTTACATCGGGGTCTATAACCGCATCGACTACTATGCCGCCGAGGCTCTTCTCGCCAAGGTTTACCTCACCCGTGCCGGCGTGAACGGAAGTCTCGACAACTCGGACCTCGCCAAGGCGCGCGACTATGCCAAGGATGTCATCGACAATTCCGGCAGAAGCCTCACCCCTGTCTATTCCGACGTGTTCCGTCTTTCTCCGAAGGTCTTCCAGCAGACCGGCGAATGCCTCTTCTCCTGGCTCTGGACCAGTGACGCGAACTACTGGACCTGCCAGAACTCCATCCAGAGCGACGTAGGTCTCGTGGGCTTCGATGAGTTCGGTGACCTCTGGGGCGACTGGAAAGGCCCTACCGTGGACCTTCAGGACGCTTTCGGAGTGTCAGCGGCAGATAACCCCGAGACCAGAAAGGCCACTGAGAAAGACAGCCGCCGCGCCGCGACTATGATGATGTTCGGCGACCAGTACAGCTATTTCTGGACTGATATGGGCGGATTCGACTTCTACCGTTTCTTCTACGATTCGAGCTATTCTCCGAACAGTACGAGCGGCAGCTGGCAGTGCATAAGCGGCGCCAACTACGCCAAGCATCTCTACGGCAACGATGCCGACCACGTGTCGGCCCTCGGAGTGCACGCTTCGAATATGCATAGCCAGCTCCCTACCCACATCCTCAGGCTCAGCGATATCTATCTCGTCTATGCCGAGGCCTGCGTGCTGACAGGGGACGCGTCTTCCGCCCTTACCTATGTGAACAAGGTGCGTGAGCGTGCGGGTGCCGAGCCTCTGACCTCCGTCAGCTTCGACGATGTATGGAAGGAGCGCCGTCTGGAGCTCGCACTCGAGGGAGACCGCTGGTACGACTTCGTGCGCCGTTCCTACTACGATGTGAACTCCTGCATCGCAGAACTCAAGGCACAGCGGCGCTCCGGCTACGACGGCCTGGGCAACGCCTACTCGAACTACGTGATGTCCGCCACCGGTGATTACGTGGGCCCTGGAGCCAATCCTTGGGACAATTCCGAAATCACCTACAAGGGCGATATGGAACTCGTGGACGTGAAGGCGTCGATGTTCACTATGCCGTTCCCGAGCGAGGACGTGGTGCTTAACCCTAACGTCGGCTCCGACGTAGAGGGCGTACACGTCGATGTGCGTGAAACTTATGTGTATAACTTTTAATCAAAGGAAGCAATGAAACCTATCATAAAATATCTGGCGGCTTCTCTTGCTGCGGCTCTTACTCTTGCAGGCTTCTCTTCCTGCGACAGAGTCGATTATCCGGACCGCTTCGAGCAGACGGACGGAGTGCCTTCGATCTATTTCGTAAGGCCTGCAGACAGCGACGTGGCCATCACTCAGGCAAGCCTGGAGCAGGTCCTGTGCATCGTGGGCGACAACCTCACGAGTGTGCACGACATCTACTTCAATGACCAGCCCGCCATTCTGAACACCAGCTTCATAACGAAGAACACCCTCGTGGTGGCAGTCCCGAAGAATCTCCCGGGCGAGGCTACCGACAAGCTCTATCTCATCACCCGCGACAGCACAGTCGTGGACTATGACTTCAAGGTGCTCCTCCCTGCTCCGAAGATCACATCTATGTCCTTCGAGTGGGCGCTGCCGGGCGAGACCGTCACCATAAAGGGCAGCTACTTCGCCGAGCCTCTGACAGTGTCGTTCCCTGGAGCCGACGCGACTACCATCTCCAACGTCACCATCGACTCCTTCGACGTGGTCGTTCCGGACGGAGCACAGCCGGGCAAGATTAAAGTCACCACCGATTCGGGCACAGCCCAATCCCTCTTCGAATACAGGGACAGCCGCAATATGCTCTTCTCCTTCGATGACGCGCGAGGCAACCACGGCTGGCACAACCAGACCATCCAGAGCGACGAAAACTCCATCGACGGGAATTATCTGCAGCTCTACGACGCGGCCACAGTATTCAAGTGCGACGGCAGCGACTGGAACGATACCGGCTACCACTTCGAGTACTGGCCGGGCAACTGGAACTCTCCCGAGACCTACGAGGATCCGGACGGCATCGACCTCACGAAGGTGGCGGATTTCACGAACTTCGCGAATATGGCCCTCAAGTTCGAGATGCGCATCCCTGCCGACCATCCTTGGACCGGCTGCCCTATGCAGATCTACTTCGCGAGCCTGAATATGTGTACCCTCGGAACGGCTAACAACACCTATTTCCACGATGAGACCATCTCCCTGCCGCGCGTTATGTACAGGCCTTGGCAGGCTACCGGGTCGTTCGACACCGGCGGCAAATGGATCACCGTTTCCTTCCCTATCGAAAGCGAATTCGTATATGACTGGGGCGGCGGCAAGGCTTCCGGCCAGCTCTCGGCAGACTCGTTCGCGGGCTTCGAAATCTTCTTCGCTGCGGGCAGCTCTGACGGCGAGGGTACGCCTTGCACCCCTCTGGTCCAGATCGACAACATCCGCGTGGTGCCTTGCAAATAACATAAGGAGGACAGAATATGAAAAATATACTGAAATATTCAGCTCTTGCAGCCCTTCTCGTTTCTTTCGCGGCTTTCACAGGCTGCAAGGAGGAGGCTCTTGACACCGACCAGTACGGCGACGGCGTGAAATTCACCGCTTTCGCACCTAACCCGGCGATGCGCGGCGGCGAGCTCCGCATCCTCGGAAGCAATCTCCAGGACGTCAAGGAAATCCGTCTCCAGGGCGGGGTTTCCGTGACGGACTATACGGTGGTCAAATCCGGCACACAGGCGGAAATCCGCTTCACCGTGCCGCTCGAAGGCCCTCAGCCGGGCAAGATTTCCATCGTGGACAGGGACGGAGTGGAGTACAGCTCCCTCTCCGACCTGACATTCACCGAGGCCATCGGGATAGACTCTTTCTCTCCGTCGGAGGTGCTCTCGGGTGACGTCGTCACCATCAAGGGCGAATACCTTAACATAGTGAAGGAAGTGATCTTCGAGGGCGACGCCTATGTCACCGAATTCGAAGCCCAGTCCCGCCACGAACTCAAGGTGAAAGTCCCGGCGAATGCCATCAGCGGCTTCATCCGCGTATCCGACGTGAATGAGCTCACGGACCAGAACAGCATCCCGAACACGGTATATGCTCCTGAAGAGCTCGAAGTGGGCGACCCTACCGTCACATTCACAAACAAGGGCCCTTACAAGCTCGGCGATGTCATCGTCATCGACGGTGAGCATCTCGATATGATCGAGACCATCGACCTGCAGGGCGCGATGGATGTGGACTTCACCGTAAGCTCAGACGCTACGAAGATCGAGATAAAGCTCCCGGCCACCGCTACCGACGGCCCTATCCTGCTCTATTCATACGGTGCGAAAGTTTACACCACAAGTAAGATAGAGACGGTCAGCGTCGCTGACCTCGAGATAAAGTCCCTCGCGGCGGACAGCCGCTACAAGGCGGGAGTCGAGGTCGAGATCAGCGGTTCCGACCTGGACCTGGTGAGCAAGCTCGACTTCGTGAACGCCGAGGCTTCCTTCACCTATAAGGACGGCAAGATTTACACCGTCATCCCGGCGGCCGCAAAGGACGGCGCTGTCACCGTGACCCTCGAGTCCGGCAAGCAGGCGCAGACCCCTGAAATCGAAGTCGTCAAGCCTGTCATCACTTCCCTGAGCGCTACCGAGGCCGTGGCCGGAAAGACCGAGATCGAAATCTACGGAACTGACCTTGACCTCGCCGCCACGGTGAAGATCGGAAATGAGACCGAAAGCTTCATCGAGTGCACATATCAGGTGAAGGACAACGGAACTCTCACGGTGATGGTCTCTGACCAGGCCTACACCGGTCCGTTCACCGTAGTCGCGGAAAGCGGTTACGAGAGCGTATCCGAGGAGGTCAGCGTAAGCTATGACAACGCCGTGTCCATCAAGTTCACCAAGCCGTCATACAGCTCCGGTCGTGACATCACCATAGAGGGAAGCAATCTCCAGAACATCGAGACCATCTCCATCAAGGGCAAGAAAGTCACGAATTTCACCAGCCGCAGCAACGAGGCTATGGCTTTCGGTATTCCCGAGGGCATAGGCCCCGGCGTATATCGCCTCGTTCTCACCCTCGTGGACGGCTCCGAACTCACTTGGCCTGTTCCTTTCGAGATCACGGCTCCTTATACCGAGACCTTCATCTGGGAAGGCAGCGAGGATCTCTCCTCCTGGGGCAACTCCCCTTACCTCGGAACTCCTAACGCGTTCCAGGATGCGGGCATAGCCGAGGGCGACGTGATCAGGGTTTACTTCACCGCATACAACGACTGGTGGCAGTTCAAGAACCTTGCGGGTCACTGGGACGAGCTCTCCATCGCGGAGCTTGACGGCGGAAGCACCGTGAACACCGACAACTTCGACACTTCTTCCGGCTACTTCGCGTTCAACGTGACTGCGGACATCCTCGCCAAACTCACGAATCAGGATACAGGCTGGGGCGGCGCATACCAGTGCCAGGGCGAAGGCGTCATCATCACGGGCGTAAGTCTCGTCCACTACGGCGCGACCGAGAAGGTAGTCTGGGAAGGCTCCGAATATACCGGACCGGATTACAATAACAATCTCCAGATCGGTACCGAGGACGACTGGGTCAACGCTGGTCTGGAGGAAGGCTGCGAAATCAGACTTTACTTCACGGCGGAGTCCGAGACCGAGTGGCAGATTCAGCTCTTCGACGGCCACTGGAACGCTCTGAACGCTCTGAACCTTTCGGATGACGCTCCGAACCAGTTCAATGCCAAGAACTCTCCGGAGGCCATCTCCAAGGGCTATGTAAGCTTCAAGGCCACCGGCGAGATCTATACCGCACTCACTACTAAGGCTTGGTGGGGCTATGCGCTTATCTGTCAGGGTAAGGGCATCACCTTCACGAAATTCACCTTTATGTAGAATATTTTCCCGGAGGAGGCTGACCCCTCCTCCGGGAGCAAGACTCAAAGTTTTACACGTCATCGATATGTTGACCTTAAGAAGACATTTTGCCGCATTCGCGCTGACGGCCCTCGCCGCCGCGGCGGTCTTTTCGTCCTGCAAAAAGGACGACCCCGAGAAGAAAGAGCAGGCGGCGGCCCCTGTCCTGCTCTCCTGCAGTCCCGCCAACGGGGCTACGGATCTTACGGGCACGAGCCTCGATGTGGTATTCACTTTCGACCAGAACGTGAAGAGCACTTCGGCCCAGTACGCGAAGATGAGCATAGACGGCGGGGCGCTCATCAGCAGGGTGAACGCCTATAATGCGGATGTCACCGTCTCGCTCTCTTCCCTGACTGCCGGCACGTCCTACACCCTCAGCATCCCCGAAGGCGTGATCAGCGGCTTCAAGGACAATGATGCCAAGGCCATCACCTACACTTTCACGATGAAGGAGGAGGAAAAGCCGGACCCGGGCGAGGGGGACTATGACAGGAATCCCGCCGCATCCCTCACCAACCCTGACGCTACGGAGGGCGCGAAGAAGCTCTATGACTATCTTCTGAAGAACTATGGCAGGAAGACCCTCAGCGGGGCTATGGGCGGGACCGCCTGGGAGACCACCTACACCGATGCCATAGCGGCGGCCGCCGGCAAATATCCGGCCATCGTCGGCTTCGACTATCTCTTCCTGAACTGGCCTGCCAAGTCCTGGGACGGCTGTCCGGACTACGGCGACATCACTCCGGTGAAGGAGGCCTGGGAAGCGGGAAACATCATCCAGATAGGCTGGCACTGGACAGTGCCGTCCAGGGAAGGGGAGACGGAGCTGAACAACTATTCATATACCACCAAAACCTTCGGAGTGGAGAACGCCCTGAAGGAGGGGACCTGGCAGAACGCCGTGATGAAAGCCCAGATAGAGAAGCTCGCCGGCTATATGACCCTGCTTCAGGATGAGGGCATCCCGGTGCTTTTCAGACCGCTGCACGAGGCGGCGGGCGACTATGTCTGGGGAGCGTGGTTCTGGTGGGGCTTCGAAGGGGCGGATGCCTGCGTGAAGCTCTGGAAATATCTTCGCGACACTCTTCAGAACACCTACGGTCTTGACAACCTCATCTGGGTCTGGACCGTCCAGACCAAGCATACCGGCAATGTCAGCACGGACCTGGGCGAAGCACGCGCCTGGTATCCGGGAGACGAATATGTGGACATCGTGGGGGCCGACCTCTACGAGGCCAAGGGAACCACCCAGTCGGAGGCCTTCAAATATATAAACAATTCCGTGAAAGGTGCCAAGATGGTGGTTCTCAGCGAGTTCGGAAACCTTCTCGACATCGACGGAGCCTTCGCCGAGGATGCTCCGTGGGGCTATATGATGAATTGGTGCAACTTCGAGGACGGTCATCCGGTCTTCTACGCGAAGAATTCCGACGGCTCCTACTCCTGGAACAACACCGCCGACGACTGGAAGAAAACCCTTGCGGGCAGCCGCATACTGAACAGAAACGACATTCCATCCCTTAAATAATATCCCTTAAATAATCATTATGAAAACTATCACCAACACCATTCTTACTGCGGGCGCGGCCCTGGCCATCATCGGCTGCTGCGGCCCGAAAGAGACCGGGACCCCGGCCGGGGAGCTGCTGGCGAGATTGGACGCCGCGGCGGCCGAGGGAAAATTCTACTACGCGCATCAGGATGACGCGGTCTACGGGCACAGCTGGAGAGTCGAGGACGTCGAGAACGACCCGCTCGAACGTAGCGACGTCGCGGCGGTCTGCGGCAGTGCGCCGGGTATGGTCGGCTTCGACCTGGGAGGCATCGAAATGGGCGATGCCGCGAATCTGGACAGCGTGGACTTCGCTCTTATGCGCCGCGCCGCAGTCTCGCACGTGGCTAAAGGCGGCATCGTGACCTTCTCCTGGCACTCGCGAAACCCTCTCACGGGAGGCGACGCCTGGGACATCAGCAGCGCGGAAGTCGTGGAATACGTATTGGACGGCGGAGCCGGACACGGGATGTTTATGGAATGGCTCGGCCGCACGGCGGACTTCCTGCTCTCGCTGCGCGACGCGGACGGAAAGCTCATTCCGCTGATTTTCAGACCTTGGCACGAGAACATCGGCAGCTGGTTCTGGTGGGGCGGCAAGCTCTGCACCCCCGAACAGTACATCGCGCTCTACCGCCTGACGCGCGACTATATGAGCGGTCGCGGCCTCGACAACATAGTCTGGGCGTATTCGCCCAATTCGGATATTTCGGCGGAGGAGTATTTCAGCCGCTACCCGGGTGACGAGTACGTGGACATATTGGGCGTGGACCAGTACCAGTTCCTCGAGGACCCTGCGAAGTTCGCCTCCGAGCAGGAGCGGCTCGCGGCGGCAAGCATATATTTCATCGAACGTATGCGCTTCGACCTCAAGTATATGGCCGAGTTCGCCGCTGAGCACGGGAAACTCATAGCCGTCAGCGAGACGGGCTTCGAGGGCATCCCTTATCCGAAGTGGTGGACGGAGGTGCTGCTCGACGGCGTCGCGGATGCTCCTGTCTGCTACGTGCTGACCTGGAGGAACGCCTGGGACAAGCCGGGACATTTCTACGCCCCTTTCGAAGGCTCGGCGGACGCTGAGGACTTCATCGAATTCTACAGGAACGAAAGAACTATATTTCTGAAATAGCGTATGGACTTCAAGGAAAGACTCGCCCTGCTCGAAATGAACCACGAGCAGCTTCTGACCCGCACGAATGCGCCGGTCTATGTGAACGGCGTATATGAAAGATATGAGAATCCGGTGCTCACCGGCGCACACGCCCCTCTTTTCTGGAGGTATGACCTTAACCCCGCGACTAATCCTTACCTTCAGGAGCGCTTCGGCATACACGCGGTGTTCAATGCCGGCGCCATCAAGCTGAACGGGAAATACGTGCTCGCCGCTCGCGTGGAGGGAGCCGACCGCAAATCCTTCTTCGCCGTGGCCGAGAGTGAGGACGGCGTGTCCGGTTTCCGCTTCCGGGACTATCCGGTGACTATGCCGGAGTTCGGAGAGCCTGCCGTGAACGTCTATGATATGCGCCTCACCGCGCACGAGGACGGCTGGATCTACGGCATCTTCTGCGTGGAGCGCAAGGACCCCGCAGCCCCGGAGGGGGACCTCTCCTCGGCCGTGGCCTGCGCCGGCATAGCCCGCACGAAAGACCTCGAGAACTGGGAGCGGCTTCCTGACCTGAAGTCGAAGTCGCAGCAGCGCAATGTAGTCCTGCATCCGGAGTTCGTGGACGGAAAATATGCCCTCTACACGCGTCCGCAGTACGGTTTTATCGATGCCGGCAAGGGCGGAGGCATAGGCTGGGCCCTCGTGGACGACATCACGCACGCCGAAGTCCGCGAAGAGAAGATCATAAATCTGCGCCACTACCATACCGTGAAGGAACTGAAGAACGGCGAAGGCCCCGCTCCGATAAAGACCCCGCGGGGCTGGCTGCATCTGGCCCACGGCGTGCGCGGCTGCGCTTCCGGTCTCAGATATGTCCTCTATATGTATATGACCTCGCTCGAAGACCCTGCGCGTGTTATCGCGGAGCCGGCCGGCTTCTTTATGGCGCCGGAAGGAGAGGAGTACGTAGGGGACGTTATGAACGTGCTTTTCTCGAACGGCTGGACAGCAGATGAAGACGGCACGGTATATATTTACTACGCCTCCTGCGACACCCGTCTGCACGTGGCCCGCAGTTCCGTGGACCGCCTCGTGGACTACTGCCTGCACACCGCCCCGGACGGTCTGCGCACCGGCCTTTCGGTCGGGAGACTTAAAGAACTGATAGACAGAAACAAAAACCTTTAAACCCGCGGGAAGCCGCCTGAAACGGCTTCCCGATTACTGAAACCTTACCTGCTACATACCTTATGAAGGAATACGGTCATTTCGACGACAGCGCTCGTGAATACGTGATTACTGAACCCGCGACCCCCTGGCCGTGGATAAATTACCTGGGAACGGAGGATTTCTTCTCCCTTGTGTCCGGAACCGCCGGCGGCTACAGCTTCTGCCGCGACGCTCGTTTCCGCCGCATCACCCGCTATCGTTACAACGGCGTCCCTATGGATGCCGGCGGCCGGTATTTCTACATCAGCGACGGCGGCACCGTCTGGAACCCGGGCTGGAAACCGACTAAAACCCCGCTCGACTTCTACGAGTGCCGCCACGGTATGGGCTACTCCCGCATCACCGGCGAGAAGAACGGCCTGCGTGCCTCGGCGCTTTTCTTCGTGCCGATCGGCCGCCGCTGCGAGATTCAGAAGCTCACGCTCACCAACTTGAGCGCGGCGACCAAATCCTTCCGCCTCTTCTCCTTCGTGGAATGGTGCCTCTGGAACGCCTCCACCGATATGGAGAACTTCCAGAGAAACTTCTCGACCGGCGAAGTCGAGGTGCAGGGGAGCGTCATCTACCACAAGACCGAGTACCGCGAGCGGCGCGACCATTACGCCTTCTACGGCGTGAACGCCCCGATAGCGGGCTACGACACTGACCGCGAGTCCTTCCTCGGCCTGTATGATGGCTTCGAAGCTCCTCAGACCGTGCTCGCCGGCGCTCCCCGGAACTCTCTCGCCCACGGCTGGAGTCCCGTCGCCTCGCATTGCCTGGACCTCACCCTCGCTCCCGGCGAGTCCCGCGACCTCATCTTCATTCTCGGCTACGTCGAGATGCCGCCGGAGGAGAAATTCGAGAATCAGCTTGATCCCGAGACCCTTGCATCCATCGCCCGGAGCATCGAAGGCACCCCGTTCGCGGGCGACGCGCTCACGTCCTGCTCCGCTCTCATAAACAAGAGCAGAGCCTACGAAATCCTCCGCGCGTTCAGCACTTGCGCGAAGGTGGACGAAGCGTTCAGCGAACTCATCCGCTACTGGGACGACATCCTCGGACGCTTCCGCGTCCAATCCGCCGTTCCCGCCCTGGACCGTATGGTGAACATCTGGAACCAGTACCAGTGTATGGTGACATTCAATATGTCCCGCAGCGCGAGCTTCTTCGAGAGCGGCATCGGCCGGGGTCTGGGCTTCCGCGACTCGAACCAGGATCTGGTGGGCTTCGTCCACCAATGCCCGGAACGCGCCCGCACCCGCATCCTCGACATCGCCGCCACCCAGTTCCCGGACGGCAGCTGCTATCATCAGTATCAGCCGCTTACGCGTCGGGGAAACAACGACATCGGCTCCGGCTTCAACGACGACCCTCTCTGGCTCCTCTTCGGAACCTTCGCCTATCTGAAGGAAACGGGGGACTTCAGCATCCTCGAAGAGAAGGTGCCTTTCGACAACGTGCCGGGCAGCGAGAAGACACTGATGGAGCATATCTTCATCAGTTTCAGCCGGGTACATCAGAATCTCGGCCCCCACGGCCTGCCGCTCATAGGCCGAGCCGACTGGAACGACTGCCTGAATCTGAACTGCTTCTCCGACAACCCCGACGAGTCTTTCCAGACCACCGGAAACAGGACCTTCGGCAGCAAGGCTGAATCCCTTATGATAGCCGGACTCTACGTGGTCGTGGGACGTGACCTCGCGGAGCTTCTGAAATATTTCGAAGACCATCCTCACTGCAGTCCCGTCGCGGAAGTGGTCCGGGACGGCAAGCGCACCTCCCGTTCCGTCACCCAATGGGTGGACCGTATGTGCGAGGCCGTGGAGGAGTACGGCTGGGACGGGAAGTGGTTCCTCCGCGCCTACGACTTCTACGGCGGCAAGATAGGTTCGCACCAGAACGCCGAGGGCAAGATCTACATCGAGAGCCAGGGCTGGTGCACTATGGCACGCATCGGGGCCGGCAAGGGTATGTGCGACAAGGCTCTCGACTCCACTAAACGGCTGCTCGATTCGGAGCACGGCATAGTGCTCCTCAGTCCCGCCTACACGAGATACTATATCGAATACGGTGAAATCTCCTCCTACCCTCAGGGCTACAAGGAGAACGCCGGCATCTTCTGCCACAATAACCCTTGGGTCATCATAGGAGAAGCCCTCGCGGGCCGCGCCGACGACGCCTGGGAGCATTATTGCAAGATTTCCCCGGCGTTCGTGAAGGACCAGAGCCTGCACAAGGTGGAGCCGTATGTGTATTGTCAGATGGTGGCCGGCAAGGAGGCCGCGAAGCCGGGCGAGGGCAAGAACAGCTGGCTCACGGGCACGGCGGCCTGGAACTGGTACACCGTTTCCGAATACCTGCTCGGAATCTATCCGGGCTATGACGGGCTTACAGTAAAACCTTGCCTGCCGGCGCATATAAGCGAATACCGGATCCACCGCGTCTTCCGCGACGCCGTCTATGACATCACGGTGCACAACAGCTGCAGAGGCAAGTCCGAATTCATACCGTACTCACCGGGACATCACGTCCTGACACTGGAGCTTTAATAGTTTTTTTCAGGAATCACTGATTTCCGAAGGATTTTAGTGATTCCTGATTATTTTTCACCATCACTCAGGTTGCCCGCTTATGCGAAAACTGCTCTCCATATTATTATTCTCTCTTGCGGCCATTCCGTCTTTAGCCCAGAACACCCTGCCCGATGCCGATTTCGCTCCGAATACCCAGATTCTGGACGAGGGCTGGACTTTCGCCCTCGGCGACGCCTCTTCGATGGAGGCTGACTTTCAGCACGGTACAGAGTATTTCACCTACTACTGCAAGGCTCAGAGCACGGGAGGCAGCCTCGCACCGATAATGCCCGCCTTCGACGACTCCGACTGGCAGCGGGTCAGCCTGCCGCACGACTGGGCGGTGGACCTGCCCTACAGCGGAGAGGCGAGCCATTCGCACGGCTACAAATGCATAGGCTGGAAGTATCCGGAGAATTCCGTGGGCTGGTACCGCCGTCACCTCTACATTCCCGAGTCCGAGAAGGGAAAGCAGATCAGCATAGAATTCGAAGGCGTCTTCCGCAACAGCCAGGTCTTCTGCAACGGCTTCTACCTCGGCCACGAGCTGAGCGGCTACTCCTCGCGCGTCTATACCCTCACCCCGTACCTTAACTACGGCGGGGACAACGTCATCACCGTCCGCTGTGACGCTTCGACCGAGGAGGGCTGGTATTACGAGGGCGCGGGCATCTACCGCCACGTCCGCCTGCACACCGCCGGCCCTGTCGCCCTGAAAGCCTATTCGCTTGAGATTCAGCAGAAATGCTCCGACGGCAGCGTCTGGACCCTCGCGCAGGGTTCGCAGCCCGTCTATGTCGACCCTTCCTGCATAAATATGCAATATACATTGGCCGACGCGTCGGCCAATCCCGCTCTTATCTCGCGCAGAATCACGATATTGGACGCTTCCGGAGCGTCTGTGGAGCGTGCGGAGCGTCCGTGGAGCATCGAGGATCCGTATCTTTATACACTCCGGGTCGAGCTGCTCTATGACGGGCGGCTGTCGGACTCCTTCAGCTGCCGTTTCGGGGTGCGCACTCTCGAATTTTCCCCCGAACGTGGGCTGCTGGTGAACGGCAATCCGCTGAAACTCAAGGGTTGCGACCTGCATCTGGACCACGCGGGAGTGGGTGTGGGGGTGCCAGACGAAGTGTGGCGCTACAGGATTATGCGTCTCAAGGAGTTCGGTTTCAATGCTATACGCTGTTCGCACAACTGCGCTTCGCCTTCGATGCTCTCTCTCTGCGACGAGCTGGGTATGGCGGTAATTGACGAGAACCGGCAGTTCGGAGTGAACGAGCAGCTGGAGCAGTTGAGGAATATGATCGACCGCGACAGGAATCATCCTTGCGTCTTCTTCTGGAGTGTCGGCAACGAGGAATGGGCTCTGGAGCATAGTGAGGCCGGACGCGAGATTGCTCTCATAATGAGCGAGTTCGTGCATTCTCTGGACCTTACGCGGCCTGTGACTTACGGCAATTCGGGAGGACCCGAGCTGGTGAAGGGCGTGGATGTGTTCGGTTACAATTATATCCGTCAGAATCCGGTGGACGATTATCACAGGCTTTTCCCGGCGAAGTGTGCGGTGGGGACGGAGGAGACTTCGGGCTGCGGAACGCGCGGGGTCTATGCGACCGTGCCGGAGAGAGGCTGGATGACGCCGATAAACCGTGTGGATTCGCTGCGGCGCGTGAATATCATAGAGGAAGGCTGGAAGTTCTACAAGGAGCGTCCGTGGGCTCTGGGGCTGTTCTATTGGACGGGCTTCGACTATCGCGGGGAGCCTAACCCTATGCGCTGGCCCGCCACTGGGTCGCAGTTCGGCATTCTGGATTACTGCGGTTTCCCGAAGGATGAGGCTTTCTACCTGAAGTCTGTCTGGACGGATGAGCCGCTGGTGCATATCTGCGGGCCTTATGACGGGGAAGTCTGGGTCTATTCGAACTGCGACGAGGTCAGGCTTTTCGCCGGCCGCAAGAATCTGGGACTTAAGAAGATGCCCGTGGACGGCCATCTCGTCTGGAAAGTCGGGGAGCTTTCGGGGGCTTCCTCTGCTGTAGCTGCTTCTACTGCTGCCTCTTCTTCTACTGCCGCCGCTTCGGGTTCCGCTGCCGCTTCGGGTTCCTCCACCACCTCCACCTCGATAGCCTCCTCCCCTCTCCCTTATTCCTCTCCGGATTCGGGAACCTCACCCTCTACCGTCGCCGCTTCGGGTTCCTCCACCACCTCCGCTCCGACCTCCGGGACCTATTCCGCTGCCATCGCCGCTTCGGGTTCCTCCACCACCTCCGCTCCGACCTCCGGAACTGTTTTTTCTGCTGTGGGCTACAGAGCCGGCAGGAAGGTGGCCTCTGACCGCTACCCGGCCCCACTTCCGGACATCACCCTCACCCCTTCGAAACTCACCCTCGCCCCCGACGGACTCGATGTGGTCATCATAGACATCTGCACCTCCCTCCCTTCCCTCGAAGTCCGCGTCGAAAACGCCGAACTTCTCGGCTGGGGCAACGGCGACCCCGGCTTCAAATACACCGAACGCCCTACCGGCCGCACCCCAGCCGAACGCAACACCCTCACCATCACCCCATTCCAGGGCTACGCCCAGATCCTCATCCGCTCCCTCCCTTCCGCCGACCCTTCGCACCTTCCTTCCGCCTCCCCTTCGCACCTCCCGGATGTCACCCTCACCGTCGGCCCCGAAACCCTCACCCTCCGCAGCATCCTCTGATTCCGTCATCGCCGGCTTGACCGGCGATCCCGCCTTTCTACGTCATCGCCGACCCCGAGTCCCTCACCCTCCGCAGCACCCTCTGACCCCATCCCCATCGGCCCCTTCCTCTCCTCACAGGAGCGTAGCCCCGTCATTGGCCCCTGCCCCTCACAGGCGACCTTGACTTCTGTGACTGACACCATAATAGTGCATTGACGGCCACGAAAAAACGTTTTACCTTATCCCTTCGATGTGTGAAAGTACATCGAAGGCCACGTTTTTCCCCTTTTTCGTGGCCGCCAATGCACCGGCCTTTGAGCCGCGAGGAAGCGCCGCCTTCCCCGTCACCGCCGGCTTGTTCTTTCGTCATCGCCGGCCCCACTTTTCCCGTCATCGCCGGCCCCGACCGGCGATCCCTTCGAGCCACGGGATGCCCGAGCACGTCGGGCATGACGTAACGCAGGTCGGGCATGACAAGGATCACAGCGAGCGCATAATTTTTATAAATATAAAGCATTGTTAATCACTATATTAAAAATATTTAATTACGGGGGGGGGTAAAATCTTTGCATAAAATATATACAATAATAGATTTTTTTTAAATAACATTGCCGCCGGAATGTGAGGGGATATCATTGATGAAGTAAGATAATTAATTGAACG
>JAUMVX010000047.1 GCA_030529945.1 Bacteroidia bacterium | reverse complement strand
AGGAGGCGGCAATGACGTAAAAAGCCGGCAATGACGAACAAAGGGGCCGAGGATGACAGGGATGCGTGAGCGGTCAGATGGTGATGGAGTCCAGAGGGCGGCGGTGGAGGGCGATGATGTAGGCCGTGGCGAGGCGGGAGTTCGTTATCAGCGGAACATTGAAGTCGACGGCTGCGCGGCGGATGTAATAGCCGTTAGTGAGTTCGCCTCGGCTGAAGTTCTTGGGAATCGTGATAACGAGGTCGACTGCGTGGCTCTTGATGAGGTCCAGTGCGGCCGGCGGTTCCGAAGCTGCGGTGGAGGCGACGGCGGAAGCCGGGGCTGAGGTTGGTGCTGAGCCTGGGTTTGAAGCAGCGGCTGAGGCCGGGTTAGATACCGCACCCGAACCAGAACCAAGACCAGAACCCGCTCCCTCCCCTGTTTCGCTCGGCCAGAGGGCGCGGAGGCAGCGGACACCGTGTTCCGTGAGGAAGGTGCAGGTGCCGCCGGTGGCGTAAATCTTGAGGCCCATTTCGGATAGTAGCCTGCAGGCCGGCAGCATATCCGATTTCTGGCCCGCATCTCCGGAAGAAATCAGCACCGCCTTCTGCGGAATCCTGTGCCCCACGGAAAGCATCGCCTTCAGAAGGGCGTCATCGAGGTCCTCCCCTATGCAGCCCACTTCTCCGGTGGAAGACATATCCACGCCCAGCACCGGATCCGCCTGACTGAGCCTCGCGAAGGAGAACTGCGAACATTTCACACCCGTATAGGAAGGCTCTCTCATCCCCACCGGCTCCGGGTGCTCCCCGAGCATACAGTGGGTGGCGAGTTCTATAAGATTCACTTTCATCACTTTCGACACGAAAGGGAAGCTTCTGGAAGCCCGCAGATTACATTCGATGACCTTAACATAATCCTTCGTGGCCAGGAATTGGATATTGAACGGCCCCGTTATATGCAGCTCGGCAGCTATGGCCTTCGCGGCGGCAATGATTTTCTCCCTTGTGGCCGGAAGCACTTTGCGGGCGGGGAACTGCACTGTGGCATCGCCAGAATGCACTCCGGCGTACTCGATATGTTCAGAAAGCGCCGCCGCCACTATCCGGCCGCCGTCCGCGACAGCGTCGAATTCGAGTTCCTTGCACCTTTTCATAAAGGCGGAAATCACCACCGGATGCTCCTCGGAAACCTCGACGGCGAGTTCCAGAAAATGATGCAGGTCTTCGTGGCTGTAGCACACGTTCATCGCGGCTCCGGAAAGCACGTAAGAGGGGCGGACCAATACGGGGAAGCCCACTTCGTCCACGAAACTGTCTATGTCAGAGAGGGTTGTGAGTTCACGCCATTTAGGCTGGTCTATCCCGAGAGCATCCACGACGGAAGAGAATTTGTTCCGGTCTTCAGCCCGGTCGATGTCCTCGGCCCCCGTGCCCAGAATTCTTACGCCGGAGAGGGAAAGAGGAAGGGCGAGATTGTTCGGAATCTGTCCGCCCACGCTGACCACCACGCCCATAGGCTTTTCAAGAGCGCATATGTCCATCACGGTCTCATAGCTGAGTTCGTCGAAATAGAGCCGGTCGCAGCTGTCGTAGTCGGTCGAGACGGTCTCGGGGTTATAGTTTATCATTATGGCTTTGCGGCCCGCATTGCGCAGGGCCTGGAGAGTGTTCACGCCGCACCAGTCGAATTCGACGCTGCTGCCGATGCGGTAAGCCCCGGAGCCGAGCACGATTACGGGCGGCTCAGCGGAAGGCTCCGTGAAGGAGACATCGTCGGCGCAGCCGTTGTAGCTCAGATAGAGGTAGTTAGTGTCGGAGGGAAATTCCGCCGCGAGGGTGTCAATCTGCTTGACGAAAGGTCTGAGCCCGAGCGAAAGGCGATGCGTGCGCACTTCCGATTCGCTGAGCCCGAATACTCGGGCAATCTGTATGTCCGAGAAGCCCAGGCATTTGGCTTCGCGCAGCAGTTCGCAAGGGAGAGAGCGGAGCGCGGCCAGGGGTGAGAGGGGGGCCGCGCAAGCAGAGGAGGCCGCAGCAGCCGCATAGGCCGCAGCAGCCGAGGAAGCCCCGGATTGGACGCAGTCCGCAGATATGCAAAGGCTTGCGGGACAGTAGGTTTCGAGCGTGCGATAGACGTTCTCGATGTGCTGGAGGCGGTCTAGGAACCACTTGTCGATGTGCGTGAGCGAGTGGATGCGCTCGACGCTGTAGCCGCTCTCGAAGGCGGCGGCGATGGCGAAGATGCGCGTGTCGGTCGGGTGGGTCAGCGCCCAATCGAGGTCCTCGACCTTGTACGGCTTGTTGCAGACGAAGCCGTTCGCGCCCTGCCCGATCATTCGCAGACCCTTCTGCAGCGCCTCCTCGAAGTTGCGCCCGATGGCCATCACCTCGCCGACGCTCTTCATACTCGACCCGATCTCGCGCGAAACGCCCTTGAACTTCGCCAGATCCCAGCGCGGAATCTTGCATACGACGTAGTCCAATGCCGGTTCGAAGAATGCCGGAGTGGTCTTCGTGACGCTGTTCTTCAGCTCGTGCAGACCGTAGCCGAGGCCGAGCTTGGCCGCGATGAACGCGAGCGGATAGCCGGTGGCCTTCGACGCGAGGGCCGAGGAGCGCGAGAGACGCGCGTTGACTTCGATCACGCGATAATCCTCACCGTCGGGGGAAAAAGCGTATTGGACATTGCACTCGCCCACTATGCCGAGGTGCCGCACGATCTTTATCGCCATCCTGCGCAGGAAGTGGTACTCCTCGTTCGAGAGAGTCTGCGAGGGAGCGACCACGATGCTCTCGCCGGTGTGGATGCCGAGCGGGTCGAAATTCTCCATATTGCAGACGGTGATGCAGTTGTCGTAGCGGTCGCGCACCACTTCGTACTCGATTTCCTTCCAGCCGCGCAGAGACTTCTCTATGAGCAGCTGCGGCGAGAACGCCAATGCCTTGGACGCTACAGCGTCCAATTCCTTCTCGTCGTCGCAGAAGCCGCTTCCGAGTCCTCCGAGTGCGTACGCGGCGCGGAGAATGACCGGGTAGCCTATCTCGGCCGCCGCCCGCCGCGCCTCCTCGATGGACTCCACGGCGTGCGAGCGTATGGTCTTCACTTCGATCTCGTCGAGGCGTCTTACGAAAAGCTCGCGGTCCTCGGTGTCCATAATGGTCTGCACGGGCGTGCCAAGTACCTGGACATCATACTTTTCCAGAATGCCGCTGCGGTACAGCTCCACGCCGCAGTTCAGCGCGGTCTGCCCGCCGAAGGAGAGCAGAATCCCCTGCGGACGCTCCTTGGCTATGACTTTCTCCACGAAATACGGGGTCACGGGCAGGAAATAGACCCGGTCCGCCACGCCCTCGGAAGTCTGCACCGTCGCAATGTTCGGATTCAGAAGAACGGTTTCCACACCCTCCTCGCGGAGAGCCTTGAGGGCCTGGGAGCCGCTATAGTCGAACTCTCCGGCCTCACCTATTTTAAGTGCGCCCGAACCGAGCACAAGTACTTTCTTTATCATAACTTGGAAATGAATTCGTCGAATAGAAACTCCGTGTCCACGGGACCGCTCGACGCCTCCGGGTGGAACTGCGCCGAGAAGAAAGGTTTGCTGCGGTGCCTGATGCCCTCGTTCGTGCCGTCGTTAAGGTTCACGAAGAGCGGTTCCCAGTCCTCGCCCAGACTGCTGACATCGACCGCAAAGCCGTGATTCTGAGAGCTTATGAAGCAGCGGTCTGTCCCGAGCAGGCGGACAGGCTGGTTGTGGCTGCGGTGCCCGTACTTCAGCTTATAGGTGGCCGCTCCTGCGGCCAATGCCATCAGCTGATTTCCCATACAGATGCCGAAAATCGGCTTGTCGCCTTCATACGCTGCGCGTATGTGCTCCACGGCTTCGCCGCACAGAGCGGGGTTCCCGGGGCCGTTCGAAATCATAAGCCCGTCGTAGTCGAGGGTGCTGAAATCGTAGTTCCAGGGCACTCTGGTGACTTGCACTCCCCTGGCGAGCAGGCAGCGCAGGATGCGGTGCTTCACTCCGCAATCCACCAGGACCACTCTCTTTCCGGATTGGCCATAGTGGATGGGGGCATTGCAGCTGGCTTTCGCCACAAGGTTCTCATTATCGGAAGTATAGAAGTCCAGTTCGCTCTCGTCGCAGCCCTCGGGGATGATCTTTCCGGACATCACGCCCTTTTCGCGGATGATTTTAGTCAGTTCGCGGGTATCTATCCCCCAGATGCCCGGGACTCCCTCTTCGTCGAGCCAGTCGCCCAGGCTCCTCACTGCGTCCCAATGGCTGTAAGTTTCGCTGTATCTGGAGATTACAAGTCCTCTTACGTGTATGTGCTCGGACTCGAAGCTGCTGCAGAGTCCGTCGGAGTCGCGGGTGTCCTCGGGGACTCCGTAATTACCTATCAGAGGGTAGCTTACGCAGAGTATCTGGCCCTCGTAGGAGGGGTCAGTCAGGCTCTCGGGGTAGCCTACCATCGCGGTGGAGAATACTACTTCGCCGCTGCGGGGGCGGGTGCTGCCGAAGCTCCAGCCGTGCATCACCGTGCCGTCGCTGAGCACAAGACGGGCGCGGCCTACCATTTTGCGGCCTCCTCCATCAGGCTGACGATGCGGGCGGTGCCGAGATTTCCGATGCTGCCGAGGTGGGTGTGGTGCAGGTCCGAGGCTTGCAGGCCCGAGGCGTCGAAATGCCAGCGCCCCTCGTTCACCTCGGTGCCGACCTGCCTGTACGCCTCGCGGAACGGGGTGCCGGAAAGCGTGCGGCGGTTCACATCCTCGACCGTGAACATAGTGGCGTAGAGCGGATTGTCCAGAATCTTAGTGTTCACCTCTATGTGCGCGAGCATAAAGTCGGCCATCCGCAGGCAGTCGTGCAGGCGTTCGAGGTTCGGGAAGAGGACTTCCTTAAGCAGCTGGAAGTCACGATGATAGCCGTGAGGCATATTGCCGCAGAGCATCGCAGTTTCGCCCGCGCAGGACATTATCTGATTACATCTGCCGCGCATCACCTCCCACACGTCGGGGTTCTTTTTGTGCGGCATTATGCTGGAGCCGGTGGTGAGGCTGTCCGGGAAATGGATGAAGCCGAGATTCGGGCACATATACATACAGCAGTCGGAGGCGAACTTGTTCAGAGTCAGGGCGATGTCCCCTATCGCTCCCGCGACGGCAAGCTCGGTCTTTCCGCGCCCCATCTGGGCCGCGATGCTGTTCACGACGGGCGAGTCGAAGTCGAGGGAGCGGGTGGTGCGCTCACGGTCGAGGGGGAACGAGCCGCCGTAACCCGCGCCGGAGCCGAGCGGATTGCGGTTCACGACCCGGTAGGCCGCACGGAGCATCTGCATATCGTCCACGAGCGCCTCGGCGTAGGCTCCGAACCACAGTCCGAAGGAGGAAGGCATTGCGATCTGCGCGTGCGTGTAACCGGGCAGCAGCACTTCGCGGTGCTTTTCGCTGAGGGTCTGGAGGGTGGAGAAGAGCCGGAGCATTTCTTCGCGGATCTGCCTTAGCTCGCCGCGAAGGAAGAGCTTCAAGTCCGTGAGCACCTGGTCGTTACGCGAGCGCCCGGAGTGGATTTTCTTTCCCATATCCCCAAGCTGCCGCGTGAGCATCAGCTCAATCTGCGAGTGGATATCCTCCACATCGTCCTCCAGGCGGAAGTTGCCTTCTTTCACAGTCTCGGCGATGCCCGCGAGTGCCGCGTCGAGGGCTTCATACTCGTCCTTCGTGAGCAGGCCGATGCCGCAGAGCATTTCGATGTGCGCACGGGAGCCTTCGATGTCGCTCGCGGCGAGTTTCAGGTCGAGCATCCGGTCCTCGCCCACGGTAAAGCGGTCCACTGCCGCTTCCGCCTCCGTTCCTTTATTCCACAGTGTTGCCATATAAGTTCGTTTTATCGTTAATTATCCCGCAGAAAGCCTCTATATATTTTATATACACCTCTATAGCCTCCGCCAGCTCTCTCGTCTCCAGGTATTCGTCAGCCTTGTGCGAACGCTTCGAGTCCCCGGGACCCATCTTTATCGCATCGCAGCCGATCCGCATCCAGTCGGAGGTGGTGGGAGAGGAGAAAGTCTCCCGTCCCGTGGCGTGCGCGGCGGCCAGAAGAGGCGAGCCGGGACGTGTCGCGGAGGAGCGGTTATGCAGGTTCCGCGCGTGCAACTCGCTGCTGCACAGAGCCTGAAGCTCGCTCAGAATCTCCTCGCAGCTGTACTGCTCGGTCGGGCGTATGTCCACCACGAAAGTGCAGAGGTCGGGGATGACATTGTGGGCGCTGCCCGCAGCAATCTGCGTGACGCTGAGCCGCACCTGCCCCATCAGCGGCGAGATGCGCGTGAAGCGGTGTGCGCGGAGTTTCGCTATGTCGTCCATCGCGGCGTACAATGCATTCACGCCTTCTCCGGTGGCCGCGTGTGCGCTCACTCCGTGAGCCTTCGCGTCCAATACCAGCAGTCCTCTCTCGCTTGTGGCCGCCCTCATCCCCGTCGGCTCGCCCACTATCACCCAGTCGGGCATAGGGAAAAGGCCATCCGGCGAATAGAGCCACCGCGCCCCGTCGGGGCCGGAACATTCTTCCTCGCGGGTGAGCACCAGCATCAGATTTATGGGGAGGGGCATTTCATAAAAATGGCGGAATGCCGCGATCATCGAAACCACGCTTCCGCCATCATCGTTGGACCCGAGTCCCCGGATTATGCCGTCGTCCATCCCGGGGTCGAAGGGATTTCCGCTATATCCGGCCGCGGCCGGAACGGTATCGATGTGGGTGTCCAGCGCCAGTGTAGGTTTCGAAGGGCAGAAATGCCTGTTTACGGAAACGATATTGCCCCTCTGAAGTCGGTAGTCTATCCCGAAACGCTCCAGAGCCTTGCAGATTTCCCCCGCCACTGCCTCTTCCTCGAAGGAGAGCGAAGGTGTCCGCACCATCGTTCTAAGCAAGTCTATATATTCTTTCATCTGTGATAAGAAGTACTCTCAGAGTCACTTGGCGATTCTTAGTGATTCTTAAAAAATCATCACCCGCTTTCCGGAAACTGCCTTTTGCCAGTTTTCCGTCTTCAGTGCCGCGCACTTCCATATCCGAACTGCAAAAGTAACCATAATTTCAGAAACTGCTCTAATGCTCATAAGGTTTTTTTAGAAAAATCTCGGTCCCGGCGTTCTCATCGAGGAGTGCGGCGGCGTTTTTAATCCTGACGGAAAGCGCACCCCGGTCGAGCGCGGCGAAGGCATTGTCCAGCTTCGGAATCATCCCGTCCGAAATCTTCCCTTCGGAGCGCAGCCTTGAATAGCTTTCCGGAGTCAGGCGTTTCACCACACTGCCCGGGTCGTCCCTGTCCAGCAGCACCCCATCCTTTTCGAAACAGTACAGAAGCTGGGCCCCGAGAGCGCAACAGACGCTCGAAGCTATGGTGTCAGCATTGGTATTCAGTAGATTACCCTTCCCGTCGTGGGTGATGGCGCAGAGTACAGGAGTGATGCCCAGCGAGAGGAGCGAGGAGAGCGGGGCTGCATCCACGGACTCTTCCGTCACGTCTCCGACCAGCCCGTAATCCACTGTGGTACAGCCGTCCGAAAGGAGTTTCGGGGCGCGGCGGGAAGCCTTGATGACCGAAGCGTCGCAGCCGGCCATACTCATAGCATTGCAGCCGAAGCTCTGGAGCAGCGCCGCGATATGCTTGCCCGCCCAGCCGGCATAGACCATAGTGACTATCCGGATGGTCTCCGCGTCCGTCACTCTGCGGCCCTCGACCATCTGCACGGGCACTCCCAGGTGCTCCTGAAAGCGGCTTGCCATCACTCCCCCGCCGTGCACAAGGACTTTGGGGCCTTTCAGAGCGGCGAAATCCCGGCAGAAACCCCTCAAGGCCTCTTCACTGTCGATTACATTGCCGCCTATCTTCACTACTTTAATCATATCAGTATTCATTACCGCTTTTATTCAAATCGGAATTCCACACGAGGATTTTTTACACCCCACCCTACAGGCCCAGCAGCATCCTGCGGATTACGGTCTGGGCCGAGACCACGCGATTCGCCGCCTCGGGAATCACCAGAGACTGCGGGCTTTCTATGACTTCGTCGCTCACGATCATATTCCTGCGCACCGGCAGACAATGCATAAAGAAGGCTCCATCCGTCAGGGCCATCTTCTCGGCCGTGACCGTCCAGGACATATCGCGGCTCAGAACCTTGCCGTAATTCTCCCCCTCGTAGGCCGACCAATTCTTCGCATAGACGAAATCGGCTCCTCTGAGGGCCTCGTTCTGGTCGTGCGTAACTATCGCTCCCTCAGTGAATTCCGGAGCGAGGTCGTAGCCCTCGGGATTGGCTATGACGAAGTCGTAGCCGCCGTAGATCATACCCTCCGCGAAGGAATTCGGCACCGCCTGCGGGAGAGCCTTGGGATGCGGCGCCCAGGTCATCACGACCTTCGGTCTCGCCTTTTTCTTATGCTCTTCGATGGTAATGATGTCCGCGAAGGTCTGCAGCGGGTGGCGCGTCGCGGCCTCCATACTGAAGACAGGCTTGCCGGAGTACTTTATGAACTGATTCAGTATCACTTCATTATAGTCGCTCTCCCTGTCGCTCAGCCCGGCGAACGAGCGCACTCCGATCATATCGCAGTAGCTTCCCATCACCGGAATCGCTTCGAGCAGATGCTCGCTCTTGTCGCCGTCCATCACGACTCCGCGCTCCGTTTCGAGCTTCCAGGCACCCTGGTTCACGTCCAGCACGATTACATTCATACCCAGATTCAGCGCAGCCTTCTGCGTGCTGAGCCGCGTGCGCAGACTGTTGTTGAAAAAGACCAGAAGCAGAGTGCGGTTCTTGCCGAGTTCGCTGTCGGCGAACGGAGTCTTCTTCACGCGGGCGGCCTCGCACAGCGCCTGCTGCAGCCCGCCCAATTGTGTTATGCTTGTAAATTCTTTCATTTTCTCTATGCGGCCTTGCGGCCAATTTTTCTTTTCCCGGCCTTCCGGCCAATTCCTTTTTTCGTCTCCGGCGATAGCTTTCCCTCTCCGGACTCACGCTCTATACTCCTTCCGCGGTCAGTTCCCTCCAGGCGGCGATGAAGCGGTCCGCCGTCTCGGTGCTGAGGGTAAGCGAAGGCAGCAGACGGATGACCGAGGCTCCGGCCGCGCCGGTGAAGAAATGCTTTTCGAAGAGCAGTCGGTCCCTGAGGCTCCGGCCACAGAAGGCAGATCCCTGCGGCGCGGCGCCGTCGAAGCCGCTGCGGAGTTCGAGGCCTATCATCAGTCCCCTGCCCCGGTACTCCCGGACCGCCGGGTCCCCCGCGAAAGCCTTTCTGAAATGCTCCCCTACCTTGGCGGCGTTATCGACAAGGTGCTCATTTTCTATGACTTCCAGAACTGCGAGCGCCGCCGTGCAGGCCAGATGGTTGCCGCCGAAGGTGGTTCCGAGCATCCCGTAGCGGGGCTTGATGTCGGGGCTTATCAGCACGCCTCCTATCGGCAGGCCGTTCGCCATACCCTTGGCCACAGTTATGATGTCGGCCCGGATTCCCGAGCGCTGATGGGCGAAGAAGAGGCCGCTGCGGCCATAGCCCGACTGGATTTCGTCCAGAATAAGGCGGGTTCCGAAGCGGTCGCAGAGGCTGCGCAGGGTTCTGAGGAACTCGTCTTCGGGCTCATAGATGCCGGCCACTCCCTGTATGCCTTCGATTATCACAGCCGCATAATCTCCGGTGCTGAGTTCCCGCTCCGCCGCTGCGGCATCGTTCAGAGGGACGAAGGTGACGTGGGAGGTGGAATTGTACGCGGAGCGTATGGAGGGATTGTCCGTGACGGACACGGCTCCGCCGGTGCGGCCGTGGAACGACTTGCTGAAAGCGAGCGCCTTGGCGCGACCGGTCGCGAACGATGCGAGCTTGAGAGCGTTTTCATTGGCCTCGGCCCCCGAATTGCAGAGGAAGAGTGCGTAATCGTCGTAGCCGCAGGCTTTTCCGAGTCGGGTGGCGAGCTGCTTCTGCAGGGAGTTCTGCACGGCGTTCGAGTAGAAGCCGAGCTTTTCGAGCTGCGTTTGCAGCATCTTCACGTAGTGCGGGTGGCAGTGGCCGATGCTTATGACGGCGTGGCCGCCGTAGAGGTCGGTGTATTCGTGACCGTCCTTGTCCCAGAGGGTGGTGTCGAGGCCGCGTACCGGCTCGATGTCCCAGAGTTTATATACTTCGAATGGGTGCATATTTTTTAAATCAGAATGCCGAGGCTTTCAGGTGCAGGCCCTCGGCCTCGTCGAAACCGAAGGCGAGATTCATATTCTGCACCGCCTGGCCCGAGGCCCCTTTCAGCAGATTGTCTATGACTGAACTGATTACCAGATGTCCCTCGTGGACTTCCAGGGAGATGACGCATTTGTTCGTGTTCACCACCTGCTTGAGGTCTGCGGGTTTTGCGCTAAGGAAGGTGAATGGGGCGGAGGCGTAGTATTCTTCGTACAGTTTATACGCTTCTTCCTGACTCAGAGGGCATTCCAGATGTATGGATGCGAAGATTCCCCTCGCGAAGTCGCCCCTCATCGGGATAAAATTCAGCCGGGCGGCTGGCTCGCAACCCGTCCCTTCCGCACTGCTGACCTCGAAGGTTTTTCCGGCCTGAATCAGGCCGAGGTTCCTGCGGATTTCCTTCAGATGCTGGTGGGTGAACTGCTTGTAGGCTGAGATGTTCGAGCTCCGCCAGCTGAAATGCGTAGTCTCGGAAGGCTTCACTCCGGCCCCGGTGGAGCCGGTTATCGCGGTGATGTTCACGTCCCCGTGCAGCAGGCCAGCAGCGGCCAGAGGCAGGAGCCCGAGCTGGATGGCTGTGGCGAAGCAGCCGGGATTGGCGATTTTCGCCGCTACCCTGATTTTCTCGCGCCGCCACTCGGGCAGTCCATAGATGTAGCCGCAGCTCTCGTCCCTGAAATCCTGGGCCAAGTCTATGGCTGTCAGGGTTTCCGGGCAGTCGTGCTCCTCCCAGAACGCTCCGCTTCGCCCGTGCGCTCCGCAGAGGAAAAGCACGTCTATGCCGCTCAGGTCGAAGTCCGCGCTGAAGCACAGCTGAGTGTCTCCGAGCAGTCCCTCGTGCACTTCGTAGAGTTTCTTGCCGGCGCTGCTTTCGGAGTGGACGAAGCCGAGCTGCACGCCCGGATGGTTCACCAGTATCCTGATGAGTTCGCCGGCCGTATAGCCCGCGCCGCCTATTATTCCCGCTTTTATCTTATTCATTTTCAATACTTTATTTTGTTCTCCGCCATAACGTTCTTTCATCCGCCGGACCTCCCTCTCGCGCAGACCGTGCGAGGGAGGGGATGCAGGATTGGACGCGACAGCGTCGGTTAAAGGTTTTCCTCCTCGGGGTGGCTGCCGTAGTACACGCGCAGCGGGGTGGAGAGCACTTTTATGAATCCTTTCGCGTCCTCGGAGGTCCAGCCTTTCTGCGTCTCGCCGTATTCGCCGAGCTTCGATTTCACGAGGTCGTTCGGGGAGTCCACGCCGACGGTGGAGAAGCTGTACGGGCGGAGCTCGAGAGTGACGGTGCCGCTGACGTGCCGCTGGCTGCTTTCGAGCATAGCCTCGATGTCGCGCATAACCGGCTCAAGGTATTGGCTTTCGTGGAGAAACATCCCGTACCAGTTCGCGACCTGGTCCTTCCAATACTGCTGCCATTTGCTGAGTGTGTATTTTTCGAGGAAGCGGTGTGCGCCGATGATGAGCATCGGAGCGGCCGCCTCGAAACCCACACGGCCCTTGATGCCGATGATGGTGTCGCCCACGTGCATATCGCGGCCGATGCCGTAGGACGCGCCGATCTCCTCGACCGCCTTTATCGCCTCGATCCGGTCCGCGTAGGTCTTGCCGTTCACGCTGCAGAGTTCGCCCTTTTCGAATCCGAGGCTTAGGGTTTCGCTGCCGCTCTTGGCGACCTGGTTGAGATAGGCGCTCTCGGGGAGGCCCTGCGTGGAGTCGAGAATCTCGCCGCCGCAGATGGAAGTGCCCCAGAGACCGACATTGTACGAATACTTCAGTTTGGTGAAGTCGGCGTGGAAGCCGTGCGCGTTCAGGTAATCGACTTCCTCCTTGCGGGAGAGGTTGCCGTCGCGGGTGAGGGTGATGATTTCCATCTCCGGGCACATCACGAGGAAGGTCATATCGAAGCGGACCTGGTCGTTCCCCGCTCCGGTCGAGCCGTGCGCGATGGCCTGCGCCCCGATGCTTTTCGCGTAGCGGGCGATGGCGATGCCCTGGAAGATGCGCTCGGAGGAGACGCTGACGGGGTAGGTGCCGTTACGCAGGACGTTGCCGAAGACCATATATTTCAGGCTCTTGGCGTAATATTCCTTCGTGACGTCGAGGGTCACGTAGCCGGCGGCTCCGAGCTTGTACGCGTTCTCCTCGTTGCGTTTCAGCTGCTCCGGGCTGAATCCGCCAGTGTCCGCGCAGGCCGCATAGACCTCATAACCTTTCTCTTTCGCCAGATACATCACCGTGTATGAGGTATCCAGACCGCCGCTGAACGCGACCACTACTTTCTTTTTACTCATATCAAGTTCGTTAAATTATTCCTCCGCGTCCTCGTCCGGGTGGTGGATTTCCAGATGCTCGTCCGGGTCGTAGAGCAGTCCCGTGCAGATGCACATCTTGTAGTCGTGACTTTTCAGAATCTCGAAGTGCCGGCAGCCCTCGCAACCCTTCCAGAACTCCGGGTCGTCCGTGAGCTCCGAATAAGGCACCGGGCGGAAGCCGAATTCGTAATTCATCTTCATCACCGCCGCCCCGGTCGTAATCGAGAAGATCTTCGCCTGCGGAAACAGCTGCCGCGAGAGGCGAAACGTCTGTTCCTTAATGCGTTTCGCGACTCCGAGCCCGCGGAAAGCGTGTGCGACGATAAGCCCTGAGTTCGCGACGAAGCTCTTTCCTCCCCACGACTCGATGTACGAGAAGCCTGCGAAGCGGCCGTCTCCGGCCAATGCTATCACGGCCTTTCCGGCCAATATCTTTTCTTTTATGTACTCGGGTGTCCTGTTCGCGATACCGGTCTTCCGCTCCAGCGAAGAAATGTAGATTTCATTCACTATGTCGTCAGCATATTTCACGTGGCCCGGCTGCGCCACCATCACTTCAATGTCCATTACGATGTATTCTGTTCGTTCGTTTTGTTTTCTGTTCAGTTTCTGTCCGTGCCTTAGGCCGCCGGCCCCATTCTACTCATCTGCCACGCCCCTCTCTGACTGCCTGTTTCTTACACAGTTTTCCCCACCTTACTCATCACTCACGCAACCGCTGCCACGCCCCACTCTTCACAGGCCGTCACAGACTGAAATAAGGGGAGCATTTCTACAGCGTCTCCCTTTACTGGCAGCAAAGTTATGTATAATAATTCATATTACGCAAATATATTTTACATTTTTGCGCGTTTGTTGTATATTTATACATATTAATGCATAAATAGCCTTACCCTTTAGTCCAGCGCGACCGGAAGACCCCCTATTTGTCTTGCCCGACCTGCTCCTTGTCATGCCCGACTTGCTCGGGCATCTCGTGGCTCGAAGGGATCGCCGGTCGGGGCCGGCGATGACGAAAAAAAGAGTATATTTGCACCGGACTGATAATGCTACAGATGAAAAAATTCAAACTCAAATCATCCTCGGACGAACTCGAACTCTCGGCACTCGCCGTCGAAGCTCAAACCTCGCCGCGCGGACTCGTGCAGATAGTCCACGGGATGTGCGAACACAAGGAAAGATATGTACCTTTTATGGAACACCTCGCCGCTCGGGGCTATGTCTGCATAATTCACGACCACCGGGGACACGGAGAATCGGTCAAGTCGCCCGAAGACCTCGGATATATGTACAAGGGCGGCTGGAAAGCTATGGTCGAGGACGTGAAGACTGTCGCCGACTGGGCCAAGGCACATTATCCGGGATTGAAATATGCCCTCTTCGGGCACAGTATGGGCTCAATGGTGGTGCGCTCGTTCACCAAGCGCTACGATGATATGATCGATATGCTCTTCGTCTGCGGCTGCCCGAGCGAGAATCCCGCCAAGTCTGCGGGCAAACTGCTCGCCGACTGCGCAGTGCTCCTGTGCGGCGGCCATAGCCGTCCGAAATTGCTCCAGAAGCTCTCATTCGGCAAATACAACGTCCCGTTCGCGAATGAGGGCTACCCTTGTGCCTGGGTCTGCTCAGACAAGGAAACGCTCAAGGCATACCACAGCGATCCGCTCTGTATGTTCCAGTTCACCGCCAACGGCTTCTCCAACCTGATGTCACTGATGTCGGACTGCTATTCGCCGGAAGGCTGGAGGGTTTCCCGTCCGGAGCTTCCGGTGCACTTCATCTCCGGAGCGGATGACCCCTGCCTGATTAGTGAGAAGGCCATCGGCAAGGCCGTGGCGCTTATGAAGAAAGTCGGCTACTCCAGCACAGACCTCAAGCTCTACGAAGGGATGCGCCACGAAATCCTGAACGAGACCCTCCGGCAGCAGGTCTGGAATGACGTCCTCGCTGCTCTGGAGAGCATCAGGTGAGTCATACCCGACGTGCGTTACGCCATGCCCGACGCGCGTTACGTCATGCCCGACCTGCTCGGGCATCCCGTGGCTCGAAGGGATCGCCGGTCAAGCCGGCGATGACGACAAGAACAGAAGCAAAAGGAGGGACGATAAATTTCGATAATTAATTTTGATAATCCGAAAAAGTCCTTACATCTCATCTTTGACACATCAGGTTTTATATATTAAGCCCCCAGACCGCTGTGAAAGCGATTCGGGGACTTTTCTATTTCTGAACTTTG
>JAUMVX010000090.1 GCA_030529945.1 Bacteroidia bacterium | reverse complement strand
TACAATTCTTATCCACTCCCGCACGCCCCTTCTCATTGCACAAAAAAACGGGCGTATTATAGGGCGATGAAGCACCTGCAAACTTAAACAAAGATTTTCTTAAAAACAAATGATGCCGGAGCGCCCGAGTTAAAAAACTGAAATAATTTTCATTAAGATTGCGCCAAATGAATAAAAATTCTTTACCAAACGGGCCGAAACAGCTGCAAAACTATAAGCCGCATACCGAGTTTCTCTTTCAATGTGAGTTAGAAAAATTTTTTAAAAATTTCTTAAATTTTTGTATTTAAGGCTTTTCGAACCTGTTCCGGAGAGCTAAAATAAGGCACACTGTCTGAGAAATCGAAGACTGCGGCAAGTCGTAATTACAGTTTCTTATACCTTATATTATTATGTCCACTTTTGCCTATGTAAGGGTCAGCACGGATATGCAGACCTTTGAAAATCAAAAATTCGAAATCAAACAATGGTGCAGGGCCCGCAGCCTCGATATCGACAGATGGGTCTCGGAGTCCGTTTCCGGTACGGTAGCCTGGGAGGAGCGGCGGCTCGGGAAAGTCCTGAAGAAAATGCATCGTGGTGATATGCTTGTCTGCACTGAGATATCGCGTCTCGGCCGCAGCCTGCTGATGGTTATGGCTATTCTGAACCACTGCTCCGCTCGGGGAATCCGGGTAAGTACGATAAAGGACGGCTTCGAGCTTTCCGACAATCTGAACTCGAAAATCATCGCATTCGCATTCGCTCTCGCGTCCGAAATCGAACGTAATCTCATCTCACAGCGCACCCGCGAGGCGCTGGCGGCGAAAAAGGCCTCCGGCGCGAAGCTCGGGCGGCCGAGGGGCAGCTCGGAGAAAGTGAAGCAGATTTGTATTGACCGCGAAGCGGTCGAGCGGATGATCGCGGACGGAGTGTCGCTGAGTGCTGTCGCGAAGCGTTACGGGGTGCACCGCAATACGCTCGCGAGTGTCCGGAAGGCCGGCTATGCGCTTTCGCAGGGCATTTTAGGAGAGGAGTGACGGGGCGGGGATGCAGCTGATAGACCAGATGGCTAACATCTACAGCGAAGTAGGCCGTGCCGGCAAATGGAAACGGAAAGGCAACCGGCAGCTCGCCCGGCAGGCTTTTATCAGAGCACTCGATCTCATAGACCTTACCATATCCGTCGGGCGCACGGACAAAAACTTGCAGCCCGCCGTAAGGGTCCCGATGCTGCGTGAACTCCTGAGGTGCCGCGACCTTTTCTGTGAAGAATTCCTTTCGGACGATGCGGATGCGCTTAGGCCATCGGAGCGCTACTTCTCGCACTTTGCCCGTGCTGCGGCCCGCAGAGTCGGGAGATAAGTGATGGTAATAATAGTCAGTGAGTTTTCAGGACTCACTAAGCGGGCTACACGACCTTCCAGCCGTCGATGCGGCGGGATGCGGTGGAGAAGTTGACCCCGATTCTGAAGATCCGGCGCGGGTCATCGGCGAACGGGCGGGCATAGCCCTTCTCCTCGATCTGAGTCAGGGCCTCGTCCGGGGTGGAGTCGGTCTTGATTTCGATGACGTAAATGTAGTCGGGGGTACGGATAAGGACGTCGATGCGGCCGTTGGACGTAGTCCGCTCGACCTCGACGTATTCTCCCATCAGCTCCAGAATGATGTACATCGCGTACTGGAAGTCCTTCTCGCAGTCGCCCTGAATCTGGTAGCTCGTTCTGGAGAAGAGGGCGTCGAGGCGAGTCATAAAGCTCTCGGCCTTGCCGGCCTCCACGTCCTGCGACATAAGGGCGATGAGCGTATTCGAGGATTCGCTTCCCAGCGGGGTATAGTAGCCCATCAGAAAATTGAGAAAGCCGTCCTTGACCTCACGGTTCGGGAATCCAAGAGTGTAGAGATTATAGCGCTTGTTATACCCCTTGATGGTGAGATAGCCGCTCTGGTACAGCAGGGGAACAGGGTTGAGGAACGCTGAGTCGATGTCAGTAAGCAGTGAAGAACCTACCTGATCGCTTGACAGGCGAGTGACATCATAGGAAGTACGTCTCATCACCTCCACGAGGAAGGACGGGGTGCCGGTCTCGAACCAGTATTCCAGAAACTCCTTTACCTTGAATGTGTTGAGCAGGCTGAACGGGTTATAGACACCTTCCGCCTTCGGATGGAAGCGGTAGCCGTCGTACATAAGGGCGAGCTTGCGATAGCATTCTTCTTCCGAGAGGCCGTTGTCCTCGGCAAGTTCCCTGACGCTTTCCGCGAAGAAGGTCCTGAGGTCAGTTTCGGACACTCCGCAGATGTCAGAGTAATCCTTAATCATCGAGATATCCTGGAGGTTGTTCAGCCCGCTGAACACGCTCATCTTGCCGATCTTTGTGACACCCGTCAAGAAGCCGAAGCGGATGTAGGCGTCCTTCGATTTCATCACGCTGTAGAATCCCTGAAGGGTTTCGCGGAACCTCTCGCGCAGCTCCGGACGGCTGAGATTGTCGATGATGGGCTTGTCGTATTCGTCTATCAGTATGACGACCTGGCGGC
>JAUMVX010000046.1 GCA_030529945.1 Bacteroidia bacterium | reverse complement strand
CCTCTAATGTTTCGCTGCCTACCACTACCCAGTCATATGCCATAGCGACACATTCGGCCGATGAGGCTATGGAACTCGGATGGGTTAAGGCGACACTGATAACTCCGGTCGAGACTTATTATCTGAACAAGAACATCTATCTCTGGAAGCCGGGCATCAACTTCACGCAGACCCTGATCACGGGTTCCCTTCAGGGCGGAACGTTCTCGCTCCCTTATTCAAGCCCGGAACAGACCAACTATGTGTGGATGATAGATTATGCGGAGGAATCATCCATAACCAACGGGTATCCGGTCGTGGAGTTCACGCCATATGCTGGTGAGATCCCGGACGGGTACTACGTTTCCGTTGACTTCACGAACCCTCTCGGCGAGGGGATGACGATCGTAAGGCATTTCGACTGATATGGCACGTTCGGGATACATAGCTGCGGCACTTGCGTTGATGCTGCCGACATTGTGGCTTACCGGCTGCATAGAGGAAATCAGTCTGGACACCGGGGAAGCCTCGAGAGTGGTGGTGAACTGCCTGCTGAAGGAGGGCGACGTACAGACGATGGAGCTTTATTACACCTCCGAGGCGCGAGATGGCGTGCGGAGGCCGGTGACTGATGCGGAGGTGATTCTGTCAAGTTATGATGAGGAGGTGTCCAGATTCCGCTACGATTCCGGATGCGTATGGTCTGCCCGCTTCACGCCGAAACACTGTAAGCTGTACAAGCTGAAGGTCATCACGGGAGGAGACACCCTGTCGGCCCAGACCAGATTCCCGGATGACGTGGATGTAGCGTCATATTTCAAAGGACGATATTCGGACACGTCTCACCATCATACTTATCTATTTGTTTCTTATGAGCTGAGATATATCAGCGACACGATATTCATCTATGATTGGACGACTTCTGAACAGATAGACTTTGCAGTCACATATGGCAAATCTTACCCCAGTGCCTGCAAAATGTGGGTTTTTCCCCGTGATCTGGGACGAGGCGACCACGAGCGCTACATAGGAACTACACACGCGCTCGCGGACGACTTCAACCTGTCATCCCTTTTCGTGTCTGACCTTCCGTGCTTTTCCAGAGATTCCATTCTGGCGATGGACTCGCAGACCACACGTAGAGTCGTTGAATGGTATCCTGTCCTTTATCCCGGCCTTCAGCTGCACGATGGATTCGTAAGGATACCCATTAAGACAAACTATCAGCTGAATAAAAGCCAGAAGGAAGTGACAGACACTCCGTTAAACTCCCCTCGTGCATTTGTGCTGGTAAGAGACATCCCCACATCATTCACGCACCCGATTCATAGTAATGCTCTTCTGAAAGCTGAGCTGTACGACTTCTACTTCCTGTCAAATGAAGCCGATAGTTATTTCAAGGACGTTTACTCCAGAAAAATAAACAAAGACAATTTCGTTTTCGAGTACGAGACCGACAATGTTTACTCAAACATCGAGGGGGGCGGATTGGGTGTGTTCGGCGCCATCATAATGAGAACAAATAGGAAAGCCATCAAGGGTTATTATAATGACAGTAGTCCAGACTTCGTTTATTCCGATGACTAAATTCCTTTTATCGTTCGTGCAGTATCTTTCGAACTTGCCCGTCTCGGATGATGTGAAGTTAGGCTCTTTCCTGTCCGAATGATGATAACCGTTTAACTGTATGTGTTTTATGAAAAAATATTCTTTCTTGATTCTGTTTGCGGCGGCAGGCGTTGTTTTCACAGGTAACGCGGCCTATGCGCAGACTGCGGAGGTTTGTGATACTCTGGTCAGCTCCATTGTCACCGGAGAGAAAACCAGAGCCCGTGAGGCCGGCACGCGGATTGTCAAAGCTGTCGATTTTCGCAGAATGGTTTCGGCGACAGGCGATGCGGACATAATAAAGTACATTCAGACACTTCCGGGAGTATCCACAGGAGGTGAGGGGTCATCGGCATATTATGTCCGCGGCGGCAACATCGGCAGCAATCTCATAACGCTCGACGGAGTCCCCATCTATGGAAGCAGCCATCTTCTGGGCTTCACGTCCGTATATCCTGCGGACATAGTATCGGATGCTCAGTTTCAGGTGGGCGGTTTCACTTCTGAAGAGGGGAACCTGACATCCTCCCACATAAAACTGATGACTGCTGACGGGGATTTTTCCCGCGCTTCCGGGCAGGTCTTTGCGAGTAACTTCCTGTTTGGCGGGTCCGCCTCGCTGCCGATAGTCAAGAATAAACTGTCCCTGAGCACCTCCTTGCGCCTTTCGCCGGTCGGACTGGAATTTCAGGCCCTGAAGCCGTTGACCTCGGCCCTCGACAGCATAGGGAAGCCTCGGGCGATAGTCTATGATGCTTTCGCCAAGCTGAAATGGAGGATTGACCGGAAACACTCCCTGTACCTGACCGGCTTCAATTCCGCCGATATTTACAGCTACGATTATGGAAATACCTCTGAGGAGCATTTCCAATGGTCAAACATCATCGCCAAGCTGGGCTACGATTATAATGCCGACAGCCGATGGCGCATAGACGCGGGCATCTCCTATAACAGATTCGCAAATGCGCAGGGAATGGTCAAAAAACTCGGACAGACCGACAATGATCTCGCCATAAGGAGTTTCATCAGGGAATTCGACGCTTCGGCCGGAGCGAACTACGATGCTGACATCCTTCATTTCCAGTCAGGTATCAGATTCCGCCACGCGCAGTTTAACCCGGCTACGTCTATGAGGATATCCGGGGGCAGCATCTTTATGCAGAAGGATTCTCCCGCGACGGACCATATAACGAACAGTTCCACGGCAATCGGTCACGCTCAGGTCGAACTCAAGAAAGAAGACAGATACACCTTCAGGGCGGCGGGACGCCTGAATTTGAACAGAACCGACAGGACGGAAGCCGATGCGGTATCGTCCCGCTTTTATCCCGAGGCCAGCCTGCTCGCCCGGGTGAATGTATTCAAATCGTTCGGTCTTGAGGCTACTGCGGACTATACCCGTCAGCTGTACCATACTCTCGAAGGCATTCCTCTCGGATGGTCTCTGGACTTGATAGTCCCTTCAGATGAGCAGTTCGGTCCGGAACGCGCCACCCAATACTATGCCGGTGTTTTCGCGAATGCGGGAAACCACAGAGTCTCGATAGGCTGCTATACGAAGAAGATGTCAGGTCTTGTATATTTCATCGATGCTACATCCCTGTTCAGCTCCGCCGTCGCCGGCTGGAGAGATAAGATTGATGTCGGCACCGGCACTTCTGAGGGTTTTGAATTTCTGTATGAGAAGATCGGCAAAGTCTTTACGGCGAGACTCGCATACACATATTCCGACACGGACAGGACATTCCCGGATGTCAATGACGGCAAGACTTTTCCGGCCAAATTCGACCGCAGGCATATCCTCAACATTTCCGCAGAATATGTTCTATCCGGCAACGGCAGACGGGAATGGTCGGTAAACGGTCTCTTTACATATCAGTCAGGCCATTATGAAACCGTGCCGTCTGGCTATTACACGTCCGGGCTTTTCCGTGGAGACGATGAAGTGAGTCTGAAATATTACTCCGGCATCCACAACTTCCATATGCCGGCCTATATAAGAGCTGATATGGGCTGCACTCTCCGGTACAATCTCGCCGGCCGTCACCCGAGGACGCTGAACTTCGGCATCTACAATCTCCTGAACCGGCACAACCCGTTCAAACTTACCTATGACGCCACCGACCGCAGTTGGAAGAAGATAAGCATTTTCCCGATAATGCCGAGCATCAAATGGACGATCGCATTATAGGGATGCTTTTTTTCACAACCGCTACTCGGCCAGACGGCAGAGCAGAGTGGCGGAGGTGCAGCCGACCACTTCCACATCGACATAGTCACCGGCCTTGTGGACTGAGTCGGGGAAAACGCACATTTTGTTGTTAGAGGCGCGGCCGCAGAGTTCTTCGGGATTCTTCTTCGACGGGCCTTCCACCAGGACGGTGAAGCTCCGACCGATGTCGCGGCGGTAACTTTCGAGGCTCTTGCGGTTCTGCAGAGCGATGATCTCGTTCAGCCTTCGCGTCTTGGTCTGAATGTCCACATCGTCGGGATAGTTTCTGGCGGCGATGGTGCCCGGCCTCTCGGAATAGTAGAACATAAAGGCGGAGTCGAAGCCCACCTCCTCGAAGAGCGAAAGCGTGTCGCGATGGTCATCTTCGGTTTCCGAGCAGAAGCCCGCGATGACATCGGTGGTGAGCCCGCAGTCGGGGATGACACTCCGTATCATCCTCACGCGCTCGAGATACCACTCGCGCGTGTAGCGACGGCGCATCTTTTCCAAGATGCGGTCGCTGCCCGACTGCACCGGGAAGTGTATGTGCCGGCAGATGTTGTCATATCTGGACATCGTAAGTATTACGTCGTCGGAGAAATCCTGGGGATTCGATGTGGAGAAGCGCACCCTCAGGAGCGGACTTATCCGTGCCACCATCTCCAGCAGCTGCGCGAAAGTCACCTCGCCCCCATCGCCGTCTTTCCATCGGTAGGAATCGACGTTCTGCCCGAGCAGGGTCACTTCGCGATACCCCTCCCTGAAGCAGTCACAGGCTTCGCGAACTATAGTCCGTGGATCGCGGCTGCGCTCGGCCCCACGCGTATAAGGCACTACGCAGTAGGAACATACATTGTTGCAGCCGCGCATTATCGATATGAATGCGGAGACTCCGCCCCGGTCGATGCGCACAGGCGAGATGTCCCCGTAGGTCTCCTCCCGCGAGAGCAGCACGTCTATCTGCGGATGACCCGGCAGGACGGCTTCGAGCAGTCTCGGGAGGCTTCTGTATGCATCCGGCCCGGCGACTATGTCCACCTTGCCGGTTTCGAGAAGCTTATCCTTCAGACGCTCTGCCATACAGCCGAGGATCCCCACCACCACGTCCGCCCTCTCCCGCTTGCGGATGGCGAACTGCTCGATGCGTCCCCAGATGCGCTGCTCGGCATTGTCCCTGATCGAACAGGTGTTCGCGAAGATGATATCCGCCTCCGCGATATCCTCCGTCCGTTCATATCCCGCCTTCCCGAGAATGGAGAAAACCACCTCCGTGTCATTCACGTTCATCTGGCATCCGTATGTCTCTATGTAAACCTTCTTCATATTTTAAAATCTTACGCGGCCTTTCCGGCCATTTTCATCCCGACCATCATCAGTCACGCGGCTGCCGCTGCGCTTCCTCTTTCCGAGCCGGAACCGTCCCGGATAAATACCTTTGGCACGACCATTGCGGCGGGCGCGCCGCAAAGATAGGATTTTTTCTTATCTTTGCGCCGTAGAACTATGGCGAAAAGGAGGAACATACTCTGGATAGCAGTGCTGGTGCTTTCAGTATCAGCGCTTTCCTCGTGCGCCAGCTATCGGAACCTCAGCCTGAGCGACTATAGGGTAGCCTCGCTCAGTCCGCGCGGGATGCGGGCCTTGGATGCCGAGCTTGCGCTTGTCATCTTCAACCCTTCCGGGGCGTTTCGGGTTTCCGATGTCCGGGGTATCGTCCGGCACCGGGGCGAAGCAGTGGCCTCATTCTCCTCCGACGGCCTGAGCATCTCGCGCAGGTCTGAGCGGGAGTACAGCCTCCCTCTCAGCGGTGAACTGGCTCCGGGCACGTCTCTTTTCCAACTTATGCAGTTCCCGGGCTGGAAAGCGGAGGATGTTACCGTCGATGTGGACGCCAAGGTCCGTCTGAGATTCCCCGGTTTCTCGAAAAAGGTCAGAATCCGTGACTGCAGCCTTGCAGACCTGCAGAAGGCCTCGGAGAAGAATGAACTCAAAAAGAAGAAATGAGGATGAAAAGAATATTGCTGTCGATGGCAGTCTCACTGCTCTCTCTGGCCGCGTCCGCCCAGCAGACCGGACAGGACGGGCAGCCTGTGCAGATCCCCGAGGGCTACGCTCTTGTGGACTCTCTTGTGTATATTCCGACGGCGGGAATTGACTCTACGCTCTTCGGACGCGATATTTTCGAGCTTATAGAGCCTGCCGTGCAGCAGTCCGACAGAGTCCGCAGCGGCTTCAGCCGGCATCTTGACGCAAACAGGGGGAAAGTGATCCACGGCTGGCGCGTCCGCATTTTCTTCGACAATAAGCAGGATGCCCGCAGCGTCTCGGAGCAGACCGTGGAGAATTTCCGCCGGACATATCCGGGAGTCCCGGTTTACCGCAGCTACTCCGCGCCTTTCTTCAAAGTGACCGTCGGTGACTGCAGGACACGTTCCGAAGCTATGCAGCTGCTTCAGACCGTCCGCTCAGACTATCCTTCCGCCTTCGTGATAAAGGAGACCATATCCTATCCTCCCGTGGACAGGGAACACGCATACGCCGTGGACACCGTACAGGTGCTTCGGCCGATTACTAAATCAGTCCTGTAGCTATGCTCAAACAAGGTCTCGAACTCAAACAGACTCAGAAGCTCTCCCCGCTTCAGATACAGACGATTAAACTTATCGAGCTCCCTATCCAGGAGCTGGAGCAGCGCGTCCGTGACGAGCTCGAGAGCAACCCTGTGCTCGACGACAGCCCCGCCGAGAAGAAAGACGAGGACGGGGAGGCGAAGGACATCTCCCTCGACGAGATCAAGGACGATGACTACATCCCTTCCTACAGACTGAGGGTGAACAATTACGGCAAGGACGAGCGCCCCGAGTATAACACCTTCTCCGTAAAGGAGAGTTTCAGCCAGAGTCTGCTGGACCAGCTGGGATTCTGTTCCCTGAATGAGCATCAGATGGCGGTGGCGCGTTTCCTGGTGGGCAGCATCGACGATGACGGCTACCTTCGCCGTGGCCTGGATTCCATAGCGGACGACATAGCTTTCCGCGAGGGCGTGGAGACTGACAGGGAGGAAGTAGAGAAGCTGCTGGGAGTCATCCAGAGTTTCGACCCTCCCGGGATAGGTGCGAGAGACCTTCAGGAATGTCTTCTGCTCCAGCTTAAGAGACTCCGTCCGTGCGAGGCGGTATCGACCGCTCTGAACATAGTCCGGAACCACTTCAAGGAATTTACGGGCAAGCACTTCGACAAGATAATGAGCCGTATGGGCCTCAGCCGCGAGCAGCTCAAGGATGCCGTCGCGGTGATAGTGAAGCTGAACCCTTCTCCGGGCGGACAGATAGACGACTCGTATAGCGACTGCGCACAGCAGATAGTGCCGGACTTCCTTCTGGACTACGTGGACGGCGAACTCAAGCTCACGATGCCGCGCTTCTCGATTCCCGAGATCCGCGTGAACCGCAAATACGCGGATCTGCTGAACTCGCCGAAAAACACTACCGAACGCGCCCGGAAAGAGGCGGCCACGTTCGTGAAACAGAAACTCGACTCCGCGAAATGGTTCGTGGAAGCGCTCAAGCAGCGTCAGAATACGCTGATGTCCACGATGCGGGCCATAGTGGACTATCAGAAAGACTACTTCACCGACGGCGATGAAGCCCATCTCAGACCTATGGTGCTCAAGGATATAGCCGACATCACCGGTTTCGACATCTCCACGATTTCCCGCGTGGTGAACAGCAAATACATCGAGACGCATTTCGGCATTTTCCCCCTGAAATACTTTTTCTCGGAAGGTCTTGAGAATCAGGACGGCGAGGAGGTTTCGACGCGCGTGCTGAAGAAAGCTCTCACCGAAGCGGTGAACGCCGAGGACAAGAACCATCCTCTTACCGACGACCAGCTCGTGGAGCGGATGAACGCTCTGGGGCACAAGGTCGCCAGGCGCACCATAGCCAAATACCGCGACCAGCTCGGCATACCGAAGGCGTGTCTCCGAAAGGAAATAAAGTAGAGGACGGCCAGCTCCGGACCCGGAGCGGCCAATATGGAACTAAACTTATAAAATTATGAAAATCAATGAAATCGCTCTGGGCGAAAGGCCCAGGGAAAAAATGATGGCCCGAGGAGCACAGGCTCTGGGCGACGGCGAACTTCTCGCCATCCTTCTGCGCAACGGCAACAGCCGCGCGAGCGCTCTCGAACTTGCACAGACTCTTCTCAGCGGAGCTGACGGCAAACTCACCGTTCTTGCCGGAGCCTCCGTTTCGAGCCTTTCATCCCATCCCGGCATAGGCCCCTCGAAGGCCGTGACCCTGCTCGCTGCGTTCGAACTCGGCCGCAGACTCATAGCCGAGGACAGCTCCCTCACTTTCCCACAAATCACGGAGCCGTCAGCCATTTACTCTCTGATGATCCCCCGTCTCAAGGGTCTCAAGCACGAGGAGTGCTGGGTGATGTATCTGGACCGTGCGCATCATCTTCTGAGCAGCGAAAGACTGAGCAGCGGCGGCTCCGGCGCGACCGTCATCGACAACAGGATGATCGTGCGGCGCGCGCTGGAACTCCACGCGGATGTCCTCGTGCTCGTGCACAACCATCCTTCGGGTAGCCCCCGTCCGGGCAAGGCGGACATAGAGATGACCGCCCGCCTGAAAAAGGCGGCCGGCCAATTCGACATCCGTCTGCTGGACCACGTGGTGGTCTCCGACAGCTGCTATTTCAGTTTCGCGGACGAGCGGCTCTACCTTTCGGAATAATGCTTATCTTTGTCATTCGTGAATACAATAAACAGCATCAAAGACACAGCTTCAGAATCATTATGAAGAAAGAAATAAAATTCTCCCTCGTGTACAGGGATATGTGGCAGTCATCCGGGAAGTATGTTCCCCGCCGCGACCAGCTTCTGGAAGTGGCCCCCGCCATCATTGATATGGGATGCTTCGACCGCGTGGAGACGAACGGCGGAGCTTTCGAGCAGGTGAACCTCCTTTTCGGGGAGAATCCTAACCTCGCCGTGCGCGCCTGGACGGCCCCCTTCCACAAGGCCGGCATACAGACCCATATGCTGGAAAGGGGACTGAACGCCTTGCGTATGAACCCGGTACCCGCCGATGTCCGCGAACTTATGTTCAAGGTGAAGAAAGCACAGGGGACCGACATAGCCCGCTCTTTCTGCGGACTGAATGACCACAGGAATCTGAAACTCTCCGTGGAGTATGCGAAAAAGGCCGGGATGATTTCTCAGGCGGCCCTTTCCATCACGCATTCTCCTGTCCACACGGCCGCATACTATATGGAAGTGGTGGACAAGCTGGTCGAATACGGCACCGATGAAATCTGCCTGAAGGATATGGCGGGCGTGGGCCGTCCCGCCGTCCTCGGCGAACTGACCCGCAGCATAAAGAAAAAATACCCCCACATCATAGTCCAGTATCACGGGCATACGGGTCCCGGCTTCTCTCCGGCATCGATGCTCGAAGTGGCCCGCGCCGGCGCCGACTATCTGGATGTGGCCGTGGAGCCTCTTTCCTGGGGTAAGGTGCATCCCGATGTCATCACCATACGCGAGATGATGCGCAGCGACGGCTTCCTCGTTAAGGACCTGAATATGGACGCCTATATGGAAGTCCGCAGTCTGACGCGCAAGTTCATCGATGATTTCCTCGGCTACTGGATCGACCCGTCGAACTCCCTGATGAGTTCGCTTCTCGTGGGCTGCGGCCTTCCGGGCGGGATGATGGGTTCGATGATGGCTGACCTGAAGGGCTTCAAGGAAGCCATAAACGCCGCAGAGCGTCACTCCGGCAAGCCTGTCAGCAGCCTGGACAGCCTGATGGTACAGCTTTTCCGCGAAGTGGAATACGTGTGGCCGCGTCTGGGCTATCCGCCTCTCGTCACTCCTTTCAGCCAGTACGTGAAGAACACCGCCCTAATGAATCTTCTGAGTCTCGCCGGCGGGAAGCCGCGCTTCTCCACCATAGACAAGGACACTATGGGTATGATTCTGGGGAAGATGGGAAAACTCCCTGGACAGCTCGCTCCGGAGATAGTTCAGATAGTAAAGGACAAGGGACTTGAATTCCAGACCGGCAATCCTCAGGACAACTACCCGGACGAACTCCCTAAGTTCCGTCAGATGATGAAGGACGAGGGCTGGGACGAGGGACCTGACCGGGAGGAGCTTTTCGAGCTGGCTATGCACGAACGCCAGTACCGCGACTACCGCAGCGGTGTGGCGGGGGAGCGTTTCCGCAAAGAGCTGGAAGACTTGCGCGCCAAGGCCGGGGCCCCTATAGTCCTCACACGTCCGGTAGTGGAGCTGCCTTCATTCGATATCAAGGCCTACACCGACAAATATCCCGCAGCCGTCCCTCTACAGGCTCCCGCGAAGGGCAAGCTCCTCTGGCAGATAGATGTGGATGACGTTTCCGCCGCTCCTGTGGCGGGCACGCAGGTTAAGAAGGGAGTTCCTTGCGGCTATGTCCAGACCTATTACGGGATGGAAGAACTGATTCCCGCCGTGGACGGACATCTGCTGTGCGTATGCGGAGCGCAGGGAAAGAATGTGGTGAAAGGCGAGATAACGGCCCTTATAGTCTGAGGGGAGTTACTCGCCCTTTTCGAGCAGCTTTTCGGCGTTGGCGACAGCTTCCGCCGTGATGTCCGCACCCGAGAGCATCCTCGCAAGCTCCATCACGCGCCCACGCTCATCGAGCCGGGTGAGGACGGTACGGAAGTTTCCGCTCTTCTCGTCCATAGACTTGCTTACCAGATAATGCGCATCGCCCTTGGCCGCCACCTGCGGAAGATGGGTGATGGCGAATACCTGCATCTTGCCGCCGAGTTCGCAGATCATCTTTCCCATCCTGTCAGCCACGCTGCCGGATACTCCGCTGTCGATTTCATCGAAAACCATAGTAGGCATCCGGGTGAGGTCTGCCATCATCACCTTCAGTGACAGCATAATGCGTGAGAGTTCTCCGCCGGAGGCGCAGCGGGCGACATCCACCGGGTCTCTGCCGGATGCGGAGAAAAGGAAGGAAACTGCATCGATGCCGTCGGCAGCAGGCGATGCCTGCGAGACCTCCACACGGAAAGCCGCCCTTTCCAATTCGAGCTCGTGAAGGCTTTTTTCTATCGCCGCGCCCATCCTCGGCGCTGCCTCGCGGCGGAGTCCGCTCAGTTTCTCGCTTGAGGATTCATAGCTTCGCTTCGCGGCGGCGAGTTCCTCCCCGAGGGTCGCGATCCTTTCCTCAAGGTCCGAGCTGCCTTCCAGCTCCTTCGAATAGCGCTCACGCACCTCTATGAGCTCCGCCACGCTCCGGCATCCGTGCTTTTTCATAAGTTCGTACAGCAGCGACATCCGCTCCTCCACGCTCTGCAGGCGGGAGGAGGACACATCGACGGACGAATTCAGCCCGGATATCTCGCTTATGATGTCATCGATCTCGATTCGGGCAGATTCGAGCCTGTCCGCAAGCGGCTGAGCCGCTGACAGATATCCCGAAATCTTCTGGAGCTTTCTGGAACTTTCCCTCAGGCCGCCGCTCACTCCCGGCACCTCGTCCGCACCGCCGTCCTCCGGGCAGAGAAGCTCCAGTGCGGAGCAGAGATTTTCTTTAATCTCCTCGGCATTGGCCAGAGCTTTCTGCTCTTCTTCCAGCTCTTCGAGTTCCCCGTCGCGAAGTTTTGCGGCCTGGAGCTGCATCAGCTGCGCTTCACTGTAGCGCCTGTTCTTCGAAAGCTCCTCCAGACGGCGGCGCGCCTCTTCCAGCTCCCTGGTCAGGGCCTGCAGGGCGGCGTATGAGCGGCGGCACTCTCCGAGCGCATCGGCATCTCCGGCGTAGAGGTCGAGGATTTCGAGCTGGAAATGCTTATCAATGAGTATCAGGCTCTTATGCTGCGAATGGATGTCCACGAGCGATGCTGACAGCTCTGACAGCAGGCTGAGCGGTACGGGGGTGTCGTTCACGAACGAACGCGAGCGGCCGGATTTGTAGATGACCCTGCGGACTATCAGGGAGTCACCCTCGTCCCATTCCACCTCATTGGCCTCTACGAGGCCGCGCAGTCTTTCATCAGCTTCGGGGATGCTGAATTCCGCTTCCGCCACGCACGAGTCGGCTCCCGGGCTTATCTGGGAGGCGTCGGCTTTGGCACCCGTCAGCAGCGACAGCGCTCCGAGCAGAATCGACTTGCCCGCGCCGGTCTGGCCCGTAATAATGATCAGACCCTCAGGAAAACTGATTTCCAGAGAGTCTATCAATACATAGTTGCTGATGCTCAGGCGGGACAGCATAAGAAGCTGTTTTAGACTAATAATCTATCTCCCCGGGGCTCAGTTCTCTTCAGCCTCGTCCTGCTGTGCTCTGCGATAGAAGAGCTCGCCGTTTTCGAATTCGGAGATGGCCACCAGATCGGGTTTCGGCTGCCTTTCGTAGTATTTGGAGATTTCTATCTGCTCCTTGTTTTCGAAGACTTCCGTCATACTCTCGTGGTCCGTCTTGAAGTCCTCGAGCTTTTTGGTGAGTTCTTTCTTCTCTGCGAGAGCTATCTGGTTCGCCCTCTTGTACAGGATTACCGTCGTCTCGTAAATATTGCCCGTAGGCTCCGCAAGATACTTGATGTCCCTTGTGATGGTGTTCGTAGGGACCTTTTTCGTCTTTTCCATTAATATAACTGATTTATATATAGAATACGCTGCGCCGCCGGCGGATAGTTTCATTTTTTAATTAATCATCATCACTTTTCCACGGAGGACTCTGCGGCGGCGCCGCTGTTCGTCAGAGAACTGAGGAACTTGCGGGCGCGGTTGTAATTGCCGTCCAGCTCGCCGCGATGCTTCGATTCCGGAAATTCTCCGATGAAATTCAGGTAATCGTCCACGAAAGTCATATAACGTTCCTTCTTCTTCTCATAGACGCTGAGTTCCGCGTACTTGTAGGAGGCCATCGCGGTATAGTAGAGCACCTCCTCGCGGTAGAGATTATCGGAATCCTCCTTGAGCACATTCCTCAGAGCCACCTGGGCGGCCTTGTAGTCCTCCATCTTGTAGTAGAGTTTCGCGCTCTCGTAGACTTTGCGGTCCAGACGTTCGTTAAGGTCGGAGAGCATATTGTCGCAGACTTCTATGTATGGAGAGTCCGGATACTCGGATACGTATTCCGTGATGGCGGAGATGGCCGTATGCGTAGGGACCTGGTCCAACTCGTAGCGGAGAGTGGAGCGGTAGAGGCAGTCCAGACGCAGGAATCTCGCGGTCTCGCCGAACGGGCTTCTCGGGAAATTCATCATAAAGGTCGAGAAGTTAGTCTCGGCCGTATAATAGTCTCTCGCCCGGTAGTTGCTCAGTCCCCAGTAGTACTGCACCGTGTCATCCCTTTCGGTGCCGCTCGTTATGGCTGAGAGCGATTCGAAAAGCTGGGCCGCCTTGGTGTATTTGCCCTGATTGAAGAAGTCGAACGCCGCCGCGTACTTCACATCCGGGTCCGTGTTGTTCAGCAGGGCTTCATACTGTGATTTGCAGCCCGGAAGGCTTGCCGCCAGAAAGAGTACGGCGACGAAACGCAAGATTTTATTCATTATCTGTAGCCTTTATCATAATCCCTTGAGGTATCTTTCGGCATCAAGAGCCGCCCTGCAGCCAGCCGCCGCCGCATTTATGGCCTGACGGTAGGTAGGGTCCTGGACATCGCCCGCTGCGAAAACGCCCTCGCGGCTTGTCTTCGTGCTCTTGCCTTCGGTTACGATGTATCCCTGGCCGTCAGTGTCCAGCCACTCGGAGAAAAGCTCGGAGTTCGGATGGTGCCCGATGGCCAGAAAGAAACCGTCCACACTGATATCAAAAACCTCGCCATCCTTCCTCTGGAGCCTCGCTCCGGTCACTCCGTCCTCGTCCCCGAGAACTTCGAGCGTATTGCAGTTCCAGAGGATTTCGATGTTCGGACAATCTTTGACCCGCGCCTGCATAGCGTCGGAGGCGCGGAGCACATCCCTGCGGACTATCATATAGACTTTGCGGCAGAGGCCCGCGAGATAGGTGGCCTCTTCGCAAGCCGTGTCGCCGCCTCCCACGACCGCGACGTCGCGCTTGCGGTAGAAAAAGCCGTCGCAGGTGGCGCAGGCTGAGACTCCCATACCGCGGAACCTGCGCTCGGACGGCAGCCCGAGGTAGCGGGCGGAGGCTCCCGTGGCTATGATGACGGCATCCGCGCAGATCTGCCCGATGCCGTCAATGGTGAACTTGTAAGGCCGCTCGGAGAAGTCCGCGGCAGTGATGCCGCCTCTGCGGATGTCCGCACCGAGACGAACGGCCTGCTTGCGCATTTCGCCCATCAGGACGGAGGCTTCGATGCCCTCCTCATAGCCGGGCCAGTTCTCTATTCTGGTGGTGGTCATAAGCTGTCCGCCCGGCTCCAGCCCTTCGTAGAGTACAGGGGAGAGTGCGGCTCTGGACGCGTAAATCGCGGCGGTGTATCCGGCCGGGCCGGCGCCGATGATGAGACATTTCGTGTGTTCCATACTTCCGGTTTCAAACACGCAAAGATAATGATTTTTGCCGATTATCGTAATAATGCCTATCTTTGCGTGTTATGCAGAATCAGGAAACAGAACAGTGGTCTCCGATGGACGAGTTCCGCAGGGTCTTGAAGTCCCATTCGCTGAAAGCGACTTCGCAGAGGCTTATGGTTCATCAGGCTATGCTCGAACTCGGGCACGCGAGTGCCGATATGGTGTGTGAGCGGATTGGCCGCCGGCAGGGCGGTGCCGGGATTTCGGTGGCCTCCGTATATAATATTCTCACGCAGATGGCCTCTCTCGGGGTCTATCAGCACAGGCTGAGCGGGAACAACAAGATGTATTTCGACGTGAACACTTTCAAGCATATCCATCTGTACGATTCCGTGAACAACGAATACAGGGACGTGCTCGACGACGAACTTATCGCGATGGTGGAGGAGCGGCTCAAGGGACGCCCTTTCCGGGGATACAAGGTCGATTCGGTCGATATCCAGATAGTCTGCCATCCGAGCGGAAGGAAAAAACACAAAAAACTTCAGAATATATGAAACAGATTCTTTTTGCCGCTCTTGCGGCTGTGCTGGTCTTTACAGGCTGCAACTCTGAAAGCGCTCTCATCTACGGTACTATGACTATGGGGCAGGTAAGAGGCTCCGACATCATCACGGATGGAGGACTCACTTATATGGTGACCGAGAATGAGGCCGACTCCGATTATGCGAAGCTGGACAGGATTCTCATCACCTGCGATGTCCTCGAACAGCTCGACGCCGAGAATACCTACTCCATCCGGCTTCTGGACTATGCTTCAGTGTCCGTGTCCGCCCCTGTGAGCAGGACTGCAGAGTCTGACGAGTGGTTCGGGACCGACGGGGTGAACCTCAGTTCGGGCTGGCTGAGCGGAGGCTACTTGAATGTCCTCGCTACCATTTCCATGCTTCAGGACTCGAAGACGCAGCATCGCATCCGTCTGATGTTCGACGATACCGCCGACAATTCCGACACTCTGCATTTCTATCTGAAACATAACGGCTTCGGCGAGACCTTCGATGTCGATCCCACGAATACGAAGATGGTCAGCTACTCCAGCTATCTTTCCTTCCCGGTCGATGCTTATGTACCTTCCGGGGTCAAGGGCATAAACCTTAAGGTGGAATGGGACTGGTTCAAGATTCAGAATAATCAGTACATTACCGAGAAAGAGCATTATTTCCAGACGGTCTATTACGAACCTTCGAGCACTACCCGTGCTGATTTATAGGCGGATTTTGGCTCCGCCCTCTTGCAGACTGAAAAAATATTGCTACCTTTGCATTCCACACCGCTCAGCGTGTGATACACGGTGCGATTAGTTCAGTTGGTAGAGCACCAGATTGTGGTTCTGGTTGTCGTGGGTTCGAGCCCCACATCGCACCCTTCTTTTTAGAGGTTGACTTAAAGTCAGCCTCTTTCTTTATGGCATCCCCGACTTCGTCATTGCCGGCTCCGGCCTTTCCTGTCATTGCCGGCTCCGACCGGCAATCTTGTTTCTTGTGGAGAAGCGGAAGAAATCCGTCGTGCTGTTATCCGGCGCTCTCCGATATGTACGGCAATGGTCTGCCGTCAATTAAAGAAGCCGTTATTTTATCCAAAATAATTCGTGTAATGGATAAAAAAAGCGTTTTTTATCCATTACGTGTATATTGCCATCGAAAAGTGAACAGTTTTGCCACCGAAAACTGAACAGGTAA
>JAUMVX010000005.1 GCA_030529945.1 Bacteroidia bacterium | reverse complement strand
GTAACTTCGACTTCAAGGGCTGCCTTGAGCGGACACGCTGCTCCGACCTCAAGGCTTGGAAGAAACAGAATCTTCCCCAAAACCTTGTGGCCAAACGAGTACGTGTACTCGGAAATGCAGTTTAAAATCGTGACCATGAAATATTGTTTAACTTAACACCCTAATAATTTAGACAGTGTTTATATCACGAGTGTTCTGCCGGAGGAGCTTCCGGCTGCATTCGGGACAGAGTCCCTTCATAAGATAATCTATACCCCTCAGCTCGAAGCCTTCCGGATAACGGACGACGGGGATGTGCGTATGGCTCAGACAGAAGGTCTTGTGGCAGGACTCGCAGTAGAAATGACAATGCAGTTCCTCGATGCTGCACTCGTGGTCGTTCGGGCAGAAGCAGTACTTCGTGGAGCCGCTCCCGTCTTCGATCTCGTGAACCAGATGATGCTCGGCGAACAGAGTCAGAGTTCTGAAAACCGTGGACTTGTCCACAGTGTCCAGCGCATCTTCCATATCGCTCATACTGAAAGTGTCCTCAAAGGCCGTCATCGCCCGGAACACCAGGATGCGTACCGCCGTAGGCTTCACCCCGTGAAGTTTAAGCACATCCTCGGGCCTCGGCCGGCCGTCTCCATATCCGTCATCCTTCATACTATACTCCATTTTTTCAGTTCCTTGCGCAGCCTGATATGTCCGGGGCACAGGCTCTCCAGCAGGGCGTGGAACTGCGGCCCGTGATTCATCTGCCTCAGATGGCAGAGCTCGTGCAGCAGCACATAGTCCCGCAGCTCGTGGGGCAGCCGTACCAGATTAATGTTCAGATTGATATTGCCGCGAACCGAGCAGCTTCCCCAGTTCGAGCGGTTATGTTTCAGGCGGACGCCGTTCACGCGGAAACCGTACTCACGTGCGAGCTCCAGCAGCCTCGCCGGCAATTCCTCCACAGCCCGCTCGCGCATTTTCTCCACATCCTCGCCGGACACCGAGGCGTCCAATCCGGAGCCTCTTTTCTCCGTAAATTTCTTCCTCGCCGCCAGAATCCAGTCCCTTCGGGCCTCAAGCACACCGATTCCCGAAACATAGGAAATCCGGGACGGCATATTCACGCTCACGCTGCCGTCGGGCCGGACTCTGATGCTTATGCCGGAGGCTCTGGAAGTTTTCCGCAGAGTCACCTCGCCCACGACCGCATCTGTGTACTTTCTCTCCATATTCCGCAAATTTAATAACAAAACACACACACCGGCTTATTTTTCATCATTACCAGACAAAAACTTGCCGATGGGGAAAAAACGGATTACTTTTGTCCCCGGCCCATAAATATATGTGAATATGAAAATCGGAATCTGCAGTGACCACGCAGGCGTGGAATACAAGACCAAACTCATCTCCTACCTTCTCGGCAAGGGCCACGAAGTGGTGAATTTCGGAACAGACTCGGAAGAAAGCGTCGACTATCCCGACTTCGCACATCCTCTCGCGGAGGCCGTCGAGAAGGGCGAAGTGGACCGCGGCATAGCCCTCTGCGGCACCGGGAACGGGATGGCCATCACTCTGAACCATCATCGGGGAATCCGCGCGGGACTTGCCTGGAACACGGCTATAGCCGGACTCATCCGCCGGCATAACGATGCGAATGTCCTCGTGATGCCCGCCCGCTTCATCAGCTACCGTATGGCCGTGAGCATAGTCCGCACCTATCTGACCACAGAATTCGAGGGCGGCAGACATCTCAGGCGCATAGCCAAGATACCTGTAGCGCAATGACAAACTCAGGCCCGATCCTCCTCCGCCGAGGTCATATCATTACTGACAATATCGAAGACTATCCGGAAGGACTGGTCCTTGCGGTGGACAAGCCTTACCGCTGGACTTCCGCCGATGTCATCCGCAAGCTGAAATGGGCGGCCTGCCGTCATTTCCACAAGAAGAATCTGAAAGTCGGACACGCGGGAACCCTGGACCCTCTGGCCACCGGGCTTCTGCTCGTATGCATAGGCAAGGCCACCAGACTCGCCCAGAGTTTCCAGCACAGCGACAAGCAGTATGTGGCGGGAGTAGCCTTCGGCGCCACCACCCCCTCTTACGACAGGGAAAAGGCGGTGGACAGAAGGTTTGGATTGGACGGAGTCCGCGAAGACAGGCTGAGAGAAATACTCCCGGAGTTCGTGGGGGAGCAGTGGCAGGTCGCGCCGCTTTTTTCCGCGAAGTCGGTGGACGGCGTGCGCGCCTATGAACTGGCCCGCAAGGCCTACAGGGACGCGGAGCGCGGCGGGGGAGAGTTCGACCACAGTGCTTCGGAGCTCCTCAGCCGCCAGTGGATTCGCATCAGCTCCCTCGAACTGCTCGCCTGGCACTGCGACGCCTCTTTCCTTAGGTGCGCGGCACCCGAGCAGGTCAGCGAAAGGTCGGCGCGAATAAACGTGGTGCCCGTGCCCGAGGACCTGCCTTGCGCGGACATCCGCATCGACTGCAGCAAGGGTACTTATATCAGAGCGCTTGCCCGCGACCTGGGGGAGGCGATGGGCAGCGGAGCGTTCCTGTACAGTCTGCGCCGCACGCGCAATGCCGGTTTCTCCATCGAAGACTCTCTGTCTCTCGATGAGGCGGCGGGACTGTTCCGGGAATAGATTCCGGCCTATCTTACCAGACGGACGGAATAGTTCGCGTCATAGATGATTCTGCGGACGGCCGTGTTTACGAGGCTGCCCGACTCCAGACGGCTGAATCTGAAATCGGACTGGAGTCCCGTGATGAGCTTCCCCTCTATCTTCTCGGTCCAGCTGCGGCCGTACAGCGAGTATGACTTGAACGCGAGGCGGGCGCTGTCGTAGCCCTGGAAGGCGAACGGCCCGGGCTCCGCACCGTAAAGGGCGCGGTAGGCGCTCAGGAAAGACTTTACCTTCCCGTCTTCGTAGTCGATGTAATAAGAGCTGCAGCTGTGCATCTTCGCGTTGTGGAAGTTGCTCACCTCGATGGTGTCGAAGTTGCGCACCTTGGAAAGGCAGTAGAGTACGGTTTCCAGCTTGCGGTGCAGCATCAGATTCATATTGCGGATGACGTCGTTGACGAACGCCTCGCTTTCAGAGGCGACCACCACGCGGTTCGTTCCCTGAAGAGTGCCCGCGCGCTCGATGCTGTCTATGATGCTGCGGCCTTCGAGTATGGCGTAACTGATGGTCTCATATGCGATTCCGCTGCTCTCCAGAGTCTGTTTCAGCAGGGTGGCGTTTGCTGTGGGAGTCGCTCCCTTTTCGCAGATTAGCAGGACTTTATCGTTGCTCTGCAGGTCTTCGGCGAGCCAGGATACGAGTTCCCGGCACTGGCTGTCGGACGGGCTCGGAGCCTGTACCATACCGCTGCGGGACTCGGCCAGCGCTGCGGCTTTCGGCTCCAGCGGCGAGACGAGATACTTGCCCGCCGGACAGACGAGGAGCAGGGAACTGATGTCAGCGGCAGATACCGGACCCAGAATGATGTCCTTGGCGGAAAGGCTGCCGGCAGACGGAGTCCCGTCCGAAAGGTCATATACGCTGAGATGAGTCGTGATTCCTTCCGTTTCGAGATCCTTCACCGCCAGGAGAACGCCGCAGTAGAAATCATACATATTGTCGGAACTCTGTCCGTCGGATTCGAACGGCAGGACCAGAGCCGCGTGCACCGGACGCTTGCCGAAGGGGAAGAGATGGGAAGCGTCCTCCTCCGTGCTTTCCGCTCGAGCGTCAGACGACGGGGCGGCCGTGCCGCTGTCCCCGGCCATTTCTTCCGCATTGCCGGAGCTGAGGCTCTCCAGCTGTCTGAGGGTGTTTCCCCGAGGGATGCGGAGTTTCATCTTACGGTTCACCACAGGGCTTGTAAGACCGTTGTAGCGCATAATGATTTCGGAACTCACGCCGTATTTGACGGCTATGTCCGAAAGGTCTTCATACCACTTGACCTTGTGTGTGATGAATTCCTCTTCTCCTTCTTCCTCTTCCCGGGTGAGGGTCTGCGCCGGGGCGGCAGGCTCGGGAGCCGTCTGTGCCGCGTCAGAAAGTGAAGCGTCTTCCGCAGGGGTCTGAGGCTGTGCGGACACCGGAATCAGAAGTATCTGATACTGCTTGAGTCCCGCTGTCTCAAGATTCAGGGCCGGGTTCGAGTCGTAGATCTGCTGTATGGTGACTCCGTAGGCCTTGCTGATGGAGTAGAGCGTCTGATGCTCCAGAACCACGTGGGAGTAGTAGAGCTTGCCGTCGCTTTTCACCTTGTCCTTGGAGATGGTGACGGGTACCTGCTTATATTCCTGCGCGGATACCGATATGCTGCACAGCGGCAGCAGGCACAGGAGGGTCAGATGGATAAGTCTTCTCAGTTTCATAATATTGCAATTCAGGTTCCCGGCGCGGAACCTCTTGTTTCAAAGCTCCCTTGCGAAGTCCAGCAGGCTCCTGCAGAAGGACTCCCAGGAGAGCCGCCGCTTCTCGGCTCGTATGGCAGTTATGCAGCCTTCGCGCACTGAAGCGTCCGCGAAGTAATGCTCTATGGCCTCTCTGATGCGCTCCGGCTCGGCAGCGTCCACGACAATTCCCGTGCCCGTGTCTCCGATGGTCTCCTTGAGTCCCCCCGTCGCCGTCACGATCATAGGCACTTCGAAATGGTAGGAGATGGAACTGATTCCGCTCTGCGTGGCGCTTCTGTAAGGCAGCACCGTCACGTCCGCTGCGGAAAAATACCGCTTCACCTCCGAGTCCCTTATGTAGGAGGGAAAAAGATATATGTGGTCCCTGTCCGGACAGAGATCGATAAGTTTCCGGTATTTGTCGAAAGAGCCGTAGGGCTCTCCGGCGATTATGAGATTGTAGCCCTCTCCGAGCTTTCCGAAAGCCTCCAGCAGGATGTCCAGCCCTTTATATTCACGTATGAGTCCGAAGAAGAGAATGTTCCTGCGTCCGCTTTCGATGCCCAGACTTTTCTCGGCCTGCTCACGGGGAAGTTTCTCGCCGAAATGCGAGTAGAGCGGGTGGAAAAGCACCCGGTACTTCGCGTCGCCCTTCAGGCGCAGAAGGTCACGGGACACTTCGTTGCAGAGGGTCACGTAACCGTGGCTGCCTTTCAGGAAGTATTTCGTGAAAGGCCTGTCTATGATGCGCGGCTCGTGTGGGATTACGTTGTCCAGAATCGAGATTATCTTGCAGTCCTTCTTCAGATGGCGGCTGACGTATCCGAGCGAAGGCCCGAACCAGGACATCCAGTAGCGCATTATCAGAAGGTCCGGCCCCCATTCCCGTATGGCCTTGAGGGTCTTTATGTAGGAGAACGGATTGGCCGTGTCCAGCAGAGCCTCCGACTCTACGGGCACGGCCTCGTCGTCCGCTGTCACATATTGTGTCTTGCCGGGGAAGAGAAAAGAGGGGTATTGCCGGGTGAAATTGAACGCCTTGACCACATTACCCCTGCTCAGTTCTCCATACAGGCTTGCATTAAACTGAGCGATACCTCCCCTGAAGGGATAGAAGCAAGACAGTATGGCTATTCTCAACGCTATTTGCTGCTGCTGTTCTTCGTCTTCACGTATTCCGCGTTCAGGCCCGCGAGAATCTCGTCAGTGATGTCGAGATCCGCATCGCCTGCCGCTACAGGAGACGGAAGTATGGAACCCTGGTTAGCGATGATGAGGGCGTACTGCTTCTCGGCGTTGAACTTGTCGAGGAACGCCTTGATGGCATCGGCGATCTGGTTCATCATAACGCTCTGCTCCTCCTGTATTTCCTGCTGCTTCTGGGCATAGTAGTTCTGGAACTCGTTCTGCTGCTGCTGGAGCTTGCTGCTCTGGGCTTCAGCCACCGAGCGGGTGAGAAGTCCCTTGTCGATTTTCTGCTGGAATGCATTCACGTCGTTCTGGAGCTTGTTGCCCTTTCTGTTGAGTTCCTGCTCGATGCTCTGGGCCTTGGTCTGCACCACGCTGCTGAGGTCATTCGCCATATCGTACTCCTGAAGCACTCTGTCGAGGTCGAAGTAAACGATGGCTCCCTTTCCGGCTACGGCTTCGGTGCTCTGCTCGGACTGTCCGGCTGCCGGGGCCGTGTTCTGGCAGGATGTGAGGGTCGCAGCCGCGATGACTGCTAAGCTGAGAATCAGACTTGTCTTTTTCATATCTTACTTTATTATTAATTGTCAAATTTCATTCGCAGAAATGCAAAAGTAGGCAAAAAACTTAGAATATCAGCACATAGGCGCCCGGATTTGCTTCCCACGTGCTTCAGAACGCCTTTCTGATGGCTTCGAGATAGGCCTTCACCGTGTTTTCCAGACCCATATAGAGCGCGTCCGAGATGAGCGCGTGCCCTATGGAAACTTCATCGGTCCAGGGGATGCTGTGGAGGAAGAAAGTGAGATTGTCCAGGTTCAGATCGTGTCCGGCATTCAGTCCCAGACCGCATTCCCGTGCCCTGCGTGCCGTGGCGATGTAGTCCTGAACCGCCTTCGACGGGTCGGAGCCGTAGCCTTCCGCATACCCCGCAGTGTACATCTCCACCCTGTCCGCCCCGCAGGCGGCGGCGCCTTCCGCCATCCTCGGTGACGGGTCTATGAATATGGACGTGCGGATGCCCCGGCTTCTGAAAAGTGCGCAGACCTCCGTCAGAAAAGCCTTGTTGCCCACCGTGTCCCACCCCCTGTCGGAGGTGAGCACATCGTTCCCGTCCGGAACCAGAGTGACCTGATGCGGCAGCACCTCGCAGACGAGTTCGATGAAACTCGGGATGGGGTTCCCTTCGATATTGAACTCCGTCTTTATGAGCGGTCTGAGCGCACGCACATCCGAATATCTGATGTGTCTTTCGTCCGGCCTCGGATGCACGGTGATGCCCTCAGCCCCGAAGCTCTCGCAGGCGACAGCCGCTTTCAGCACGTCCGGGACATTTCCGCCCCGGGAGTTTCTGAGCGTGGCGACTTTGTTTATATTTACACTCAATCTTGTCATTTCGCAGCAAAAATAGCAATAAAGTGGAAAATAGTTGATAATTTTGAGGGATTATACGGACGGAATGAAATTAGGCGTTTACATAAAGAAAGACGGTCTGCGCAACGGGGACGGATTCGTGCGTCTGACGCGCGCGCTCCGCAGCGTGGCGGATGAGATATATGAAGTGGAGGACGATGTCCTCAGGGACGGCACCGACGTTCTTCTGAGCGTCGGGGGTGACGGAACCTTTCTGAGCGCGGCGCACATAGCCGCTCCCGCCGGTGTCCCCGTGCTCGGCGTGAACCTCGGCCGTCTCGGCTTTCTCTCCGAATATGAGCCGGACGAGGTCGTATCCGCATTGGCCGGAGGCCGCTGGACCATAGAGAACCGCGAGATGCTCGAAGTCCGCCTGGAGGGACGGCAGGCTCCGCTTTTCTGTCTGAACGAGGTCTGCGTGCACCGCACAGGCACGGCGATGCTGAGCGCGGTCGCGAGAATCGACGGGGTCGCGCTGCCGACCTATTGGGCCGACGGCCTGCTCGTGGCGACAAGCTCGGGTTCCACCGCCTACTCTCTGAGCGTGGGCGGCCCGATCTGCACTCCCGAGTCGAAGGTGCTCATCCTCGCTCCCGTCGCTCCGCATAATCTGAATATGCGTCCGCTCATCGTACCCGACAGCACGAAGGTCTGCGTCTGTGCATTTTCGCGCGAGCAGACCGTAACCCTGAGCGTGGATAACCAGACCTTCTGCGTGCCTTCGGGCGTGCGTCTGGACATTTCGCTGGCACAATTTTCGCTCAAGAGAGTCCGGCTCGAAAGGTCGAATTTCATAAAGGCTCTGAACAGTAAGCTGTTCTGGGGCGAAGATGTCAGAAATCTGTAATCCGATATGGAAGAAAACAAACGGATACCCGTCCACGTGTCCATCATTATGGACGGCAACGGGCGATGGGCGCGCGAGAGGGGTCTCGAACGCGTGGCCGGTCATTTCGAAGGCGTGGAAAGCGTGCGCGCAGTGACGGAAGCTTCAGTCGAGGCGGGGGTCAGATACCTCTCGCTCTTCGCGTTCAGCGAGGAGAACTGGGGCCGCCCACAAGCCGAGGTGGAAGCTCTTATGCACCTGATGTTCGACACGATGGCCTCCGAACTCGAGACCTTCCTGCGGAACGGCATCCGTTTCCTCGTGCTCGGCAACCGCTCCCGTTTCAGCGGACCGCTGCTCGAGCGCATCGAAAAGATGGAGGCCGCCACAGCGTCCAATGACCGTCTGACCCTCGTGCTTTTCTTCAGCTACAGCGGCAAGTGGGACATCCTCAGTGCCGCGAAACGGCTGGCCCGCGAATACGCGCGGCATCCCGAGGACATCGAGGGGGTGACTGCTGAAGATTTCGACTCTCTGCTCGTGACTGCCGGCATCCCGGACCCCGACCTCATCATCCGCACTTCCGGCGAGAAGCGCCTCAGCAATTATCTTCTCTGGCAGGGGGCCTATTCGGAATTCCATTTCACCGACACGTTATGGCCCGATTTCCGGCGCGAGAGCTTTTTCGAGGCTCTGGATGAATACTCGAAGAGAGACCGCCGGTATGGAAAAGTCAAATAAATGCGTATATTTGCGCTTCATTAGGAATGAAAAGAGACTTGATGCAGAATTTCAGGATAGCCGTAGCGGCCCTGCTTCTTCTTCTGCCCTGTGCGGCGGAGGCGCAGCAGGCGGATGTTACAGTGGATTATAACGCTCCGCGCAAATACATCGTGGGCGGGGTGAGCGTCTCGGGGAACAATTATTTCGGAAGTTCCCAGATAGTGTCCCTCACGGGGCTTCAGAAAGGGATGGAAGTCACCATCCCGGGAGATGACATCTCTAACATAGTGAACCGCCTGTGGCTTCAGCGCTATTTCGAGGATGTCGCGGTGTACATCGACAGCCTCAGCTCGGCGAAGGACTCCGTGTACCTGAGAATCGCCATAAAGGAGCGTCCGCGAGTATCCCGCTGGGAATTCACCGGAGTGCGCAGCGGCGAGAAGAAGGACCTTCAGGAGAGACTGAATCTGCGCCGGGGAGGAGAGTATTCCGATTATGTGGCGAAGACTTCCTCGGACATCATCAAGCGCTTCTATGCCGAGAAGGGATTCATAAATACCGTAGTGACTCCCGAGGTGAAGAAGGACAGCATCATCCGCAACGCCATAAGAGTCACCTTCAATGTGGACAAGGGCAACCGCATACGCATAAAGACCATTAATTTCGAAGGAAACACCGACGTCAAGGACTTCAAGCTCGCGAGGTCGATGAAGAAGACCAAGTCGGCGAAATACTATAACTTCTTCAGCAGCAAGAAGTTTAATCAGAAGGAATACGAAAATGACAAGAAGGGTCTCATAACCGCCTTCAACGAAGCCGGTTACCGTGACGCCCGCATCCTGAAGGATTCCGTCTATTTCCTCCCACCTAAAAAGAACGGCAAGGTGAACCGTCTGGGCATAGACTTCAGTTTCGACCAGGGGGACAAGTACTACTTCCGCGACATTTCCTGGACAGGAAACTCAGTCTATTCCTCCGATGTCCTGAACGAGGTGCTCGGCATCTCGAAGGGAGATGTCTATGACGTGGTCACGATGGAGAAACGTCTGCGCGGCGGCGGCAAGGAGAACGAGGCGGCGGTGAACAAGCTCTACACCGACAACGGCTATCTCTTCTTCAATGTCACTCCCGTCGAGCTGAACATCCAGAACGACTCCGTGGACGTGGAGATGCGCATCAGCGAGGGCAAGCCCGCCACGCTGAACAACATAGTCATAAACGGCAACACCCTCACTAACGAGAAGATCGTGCGCCGTCAGATATTCACCCGTCCGGGCTATCTTTTCAGCCAGAGCGATTTCGAGCGCTCCGTCCGGGAAATCGCCTCTCTGGGGCAGTTCGATCCGGAGGCGATAATGAAGCCGGAGAACTGGTCCATCCTCCCTAACCAGGTAAACAACACTGTGGACATCATATATAACGTCACCGAGAAGTCCTCCAGCCAGCTGGAGCTCTCAGGAGGCTGGGGCGGAAACACTTTCGTGGCCACCGCCGGAGTGGTGTTCAACAACTTCTCCACCAAGCGTATGTTCGACAAGCACGCCTGGCAGCCCGTACCTCTGGGAGACGCGCAGAATCTCGCGTTCCGCTTCCAGACGAACGGTACCTACTACACGGCCCTCACGGCGAGCTTCACGGAGCCTTGGCTCTTCGGCAAGAGGCCGACTTCCCTGAACCTCTCCACCTACTATACCCGCCAGACCAACTCCCTGCTCTATCTGAATATCCTCAGCAGGGACAGAATGATGGAGATCTACGGTTTCTCGGCATCGCTGGGCCGCCGTCTGAAATGGCCCGACAACTACTTCATCCTGTACAACGGACTCGGCTGGCAGACCTACCGCCTGACCAACTGGTACTCCGGATATTTCTTCTTCGACAACGGAGTCTCCCACAACGTCAGCTATTCCCTGACCCTCACGAGGAACTCCACCGACCAGATTATCTATCCGCGTTCCGGTTCCGAGTTCACGGCCTCCGTTCAGCTCACCCCTCCGTTCTCGCTTCTGAGGAAAAAGGACTGGGGCAATCTCGACGAGAACGGCGACCCGAAGAAGGTGGACAGCTGGAGGGATATAAATTATGACAACTGGAGCACCAACAAGCGCTTCAAATGGATTGAATACCATAAATGGAAGTTCTCCGGCACCGTTTACAGCAAGATAGCGGGCGACCTGGTGCTTATGACCAGGGCCCAGTTCGGCTACCTCGGCTACTATAACAGGAAGTGGGGCTATTCTCCGTTCGAGGGCTTCCTCGTCGGCGGTGACGGTATGTCCGGATACAGCACATACGGTTCCGAGGTCATCTCGCTCCGAGGTTACGAGAACTACTCCCTGACCCCGCTCCAGGCCACTTCCTATAACTCGAACGGTACGGCTTACGCCGGCAACGTCTATGACAAGTTCACGCTCGAGCTGCGCTATCCTGTAGTGCTGCAGCCTTCCTCCACCATCTATGCTCTGGCATTTCTGGAGGGCGGTAACTGCTGGGCGGACATCCGCAACTTCAATCCGTTCCAGATAAAGCGTTCCGCAGGTCTGGGCGTGAGAGTATATCTGCCTATGATCGGTCTTCTGGGCGTGGACTGGGGATACGGCTTCGACTCCACCGACGACAAGAAGAGCCAGTTCCACTTCGTTATCGGACAGCAATTCTAAACAAGCATAAATCAAAAACTGTTGTAATATGAAGAAAATTCTTATGATTGCCGCTCTGGCATTTCTTTCCACGGCGGCTTTCGCTCAGAAATTCGCGCACGTGAATCTTACCGAGGTTATCCAGCTTATGCCGGAAATGGACGAGGCCCGCAAGGTTATGATGGCCTCCAGCAAGGAGACGCAGGAGACCTATCAGGCTATGGTCGATGAGTTCAACTCGAAATATTCCACCTACCAGCAGAAGGCCGGCACCTGGACTGCCACCATCCGCGAGAGCAAGGAGAAGGAACTCGCCGATATGCAGCAGAGGATTCAGGAGTTCCAGCAGTCAGCAAGCCAGGAGCTTGACAATCAGCAGAACCAGCTTATGGCTCCTATCCAGCAGAAAGCCATCGAGACCATAAACAAGATAGCCAAGGAAGGCGGCTACATCTATGTGTTCGATGCCGGCGCATTCATCTACAAGGACGACACCCAGAGCACGGATCTCACCCCGGCGGCGAGAAAGGCCCTGAACATCCCTGAGGGACGCACTCTCGAGACGCTTCAGGCTGAACTTCAGGCCCAGCAGGCCGCGGAGTAAGTGCCCGGACATAAGATAGGGAAAGGCTGAGACCCGGGGAGATGCTCCGGGCTCAGCCTTCGCCGTGTCCGGCCGTGTCTTCCGGGCTGTAAGCTCGGCATTTGTAAAAACTTTTATTTTGATAAAATAATAGCCTGTTTGGTATCAAATTCGCATTTAATTATATACCTTTGGCGAAAATTAAAAGATAACTAATATCTGTCAGAAGCAATGCAACATAAAGTAATTGATGCTAAAGATGTTGTGATTCGTTTTGCGGGAGATTCCGGTGACGGGATGCAGCTCACGGGGTCTCTCTTTGCTGATATGTCTGCCATCTATGGCAACGAACTCTCGACATTCCCCGACTATCCCGCCGAGATCAGAGCCCCGCACGACACGGTTTCCGGCGTGTCCGGATTCCAGGTGCACATCGGCAGCCAGGACGTGACCACCCCGGGCGATTTCTGCGACCTGCTCGTGGCTATGAATCCCGCCGCTCTGAAGGCTAACGCGAAATGGTGCAAGCGTCACGCGATGATACTTGTGGATCAGGACTCCTTTAACGAAGCGTCTATGGCCAGAGCCGGCTTCACCACGCAGGACCCGTTCACGGAGCTGCAGGTGGAGGACCGCACCCTCATAATCTCCCCGATCACCACTCTCACCGAAGAGTGCCTGAAGGACAGCGGGATGGATACCAAGAGCATCCACAAATGCAAGAATATGTTCACTCTGGGTATGGCCTGCTTCATTTACAGCCGTCCTCTGGAATACATATACTCCTATCTGGAGCGCAAGTTCGCGAAGAAGCATCCGGAGATGATAGAGCCGAACAAGAAAGTCCTGAATGCGGGATATAACTATGCGGCGAACGTCCAGCTGATTCCGAACACCTATACCATCGCACCGGTCGAGAACAAGAAGAAAGGCACTTACCGCAATATCACCGGGAACCAGGCCATAGCCTGGGGCCTGCTCGCGGCTTCCGAGAAGTCGGGCCTTCCTCTCTTCTGCGGCTCATATCCCATAACGCCGGCCACCGCCATTCTGGAGGAGCTTGCCATCCATAAGAGCCTCGGGGCGAAGACCCTGCAGGCCGAGGATGAAATCGCGGGAATCTGTACGGCCATCGGAGCCTCCTTTGCCGGAGACCTTGCCGTCACCACCACTTCCGGACCGGGCCTGTCCCTCAAGAGCGAGGCCCTCGGACTGGCCGTGATGACCGAGCTTCCGCTGGTCGTAGTGGATGTACAGAGGGCCGGCCCTTCCACGGGCATCCCTACGAAGACCGAGCAGACCGACCTGAACCAGGCCCTCTACGGCCGCAACGGCGAATGCCCTATCCCTGTGATAGCGGCCCATTCTCCGGCCCACTGCTTCGACGCGGCTTTTATGGCCTGCAAGATAGCTCTGGAGCATATGACTCCGGTTATGCTGCTTTCCGAGGGCTTCCTCGGGAACGGCAGCGAGCCTTGGCTGATTCCTTCTATGAAGGACTATCCGGAAATCTGTCCGCCTTTCGCCGAGAGCTGCGAGGGCAAATTCAAGCCTTTCGAGCGCGACCCCGAGACACTCGTGCGCAAATGGGCCCTGCCCGGACAGCGCGGTTTCGAGCATCGCGTAGGCGGTCTGGAGAAGACGCACGAAGGTGTGCTTTCCTCCGACCCCGCGAATCACGAGCTTATGGTCCGTGAGCGTGCGGCAAAAGTCGCCAAGATCGCCGATTACATCCCCGAGCAGACATTGGCCTTCGGCCCCGCAAAGGGAAAGCTGCTGGTGGTCGGCTGGGGTGGAACCTACGGTCATCTCCTGTCGGCGGTACACGAGGTCGGAGAAGACGTCAGCTATGCGCACTTCGACTACATCGACCCTCTTCCGAGGAATACGCGGGAGCTTTTCTCCCGTTTCGAGAAGATACTGGTCTGCGAGCTGAATTCGGGACATTTCGTCTCCTACCTGCGTAATCTGTTCCCGAAGTGCGACTTCGTGCAATACAACAAGATACAGGGCCAGCCTTTCCTTATCGGCGAGCTGGTGGAGGCTATAAGAAAGGAATTATAGGAGGACATCACTATGGCAAATTTGACTTTCAAGGATTTCAAGAGCGACCAGGAAGTTCGCTGGTGTCCCGGCTGCGGCGACCACGCGGTCCTCGCGGCTCTGCAGCGCGCGCTCCCCAAGGTGAGCCAGGCTCTGAATTATGAAAAGGAGCGTTATGTGGTAGTTTCCGGAATCGGCTGCTCGTCACGTCTCCCGTATTATATGGACACTTACGGTTTCCACAGCATCCACGGACGCGCGACCGCTGTCTCCACCGGCATCAAGGTCGCGAACCCGAATCTCACCGTATGGCAGGCCTGCGGTGACGGCGACGCGCTCGCCATCGGCGGAAACCACTTCATCCACGCCATCAGAAGGAACATCGACATAAACATCATACTCTTCAACAACCGCATTTACGGTCTCACGAAGGGACAGTACTCGCCGACTTCGAAGTTCGGAGCCATCACCAAGACATCCCCGTACGGCACGGTCGAACATCCGTTCAATCCGGGAAGCCTCGTGCTCGGCGCGAAAGGTACTTTCTTCGCACGCAGTCTCGATGTCGAGCTCTCGCTCAATGAGGAAGTGATGACCGCCGCCGCCATCCACGACGGATGCTCTGTCATCGAGATGCTCACGAACTGCGTGATATTCAATGACGGAACCCATAAGGACATATCCGATCCGGCAGTCCGTGCCGAGCGTACCATAACGCTGCGTCAGGGCCAGAGGATGATTTTCGGCAAGAACAGGGACAAGGGACTCATATTCGACGGCAAGAAGATCCGCGCCGTGCACATCGGAGAGGGCGGCTTCACCGAGGAGGATATCCTCATCCACGACGCATTCGCCGACAATATCGGCCTCCAGACCGCCCTCGCGGATATGAAGGGACCTGAATACCCTGTGGCTCTGGGCGTAATCCGTGACGTGAAGGACGTCACCTACGATGCGGGAGTGCGCGACCAGGTCAAGGAAGTGATGATGAAATCGAAGATCCACTCGGTGGACGAGCTGCTGCACAGCGGTTCCACCTGGGAAGTAAAATGACAATACAGATACACTAATCACAAAAAAATGAAAACAGCAGAAATTATGGCCAAACTCCAGGCCAAGTACCCTGGCGAGAACGAATATCTCCAGGCAGTACAGGAGGTTTTGGAATCTATCGAAGATGTTTACAATCAGCATCCGGAGTTCGAGAAGGCTAAGATCGTGGAGCGTATGGTGGAACCTGACCGTATCTTCACTTTCCGCGTGACCTGGGTTGACGACAAGGGCGAAGTGCAGACGAACACAGGCTACCGTATCCAGTTCAACAGCGCCATCGGACCATACAAGGGAGGTCTCCGCTTCCATAAGGCTGTCACTCCTTCCATGCTCAAGTTCCTCGGTTTCGAGCAGACATTCAAGAACGCTCTCACCACCCTTCCTATGGGCGGCGCGAAGGGCGGCTCCGATTTCGACCCGGTAGGAAAGAGCAACGACGAGATTATGCGTTTCTGCCAGGCCTTTATGCTTGAGCTCTGGAACTGCATAGGTCCTGACCAGGACATCCCTGCGGGTGACGTGGGTGTAGGCGGCCGCGAGATCGGTTATCTCTACGGAATGTACAAGAAACTCGCGCGCGAGTACAATACCGGCGTTCTCACCGGAAAGGGCGCTACCTGGGGCGGTTCGATTCTCCGTCCTGAGGCTACCGGTTACGGCGCTCTCTATTTCACCCAGAACCTTCTTCACAAGGCGGGTAAGGATATCCGAGGCTGCAGAATCGCGGTTTCCGGCTTCGGCAACGTGGCTTGGGGAGCCTGCAAGAAGGCTGTCGAGCTCGGCGCCAAGGTAGTGGCCGTTTCCGGTCCTGACGGCGTCTGCGAGATTGCGGACGGCATCACTCCTGAGATGATCGACTATATGCTCGTTATGCGCGCCTCGAACCGCAACAAGGTTCAGGATATGGCCGACAAGTTCCCTGGACAGGCGGTGTTCACCCCTGGAAAGAAGTCCTGGAGCGTGAAGTGCGACATCGCTCTGCCTTGCGCATTCCAGAACGAGCTTTCCGAGGAAGATGCGAAGGAACTCAAGGCGAACGGCACCTGGTGCTGCTGCGAAGTTTCCAATATGGGCTGCCAGCCGGGAGCCATCCACTATTTCCAGCATAACGGCGTATATTTCGCTCCGGGCAAGGCTGTGAATGCGGGCGGTGTGGCCACATCCGGTCTCGAAATGACCCAGAACGCATCCCACATCAGCTGGAGCGGCAAGGAAGTGGACGAGAAGCTTCATTTCATTATGAACTCCATCCACGAGGCCTGCGTGAAGTACGGCACACAGCCTGACGGCCACATCGACTACGTGAAGGGCGCGAACATCGCCGGCTTTATGAAAGTCGCCACGGCTATGCTTGAGCAGGGCATCATATAGTCCTCTTCAGGACAGGATTAAAAAGGGCGGCCCGCACTGCGGGCCGCCCTTTTTCTATGTGCCGGTGGATCAGCTGTTCTTCACGCAGCGGACCGGTGCGGCGATGCGGTGGCTGAGCTTGGAGCCGCTTACCTTGCCCGTAGAGGCCATAGGCATAAGGCCGAGGAACTGGTAGGTCGTGATGTTGCCTTCCTTGTCCTTGCTTGCTCCCGTATATGTGGAGCCGCAGTAGAAGCCGGAGCTTACCTTGCCCGGATAGGGTTTGAGATATCCCATCATCGTGCCCTTCGTCGAGTTCATATTCACGATGCTTATCGCGCCGACAGGTCCGAAGTTGAAATCGTCCGCGTTCAGCAGTGCCAGTGAGCCGGCGTCGAGTGTGCTGTCATAATACGGAGCGTCCACATTCGTGGTATAAGGCGGCACCGCTTTACCCACCAGCCCCAGAATGTCGTCGGCCGTAGGGATGTGCCAGCCGCTCGGGCAGATGCCCTGCACGCCTTCCAGAGATGCGGCCTTCGCTTCGTCCTGAATGTCGCCGACCTTAAGGCCGAGAGCGACCTCAGACTGGTAGAGATAGCCGTTCTCCTTGATGATGACAGGGTTCTCGCAGAACACGAGGCCATCTTCCGCAAAGTTCAGTGTGAGAGGGTAGTAAACGCCCGCGGTGACATTTTCCAGATCGCTGCAAGGGGTGTAGCCCTCAGGAAGATAGCAGAGGTTCTCTGTCATCCAGACCTTGCCGTCCTTCATCTTTCTGATGGAATACTCAGCTCCGCCATACTTGAGCGTGCTTTCCCTTTCCATAAGGATGAATCCGGAGTTCACAGCGGAGAAATTGTCCTCGAAGCCTACGCATACGGCTATGTTTTCCGGCTCATTCTTAAGGTTGATTTCCCTGAAATATACCATACCGTCCTCGACGTTGAATTCGACTTTGCAAGGAGGCGTGTCTTCATCTTCACCTTCATCTTCGGCACGCGTCTTTACCGCAGTGGCGTTCAAGACCACGAGCAGTTCCTGCTTGTCGTAGGCCGCCTTGAGGCCGGCGACCGCAGTTTCGGGATATACGTGGAAAAACATCTCTGCCATACCGTCCCTGCTGATGGTGCCCTTGCCGTCGGAGTATCTCGGGAGGAAGACGAGGGACTTCACCGCACCTACAGGGGAGTAGAGCGGGAAGGTGAAGGTGGTCCCGTCGGAGAGGATGATGTAGGCGCAGCCGTTCTCCTTGGTGATGCTTCCGATGAGAGTGTCGCCGTCTTTGCCGTTTTCACCGTCAACACCGTCCTTGCCATCCTTGCCGTCTTTACCATCCTTGCCATCGGCTCCGTCCTTGCCGTTCTTGCCGTTGGTAATCGTGAAGTAGCTGCCGTCCGAGAAGCTAACCTTGCTTCCGTTCTCCACCTCGGTGATGCCGGTTACGGTCACTTTGGCGTCGACTGCAGCCTGAAGTTTCTTGATGGCGTCCTGAAGCTCCTTGACATCAGTCTCGAGCTGGTCCACGCGGTCGTTGAGGTCTGAACAGCCCACAAGCCCCAGCATAAGGAGCGCGGATGCTGCAAAAGTCAGTAATTTTTTCATATTCCTGTGTGTATTAAATGATAAGATTATTCCGCTTCATATCCCAGAGCCACGACGCAGAGTACGCTGAAGCGCTCCTTGATGCCGAGCAGATTCCTGAGGTAATCCTCCGCCGTGCCTTTCGCGGGGTCACTCTTGTCGCGCAGCCGCCCGCGCACCTGAACCCAGCAGCTTCCCAGACCGCAGTCTGTGGCTGCAAGCTGGATGAAGGTGGCCGAGATGGAAGAATTCTCCACCCACATATCCGTTTCGGAGCTGTCGCCCAGAACCACGATGGCTGCCGGGGCGTCCTTCACGAAGGCTGAGCCGGCAGTCCGCATCTCGGAGATGGCCCGCAGCGTGTCCCTGTCCTCTATCACGAGGAAAGCCGAACTCCTGCAGTTCTTCGAGGAAGGGGCGGTATCCGCCGCCGCGATGATTCTCTCGAGCACTTCGCGCTCCACAGACGCCGCCGTGAACGACCTGACGCTGTGTCTTTTTTCTATGACTTCTGAAAAATCCATATTTTATCTATATTTGTGTCCGCCTTTCGGAGGAAAGCCCCCGGGGAGCCGGAGAAAGGTTTCTCCGAAACGCAAATATAGTAAGTTGTTTTGGATAAAGGTTATTTTTTAGGAATCACTTAGCCGAAATACCCATTCTTAGGTAGTATGAAAAGAAGGTTTTTTTATATCATTGCCTCTGCCGTGATGCTGCTGGGCAGCGGCAACGCGCACGCCGACGAGGGGATGTGGATGGTGAATCTCATCTCCAAGGCTCTTGAGACGAGGATGCAGGAAAAAGGCCTGCAGCTCTCCGCGAAGGAAATATATGACGAAGGCTCCCTCGGACTGACCGGCGCGGTGGTGTCCCTGGACTTCGGATGCACGGGCAGCATAATCTCAGGCGAGGGCCTGCTCATCACGAACCATCACTGCGCGTATTCCGATGTCTACAGGCTCAGCACGGACTCGCGGAACTACCTCGAAGACGGCTTCTGGGCCTTCGAGTCGAAGGATGAGATCCCCATCGAAGGCAAGAGCGTCTATCTGCTCCGGAAAGTGATCGACGTTACCGATGAGGTGAACGCCGCCTCAGCCGAAGCCTCCGCGCAAGGACGGCCTCTGGGCTTCCGGAAGCTGTCCTATCAGCTGGAGAAGAAATATGCCGCCGAGACGGGCTACGAGGCCTCCCTTTCCTCGATGTGGGCCGGGAGCAAATATTATATGGCACTCTACACCGTATATCGGGACATACGTCTGGTCGCCGCTCCCCCTGTGAGCATCGCCGCCTTCGGAGGAGACACGGACAACTGGGAATGGCCCCAGCAGAAGTGCGATTTCGCGCTGTACAGAATCTATACGGCTCCTGACGGCTCAGCGGCGGAGTACAGCGTCGGCAATGTGCCGCTCCGGCCCGAGCGCAGGCTCACCATATCGACCGGAGGCTGGAGCGACGGCGACTTCGCGATGGTCATCGGATATCCGGGAAGGACTGACCGCTACGCCTCCTCTGCGAAGATAAGCTACGAAGAGAATGTAAGTTATCCCATCACGAACGAGGTGCGCTCGGCCCAGATGAAGATCATTTCCGAGGCTATGGACGCCGACCCTTCGGTGCGGCTGAAATACTCCGACTATTATTTCACTCTGAGCAATATCCAGGAGAACAATGAAGGTATGGTGCAGTGCCTCAAGCGTTTCGATGTAGCCGCGCAGTGCCGCGAGCGCGAAGCGCAGCTTCAGGAGTGGATTCTCGCGGATGGCTCCCGCAGCGCTCAGTGGGGAGGACTTCTGAAGGAATTGGACAGCGTTTACGCTGCCATCGGGAATGCTGACCGCAGCAGAATCTGGTATCGGGAGACGATAGTGCGCGGCACGCAGCTCGCGGTGGTCGCGACGCGTCTGAACTCCGCGCGCGGACATCTGACGAATGCCCGCTCCGTGGAAAATATGAAGCGCAGCGACGCGAGGACGTACTCGGCTCTGGACCTGGGAGTCGAGAAGAAACTCTTCCGCTACAGCGTGGAGGCCTTCTACCGCGAAGTGGACGGAGGCTTCCGGGGAGAGTTCCAGAGGAGCCTTTATGAGAGCTACGGCGGTGACTGCAAGGCTATCGCGGACGCTCTATGGGAGAGCAGCTGGATGACGGACGAGAAGAGGGTGAGCGAGTTTCTCACGAGCGAGGGAGCACAGATGGAGAAGTTCTGCGACGATTCGCTCTTCCGCTTCCTGCAGGAAGTGAAGATTAATGACTTCAACCGGCAGATCGACTGCTTCCGGAAAGGCGGCAGCCCTACGGAGCTTGGCAGACAGTACACCAGAGCCTTATATGAGATGCGAAAGAACCTCGGCATCGAGCAGTATCCGGACGCGAATTTCACTATGCGTCTGAGCTACGGCACTATAGGAGGATACGAGCCTTACGATGGAGTCTATTGTCTGTCGCATTCGACCTCCGACGGCATACTCGAGAAATACGATCAGCAGAAATACGAATACAGCCTCAAGCCGGAGTGGAAGTCCCTTCTGGAGACGAAGGGGCGCGGGATGATAGTGAATTTCCTGACGGACAATGATATAACCGGAGGCAATTCCGGTTCTCCGCTTCTCAATGCCCGGGGCGAACTCATCGGTCTGGCCTTCGACGGGAACAAGGAGTCCCTTGCGAGCGACGTGGACTGCACTCCGGGGTACAACCATTGTGTGAACGTGGATATCCGCTATGTGCTCTGGACGCTGAGGCATTACGCGAAGATGGACAGGATACTTGAAGAAATAGGACAGTTATGAGACTGGCGGCAAGCTTATTATCGGCATTACTCCTGACCTTGGGCGCGGCAGCCGCGCCGACCGGGCACTCGATTTCCGGAGTCGTGCTCGACGCGGACGGACTCGCTCCTCTGGTGGGAGTGGTGGTGACTCTGGACGGCGGGGCGCTCTGGGCGGTCACGGACGAAAAGGGAGAATTCCGCCTCACGAACATCGCGGAGGGGACCTACACATTGGCAGCGAGCTGCCTGGGCTATGTGGACGAGTCGCGCAGCATCAGCGTGAAAGCGGACCTGTCCGGTCTGAAGTTCACGCTGCACGAGAGTTCGCTCGCGCTGAAGGAGGTGGTCGTGACTGCGCAGAAGGGGAGCGACGCGGTGGGAACCTCGCATACCCTCGGCCGCGACGCGCTGAATCACCTTCAGATGTCGAGTATGTCGGATATGGCCTCGCTCCTTCCGGGCGGCAAGACCGTGAACCCCGACCTGACAGCCTCGAACAGCTTCTCGCTGCGTTCCGGCGGCTCTACAGCCGCCAATGCCGCATTCGCCACCGCTCTCGAAGTGGACGGCGTGCGGCTCGGGAACAATGCCGCCTTCGGCTCGATGAGCGGCGTGGACACCAGAAGCATAGCCGTGGACAATGTGGAGTCGGTGGAGATTCTGACCGGTGTCCCTTCTGCGGAATACGGCGACCTGAACAGCGGTATGGTGCGGATTCACACCCGCAAGGGACGCACGCCGCTGCGCATTTCCTTCTCGGTGAACCCCCGGACCTATCAGACTTCAGTCTCGAAGGGTGTGGACCTGCAGAAAAAGCGCGGTGTGCTGAATCTCAGCGCGGAATGGGCGCGTGCCACGAAGAAACTGGTCTCCCCTTACGAATCATATACCCGCAGCGGCTTCAGCCTGGCCTATTCGAACACTTTCGCGGGCAAGATCCGCTTCGAGGCGGGCGTCACGGGCAATCTCGGCGGGATGAACAGCGAAGACGACCCGGACGCATTTTCCGGGGAGTACGGCAAGGCGAGGGACAACGCCCTGCGCGCGAACACTTCGCTCGACTGGCAGCTGAACCGCAGCTGGATCACCGGCCTGAAGGCCGAGGCTTCCGTGAATTATGCGGATAACCGCACTCACGAGCACAGGTTCCATACCTACGGCTCCGTACAGCCGGCAGTGCACGCGGAGAGCGAGGGCTACCATCTGGCGGACCGCCTGCCGCTCACCTATTATTCCGATCAGATCGTGGACTCCAGGGAGCTGGACTACGCGGCCTCCCTGAAATACAGCTGGGACCGCCGCTTCGCCGCCGTGCGCTCCCGCCTGAAGGCCGGAGTGCAGTGGAAGGCGAACGGAAACGTCGGCAGGGGAGAGTGGTACGAGGATGCGGCATTGGCCGCGAACGGGTACCGGCCGCGGCCGTACAGCGACTACCCCTTTATGCACAACGTCTCCTACTATGCGGAGGAGGACCTCACTCTGCCGCTCGGAAGCACGAGCCTGCAGCTGGTCGGCGGACTGCGTATGGAGACCGTGTACATCGAAGGCAGCGACTATGACGATATGAATACGCTCTCGCCGCGCTTCAACGCAAAATGGACTTTCTCCGATGCGCTCGCGCTGCGTGCCGGCTGGGGTCTTACGGAGAAGCTGCCGTCATTCTACATCCTCTACCCGAAACAGGAATATCGCGACATACAGACTTTCGGCTTCTCGCACGGGGATTCGTCTTCGTATGTCTATTATACTCAGCCGTATAGCGTGCTCTATAATCCGGAGCTGAAATGGCAGCGCTCCCGCAACGCCGAAGCGGGTCTGGATGCGACCGTTTCAGGAACGAAGGTTTCGCTCGTGGGCTTCTGGAACCGCACGCTCCATCCTTACAAGCTCTCCTCCCTCTACACTCCGTTCTCTTACGACATTCTCCGCCTGCCGGACGGCTACAGCATACCGGACTCCCCGCAGATAAAAGTGGACAGCAGCACGGGAGCTGTGTATATCCGCGAGTCGTACAGCGATTTCTGGACTCAGATGGACGTGAAGGTGACGGACCGCACTTTCGCGAAGTCCACCCGTCAGGACAACGGAGCCAAGACGGACAGGGCCGGGGCCGAGCTTACCGTGGATTTTCCTCAGATAGAGCCCATATTCACGCAGTTCCGCCTCGACGCATCATATACCTGGACGCGCTATGTGGACGAGTCGCTTTCGTATTATTACCAGACCGGCTGGTCGCACACTCAGATCGCGAACCGCTCGTACCAGTACGTCGGCATATACGCGAACGGGGGCAGTTCCACCGCAGTGGTGAACGGACGCGTGACGCATAATCTGGATGCCAATCTCACCGCCATCACGCATATCCCGCAGGCGCGCCTTATCATCACCTGCCGTCTCGAAGCCTCGCTGCTGACGCGTTCGCGCAATCTTTCCCGCTATCGCGGCGCGGATTACGCCTTCACGGTGTCGGAAAACGGCAAGACGGATACGGGAGGAAATATCGGCGACGGGAATTCCTACACCGCAGTCTGGCCGGTGGCATATATGGATACTGACGGCGTCCTCCACGAGTTCACCGCCGCCGAGGCCGCGCTGCCGGAGTTCCAGAACCTCATCATCAAGTCCGGCAACGCCTATACCTTCGCTCAGGACGGCTATCCGGCCTATATGTCCGCGAATCTGAGCATCACGAAGGAGATAGGAGATCACGTCTCCCTGTCCTTCTTCGCGAACAACTTCACGAACTCCCGTCCTTACGTCATCTCGATGGCTACCGGAGTGGGGGCCATCTTCACCCCGGCGTTCTATTACGGACTCAGCTGCAGAATAAAGATATAATCGCTATGAGAAAGTTTATCATATATATGATGGTATGGGTTTCCGCCCTTTCCTGCGGCCGTTTTATGGACAGGGATCCGTATGAAAAGACTCTGTGCACCCTCAGCGTGAAGGCGGTTTACCCCGAAGACTATGCGCAGTATGCCCGCGAGGGCGTGAGCGTGAAGGTTGAGGACGTGAATCTCGGAGCGCTCTACGCTTCCCTCACCGACCCTTCCGGCACGGCGACTTTCAGCCTCCCGAAAGGCATCTATCGCGTAAGCGTCTCCGACGTGCTCGAGGAAGACATCTTCAACGGATCTGCCGACAAGGTGAGCGTGACCGCCTCCGCCGGCAGTCTGGAGGTCCGTCTGATGCACTCCCGTTCCGGCTCCATAGTCATCAAGGAGATATATTGCGGCGGCTGCAAGCGCCTGCCCCAGGAGGGCAACTACGCCTCGGACCAGTACGTCATCCTGCATAACAACGACTACCGCACGCAGTACCTCGACGGCCTGTGCATAGGTTCGCTCCATCCGTATAACGCTATGGCCACGAATCCTTTCATCTCGAAGGACCCCGTTTCCGGCGAGGTCGTCTATCCGGACTATGTCCCGATTTCCGAGGCGGTCTGGATGTTCGGCGGCGAAGGGGAGGATTTCCCGCTTGAGCCGGGAGAGGACGCCGTCGTCTGCCTGAAGGGGGCCATCGACCATACCCGCCAGTTCCCGCTTTCCGTGGACCTGAACGTCCCGGGCTATTTCGTCTGCTATAACAACAGCTACTTCACGAACACCACCTACCATCCCGCTCCGGGCACGAACATAGCCCAGGACCATTATCTCGAAGTGGTGGTGAAGACCGGCATCGCGAACGCCTACACGATATCCATCAACTCCCCGGCTATGGTGCTCTACCGCGCTGAAGGAATGAGTATGCGCGAATTCGTGCAGACTTCCGGCGCTGTGATTCCCATACCCGGAAGCGCCAGCGCCCAGGTGACCGCCATTCCACTCGACTGGGTGGTGGATGCGGTCGAGGTTTTCACCGGGACGTCATCGTCGAATGCGAAACGTCTTCCCCCTTCCCTGGACGCGGGCTATGTCACCCTTTCCGACACCTATCTCGGGCATACCCTCTTCCGCAGGACTGACGAGACGGCCTCTGCGGCCGCCGGCTATGAGGTCCTTTCTGACAGCAACAATTCAAGCACAGATTTCTATGAGCGCGAAACACAGTCTCTGCATAAATAGGGGAGCCGTACTCGCCCTGCTGTCTATTCTGACGGTTTTCCCGGCCGCGGCCCAGACCACGTATGAGCGTGTGTTCCGGCGCAATCTCTGGAATGAGTCCCGGAATGTGGCCGGACTTCGCGGGGACTCCACATCCATATCCTTCGCCGAACTCTACGGCGGAGCCGAGGGCGGGGATTTCAGACTGAGCAGCGAGGCCCCGTCCTCCTGGAACATAGGGGCGAGAGCCGCGAGCATAAAGCATCTGGAGAAGTTCTCGATGACGGGCGGCTTCTCCTTCGAGCAGAAGGAAGGCCGGGATATGTGCGGCTCGATGTTCATAACCCCGGGCATCTACCCCGTGGACGTCCTGGAATTCACTCCGGGCCGCAAGACACTTCAGAGCTACGCCTTCGACGGGGGAGTAAGCGTGGATGTGGGCGGAGACTGGAGAATCGGTGCCCGGATGGACTACCGCTCCTCGAATCTGGCGAAACGTAAGGACCTCCGCCACACGAACTACCGCCTGGATATGACCGTAGCTCCGGGCTTTCAGTACATCTATGACGGCGGCAAGTCCTCCATCGGACTCAACTACATCTTCTCCAAGGACAGCGAATCCATCGTCGCCGAGCAGGTGGGCACCGGAGAGTCAAGCTATTACGCATTCCTCGACAAGGGTCTGATGTACGGACGATATGAGGTCTGGAGCGGCAGCGGAGTGCATCTCGACGAGACCGGAGTGAACGGCTTCCCGTGCAGGCGCATCTCCCGCGGCGTGTCACTCCAGATGGGGGACGAAGATACCTTCGTCCAATACTCCTATCTCCACCGTTCCACCTCCATAGGTGAGAAACAGTACATCTGGTACCGCAGCCCCGCCAATGTTCTGGACATCATCGCTTCAGGCCGCTCACAGACCGGCCGGGGCATCTCGTTCACCCGCGCAGGCCTGAATTTCGAGTGGGCGAAGAATTACGAGACCGTACTGGACAAAGTGACTGAAAACGGGGTGTCCACAGTAGTGGAATACGGTCAGAACAGAATCCTGACCCGAAAGACCTTCACGCTTTTCGATGAGTACGAGTACCTTTCGGACCGTTTCGACCTCAGGCTCCGATGGGACCGCAGCCGGGTTAAATCCAAGGCCTCCCAGATGTATCCGTACATCGTGAGTCAGAAACTCGTCGAGTGGAGCCTTATGGCGGAGCCGGTGCTCCGCTGCGGACGGTGGCAGTGGACAGCCCTGCTCAGATGGTCGGACGGCCGCGTGAAGGAGAGTTCCTCCTCCGTGAGCGAATCTTCCGGCGTGCAGACTTCGCTCTACCGTCTGGAGGACTATTACGCCCGGGATACCGAATACCGGACCTCATCCCGTCTGGACGGCGGCCTGACTCTCAGATACACCTTCCGCAGGGGCATTTATGCGGAAGTGTCCGCGCTCGGCCGCAAGGCCTTCGGAATCAGTACGGTTCCCGGTTCCACCCGGGGAGAAGTACGCGTGTGTACAGGAATGACATTTTAAAGAAAAGAGAATATGAATAATGGAAGATTGGCTGCGGCCGTCCTGTCAGTATTGGCCGCGCCGCTTATCATTTCCTGCGGCAAGCAGCCTGAGCCTCAGGCTGAAACTCCCGCTCTGAGCATAGATCCGCTCATCACGCGGGCGACGGAGGTGAATTTCGAGGAGGGCGACCGCATCGGGGTTGCGATTACCTTCGCGGACGGCTCTTCTTATGTGGAGAATGCGCCTCTCACTTATGCTGACGGCGTTTTCAGCGGTGAACTCAAATGGTATGAGGACAGCGCGGAGAGCAGCAGCCTCAAGGCCTGTTATCCTTATGACGGCACGGGTTTTCCGCAGTCTTTCGAAGTCGGCGCTGACCAGAGGGACGGAGCCGGGGCCTATGACCTGATGATGGCCGCGAAGGAGCAGGTGAGGCCTCAGGAGGCTGCTGTCACTATGGCTTTCCGCCATCAGCTTTCGCAGATCGTGGTGAACGTGAAGAACGAAGCGGGAATCTCGATAGATGAGATTACCCTCCGGGGACTGCTGTACAGGTGCGTTCTCTCCGATGACGGTACGGAATACCTGCCGGATGCGTCTGCGGGGACACGGGACTTCATTATGGAGCAGACGGTCAGGGGCGAGAAGTTCCGTGCCATCGTGGCGCCCCAGACTATGGCTTTCGCGGTGGGAGTCAGAACAGCCTCCGGAGCTGCTGTAGTGAAGGACTTCACCGAGATTACGATGAAGCCGGGCTATACCTACAGAATCGAGGCCGAAGTGCTTGCGGACGGTGTACGCTTCAGCCTTTCGGGCGAGATAGACGCCTGGGAGGACGGCGGTACCATAGAACCGGACGAAAATCCTGACCCGGATCCCGAGGAGGATTTCGAGGAGCACGAAGGATATTTCATATACCGGGGCGAAACTTACAATACCGTCACGCTGAAGGACGGCAGGACCTGGATGGCGGAGAACCTGCGTATGATTCCTTCAGGACTGACTCCTTCTGATGATATGACGAACCTGACGGCGGGAATCTATTATCCTGTAGTCCTGAATGAGGAAAAGACGGCCGCAGTGCAGACCCGTGACGAGTCCGTCATCAAATCCAACGGCTATCTCTATCAGGTGGAGACCGCGCTCGGCCTGGCCGTGGGAGAGCTTAAGACGGAAGAACAGGCCAGGTCCCTCTCCGGGGCGCGGGGAGTCTGCCCTCCGGGATGGCACGTCCCGACGGTGGAGGAGCTGCACGCCCTCGTGGGCAAGATAGCGACTTATGACAAGGGCATAAACACTGACGCCCCGTACTTCGACGCCACTTCGCAGAACGCCAGGATGGACTTCATAAATGCCGACGGCTTCAATGTCGGGGCTTACGGGGCCTTCACGGTCCAGACCAACACCTCCACCTCCGCTTCCCTGATGGGTTATCTGAAAACATATCCGTCGGAGATAGCTTCGGGCTACATCTGCGGTTCTTCATTCTCCTCGCTCTCTGAAACGGACGGAGTCATCACCAACTTCCAGTTCTGGTCCCTGCTGCCTATGAAGAGCCAGGGCACCATAAACGGAGCCAAGCAGAGCTACCGCATCGCAGCGCCGGTGCGCTGCGTCAAAGACTGAGAAACGGTCCGCCGACAGTTTCTCAGCCTTTGCCCGCGGCTGGCGGCCGCAGGCTGCGGATACTGCCGATTTTATTTTCAAATCATAGGCGGAATACCTATATTTGCGCCTGCTTTTTAGTGAAAAGATAAATTCTAATCAAATATCATAATGGCAACAAAAAAACTGAACGTGAAGTTCTGCGTGATTCTGCCGCTGATACTTCTCATCACGGTCTTCCTATGGGCCGTGCCGGTTAGTTTCTACGGCATCGACGCTCTTACCGTTTCCCAGCAGCGTGTTATCGCTATCTTCGCCTTCGCGGCCCTGATGTGGATATTCGAGGTCATTCCTAACTGGACCACCTCCGTTCTCATCATCGTAATCTCCCTGCTTACCGTCTCGAACAAGGGACTCGCCTTCCTGTGCAAGCCGGAGTACGGAACCCTGGTTCCTTACAAGGATATTATGGCGGCTTTCGCCGATCCTGTGGTGATGCTTTTCCTCGGCGGGTTCGTACTCGCGATTATGGCCACCAAGTACGGTCTGGACGTAACCCTCGCGCGTACGCTTCTGAAGCCTTTCGGCACCAAGCCGAAGATGGTGCTGCTCGGTTTCCTCATCATCATCAGCGTCTTCTCGATGTTTATGAGCAACACCGCCACCGCAGCTATGATGCTCGCTTTCCTCGCCCCGGTGCTGGCGGTACTGCCTAACGATGACAAGGGTAAGATCGGTCTCGCGCTCTCCATTCCTGTAGCGGCGAACCTCGGAGGTATGGGTACTCCTATCGGAACTCCTCCTAACGCCACTGCGGTCAAGTTCCTCGCTCAGGCCGGCGTGGATGTAGGCTTCGCCGAGTGGGCGGTAAGAATGGTCCCTTACGTGATCGTGATGATTCTCTTCGCTTGGGTGCTTCTTCTTCTGTTCTTCCCGTTCAAGACCAAGAAACTCGTCCTCGAGATTCCTGAGAACAAGCGCAAGAATGACTGGAAGACCTACACGGTATGGATCACCTTCGGTCTGACCATCCTGCTCTGGGCTACCGAGCAGCTTACGGGCATAAACTCGAACATCGTCGCCCTCATACCTCTCGCGGTATTCACCTGCACGGGCATCTTCGGCAAGGATGACATAAAGGAGATCAACTGGAGCGTGCTCTGGCTCGTCGCCGGAGGCTTCGCCCTCGGCACCGACCTCCAGGGTACCGGACTTGCCAAGGTTCTCATCGAGGCCATTCCGTTCGGCTCGATGTCGGTGGTTCTCGTGATCATCGTAGCCGGTTTCGTCACCTACTTCCTCAGCAACTTCATCAGCAACTCCGCGACTGCCGCTCTCGTCATCCCTATCCTCATCGTGGTGGCTATGGGTATGGCCGATCCGGCAGCAGCGAACAACGCCTCGTTCCTCGCCCTCGGCGGCACTCACGCGATGATCATCTTCGTGGCGGTCTGCGCGTCCCTCGCGATGCTCTTCCCTATCTCCACGCCTCCGAATGCCATCGCGGCATCCACGGGTCTGGTCCAGACCAAGGATATGGCCAAGGTCGGCATCATCATCGGTGTGGTAGGTTTCATACTCGGATATTTCTGGCTCATCAAGATATTCCCGTTCTGATATGAACTATAGATTTTTGACAGCCGCTGCCCTGACAGTCCTCTGTGCGGGCAGCGCTTCTGCGCAGCAGGCGCAGATATCCATCTACGGATTCATCCGCAACTACGCACACGTGGACAGCCACGAGACGAAGGCCCTTACTGCGGACCTCTTCTCCTACCTGCCGCTCGACAATGACAACGATGCCGCCACCTGGCATTTCTCGGCCATCACTTCGCGCCTCGGCGTGAATGTCAGCGGCTACGAGTATAACGGCGTGAAGGTCGGGGCCAAGATCGAGACCGACTTCTACAGCGGAGTCTCCGGAGTCACCGGCACGGCGACGCTCCGTCTCCGTCAGGCCTATATGACTCTCGGCTGGACTAATGCCTCCCTCAAGGTCGGCCAGGCCTGGCATCCTATGGCGGCCGATATGCCGGATGTGATTTCCCTGAACACCGGCGCTCCTTTCGGCCCGTTCAGCCGCACTCCTCTGGCCCAGCTCGACTGGAATCTCGGAGGGGACAAGACCTCCTTCTGGTCCGTCACCGCAGCGGCCATCTGGCAGCAGCAATATACTTCCGCCGGTCCCGAAGGAGCCAGCGCGAACTATATCAAGTACAGCGGAATCCCTGAACTCTACGCGGGGCTGAATTACAAGTGGAAGAGCGGTCTCGTGCGGGCCGGAGTGGACTTCCTCAGCATCATCCCGGTACAGGACGACAATGTCAGGATGAACGCTCTCACCCCTTTCTTCTATGCTCAGTATAGCAAAGGCCTCTTCTCCGCCAAGCTCAAGACCCTCTATGCGCAGGCGGGAGAGCACGTTAATCTGAACGGCGGCTATGCTCTCACCACGGACGGGGACTATGCCCCTACGCGCAATTCTTCCAGCTGGATAAGCCTTTCCTACGGTAAGGACTGGCAGGCCGTGCTCTTCGCGGGCTACGCGAAGAATTTCGGAACTTCCGAGGACATCGCGAACGGTGCCCACATCTACTTCAGCAAGAACAGCTTCGTGAATATGAATTCGATGTACAGGCTCACCCCTACGCTCATACGCAACTTCGGCAAGGTGACAGCCGCTCTCGAATATGAAATCACTTCCGTGCAGTACGGAAAGTATGATTCCGCTCATCCGGACCAGTATCTGGATACGGGCTGCGCCCTCTACAATCAGGACCTGCATTGGGTGACGAATCACCGCGTGCAGCTTATGCTGAAATATAGCTTCTAAAATATGTCGAAACTTGATGTTGTTCTCGGGCTCCAGTGGGGAGACGAGGGTAAAGGAAAGGTGGTCGATGTGCTGACCCCCGGCTACAAGGTGATCGCCCGCTTTCAGGGCGGTCCCAACGCGGGCCATTCCCTGAAATTCGACGGGGACGGCTTCGTACTGCATACCGTGCCTTCGGGCATCTTCCGCCGGGACTCGATGAACATCATCGGAAACGGAGTAGTCCTCGACCCCGTAATCCTTATGGACGAGATCAAGTCCATCGAGGAAAAGGCCGGGGACATCAGCGGCAGACTTCAGATTTCGAAGAGGACTCAGCTTATACTCCCCACCCACAGGGTTCTGGACGCCGCCAGCGAGGCGGCCAAGGGCAAGTCCAAGATAGGCTCCACGCTGAAAGGCATAGGACCGGCCTATATGGACAAGACGGGACGTAACGGCCTCCGTGTGGGAGATCTGCTCTCTAAGGATTTTCAGAAGAAATACGAGGCCCTGAAGCTGAAGCATTACGGCCTGCTCTCCCAGTACGACTACAGCTACGATATCTCGGAGTACGAAAGTGACTGGATGAGAGCCGTGGAGGAGATGAAGCGCTTCCGCTTCATCGACAGCGAATTCGTCGTGAACTCCTATCTGGACGATGATGTCCCTGTCCTCGCCGAAGGGGCCCAGGGTTCTATGCTGGACATCGATTTCGGAACCTATCCGTTCGTGACCTCCTCGAACACTATGGCTGCGGGGGTCTGCACGGGACTGGGCATAGCTCCGTCCAGAGTAGGCAAGGTTATGGGCATATTCAAGGCTTACTGCACCAGAGTGGGCTCAGGACCGTTCCCTACCGAACTTTCCGATGAGACGGGGGAGCGCCTGCGTCAGACCGGGCACGAGTTCGGGGCCACTACAGGCCGCCCGCGCCGCTGCGGCTGGCTGGATATGCCGGCTCTGAAATATGCCGTGATGAGCAGCGGCGTGAATGAACTCATTATGATGAAGGCCGACGTGCTGAATGACTTCGATGTCATAAAGGTGGCCACCGCCTACAGCATCGGAGGCCGCATCGTGGACCACTTCCCTTACGAATGCGACGAGGTGACTCCGGTCTATACCGAGTTCAAGGGCTGGAAGAAGGATATCTGCGGAGTCCGCGATTACGATGCTTTCCCGCAGGAACTGAAAGACTATGTTTCCTTCATAGAGAAGGAGACCCGCTGTCCGGTGCGGATCATCTCCGTGGGTCCGGACAGAAAGGAGATAGTGCTCAGATGATGCCTACGCGGGAGTAGATATAGTCCACGTTCCGGAAATAGTACTCGAGGGTGAAACAATCCTCGAGTTCTTTTTTATCCAGAAGAGCGCATATCTTCGCCTCTGCTGCGAGCAGCGTCAGAAAATCCTCTCCGCCGCTCCAGGCCCGCATAGCTACGGGCTGGACGGTATCGTAGGCATCCTCTCTGGACAGGCCTTTGGAAATCAGAGCGTTCATAACCCTCTGGGAGAAGATGACCCCCCGTGTGCGTCCGATGTTTTCGAGCATATTCTCCGGATATACCTTCAGATTCTCCAGTATCCCCCGGAGGCGGCAGAGCATATAGTCCAGAAGTTCCGTGGCATCGGGAAGTATGATTCTTTCAGAAGAGGAATGGGATATGTCCCTTTCGTGCCAGAGAGCCACGTTCTCGCAGGCCGCGCTCATATAGCCTCTCATCACGCGGGCGCAGCCGCAGATGTTTTCGCTTCCGACGGGGTTGCGCTTGTGCGGCATAGCGCTCGAACCCTTCTGCCCCTTGGAGAAAGACTCCTCCGCCTCGCGGATTTCCGTGCGCTGAAGGTTTCTGACTTCGAAGGCCATCTGTTCCAGAGTTGAGGCCGTGACGGCGAGGGTGGCTATGTACCAGGCGTGGCGGTCGCGCTGAAGAATCTGGGTGGAGATGTCGGCGGACGCTATCCCGAGCTGCTTGCAGACATAGTCCTGGATGAAAGGCGGGATGTTCGCGAAATTGCCCACGGCCCCGCTCATTTTTCCGGCCTCCACTCCGGCGGCGGCTTCCCGGAAGCGGTGGATGTTGCGTTTCATCTCCTCGTACCAGAGGGCCCATTTGAGCCCGAAGGAGGTGATGTCGGCATGGATTCCGTGGGTGCGGCCGATGCAGGGGGTGTCCTTGAATTCCAGGGCCCTGCGGCGCAGGGTCTCCAGGAAATCCTCCATATCCTTGAGCAGTATGGAATTGGCCTGCTTCAGCAGGCAGGCGTTGGCCGTGTCCACCACATCGGTGGACGTAAGGCCGTAGTGGATCCACTTGCGCTCCTCTCCGAGGCTTTCGCTGACCGCGCGGGTGAACGCTACGACATCGTGCCGGGTCTGCTCCTCCAGCTCGCGGATGCGCTCCAGGCTGAAGGAGGCGCGGCTGCGGATTTTCTCGACATCTCCGGAGGGAATCACTCCGAGTTCGCTCCAGGCCTCGCAGGCGAGGATTTCGACTTCGAGGAATGCGCGGAATCTGTTCTCGTCCTTCCACACGTCCCGCATTATCTTGCGTGAGTAGCGTTCTATCATAAGCCTTTGCGTTTGAGATTCGCCAAAGTTATGAATTATCCCCGAAAAAGAATATATTTGCAAGCTATGCGATACCTGAAAAACGACTGTACCGATCCGCATTGGAATATGGCTCTCGACGAGTACTGTCTGGAGAGTCTGCCGCTGGACGAGCCTCTGTTCTACCTCTGGCGGAACGCTCCCGCGGTCATAATCGGCCTGAATCAGAATGCCTATAACGAGGTGAATCTTAAGTATCTGAAAGAGCGTGGCATCGTCCTCGCGCGCCGGGTGACCGGAGGCGGGGCTGTCTATCACGACCTTCAGAATCTGAATTACACCATAGTGGGCCGCTCGCGTAATCTCGAAGCGGATTTTCCCGGCTATATGCACTTTATGCTCGATGCGCTGCGCTCTCTGGGGGTCGATGCGCAGCTGAGCGGAAGGAATGACATAATGGTGGATTCACGCAAGGTTTCCGGCTATGCCAAGCGCGTGTACCGCGACCGTCTGATGGTGCACGGCACGCTTATGTACGATGTGGACCTGGACGCTCTGACACGTGCGCTCGCAGTGGACGGAAGCAAGCTCCAGGCGGCAGGAGTGGCTTCTGTGCGAAGCCGCGTGGCTAACCTGAAAGACTTTTTGCCGCAGTTCGCCGGCATAGATGAATTCTCCCGGGCACTGCAGGAGCGGCTCTCGGGCGGCTACCGCGATGCGGAGCTGGTACTTTCCTCCCGCGACCTCGCAGCCATACGCGATATGCGCGATTCCAAATTCGCGACCTGGGAGTGGATATATTCGCGCTCGCCTCTGGCTTCGCGCAATGCCCGTGCGAAGTTCCCCTCCTGCGGCACCGTGGAGGTGTCTCTGGACGTGGAACACGGCCTGGTTTCGCGGCTGTCCTTCGGTGGAGACTTTCTGGGGAATCTGCCCGCCGGACAGCTTGCGGCCGCTCTTGCGGGCTGCCGTTTCGAATATGGCGAAATATGCGGAGTTCTCCGGGAGAGGGGAGTGTCTGACTATTTCGACGGCTGCACCCCCGAAGACATCGCCCGCCTCATCTGCGGGGACTGAGAAGCGGTTCCGGATTCGCCGCCAAGTTCACCGGGTGATTTCTGGAAAAAAAGGGGACGGGCGAAGAAAAGGCCCGTCCCCATCGCTTCTTAAGATGGTTTACTACGTTTAGGAATGCTGCAGCGTTTACCTTGTCATCGTGGCAACTGTGCACCGCAGCCTGAGACAGCCCCGAAGAGATCGAGCGCTTTCTTCCAAGGATAGCGGTTCATATACATTGTCACGGAAGAAGTCATAGTTCCAGTCATATTCATACCCATTGCGCTGCGGAAGGTATTCGCTGCGGAATTGGCATCATAAGAAGTGGACTCTGAATAGGAAACATTCAGGAAGGCGTTCAGGTAAGCCTCGTCGATTTTCCCCTTGAAGATGGAAGGGTCTTTGAGCGAACGGTTCCCTCCCACGTCGGCGAGCGCCTCCACATCGTCGAAGTCCTCCACGTTGACTCTCGTAAACATCGCTCCGCCCGGAATGGTGAGGTCCGTCTGGCGGTTCAGGAAGAAGATATTGTCCCTGACGGAATCTTCTCTCTTCGCCTCTCTGGCCTTGTCGCCGTCTATGTGGGTTCTGTCCAGGCCGGAGAAAATGGTCAGGCCGATGATGTTGTTCGATATGTTGCAGCTGGTGCCGGTCCTAAAGCGGAAGCCGAAGCCCTGCGAGCCGAGATCCTTGGTGTAGGACCATACGAAGAGAACGGTGTTGTTCGTGAAGTTGATAGGGGTCATTTTTTCACGGTCGGGTCCCTGCACGTCCATAGTGGTCGAACGGTTGTTCACGAACACGCAGTTGTCCACCGTCAGCGAACCCCTCAGGAGTCCGCAGATGGAAGTGTTCGATCCGTTCACGAAGGTGCAGTTGCGCACCGTCACGTTCATATCGTTTATGATTCCCCTGTCTCCGTCGAAATAGATGAAATAAGTCTCGAGGGTATAGACTTCCTTGTTCGAGAGGTCCTCGCCGCCTATACCCTTGCTGCCTTCGCGCAGGAACATAGGCGTCTCCACGCCTTCCGGCCAGCCTTCACCCTTGGGGCTGTACCCTACGGCGTTACCCTTGTTGAAGATGAAACCGTCGATGACCATAACGGAACCGGGGCGGTTTATGCTCTTGAGCTGGAGAGTTCCCCGGCCCTGGGACGAGCCGTTCGATTCGGGAGTAGGCGCGATGGTGGTCAGGTGTTTCAGGACATCGCGCTCCGAGAAGTCGGAGCTGTAGCCGCCCATAAGCGTGAGCGGTTTGTCCACGATTATGTTTCCCCTGTTCATCAGGCCGTAATAGTTGCCCTCCGCCACGAGGATATTGTCCCCTTCGGAAGCTATGTCTATGGCCTTCTGGATGTTTTTCACGGCTGTGGCGGGACTGAGGCCGTCGTTGCGGTTGGACCCCTCGCGTGATACATAATATGTGGTGCCGGCATTCGGAACCGATGCGTTCCGGGCTGCGGAACTTGCATCCCCGGCCGCTTTCCCGACAGCTTCGTCGGCAGTTTCCGTGACCGCTTTCTTCGCGGCGTTCTTAAGGTCTTTAAGGAAGCCCTGGGCTCCTGCGGAAGCAGGAAGCAGTACCAGCGCAAGCACAAGTGAGTAGTAGAAATGCTTCTTCATAGGCTTGAGTTTTTAAAACACAAAAGTATGTATTAAGAGCTGCCGTGTCAATAGGTAATATTACCTAAAAAACACTATATTTGCTCCTGCGACATACCGTAATTACCTATGACTTTACGTATTCTGATTTCAGTATTCCTTATTCCGGGCCTCCTCGGAGCCGTCCCGGGGCAGGATGTGGATTCCCTGTTCTCCCTATGGAAAAACGCTTCGGGAAAAGAACGGACGGCTCTTCAGAAGAAGATTCTCGGTGAGTCGGCGGGGACAGACAGGAACGCGGAGGCGGAAGTCCTCTCGGCGATGTGTTCCCGATATATGGAACTCGAGGATTACGATGCCGCTCTGGAGTGCGCTCTCTCTCTTCTCCCCCTGAGAGAAAAAGCGGCGGACCCGGGGAAACTCGCGGACTGTCTGAACGAACTGGGAGTCATCTGCCAGCGGAAGGGGCTTCTGGGCCAGGCCATCTCCTATATGGAGAGAGTATATCGTCTGGACCTCGAATCCGCAGACCCCTCCGGGATGAGCTCCACTATGAATAATCTCGCGGCCCTCTATCTCGCTGCGGACCAGGACAGCACGGCACTGGGATATATCCTCGAGGCTATAGATATCGAGCGCGGGAACGGAGATCGGGAGAGGCTTGCGATACGGCTGGGGCTGGCTTCCGACATCAGCCTTAAGATGGGGGATGCCGAGGCTGCGCTCGACTATGTGGAAGAAGCATACCGGCTGGACAGCGAAGACGGCAGGGAAGTGAAGTCAGCCATAAGGCTCTCGCAGAAAGCGTCCGTTCTCCTTGCGCAAGGGCGTGGAAAAGAGGCGGAGGAGTGCATACTCCGGGCTGTCCCGGTACTTGAACAGGCCCGCAGGCTCACTTCTCTCGCCATCTGCCAGAATCAGCTTGGAGGCATTTATGCCGACAGAGGACTTTACAAACCCTCCGCCGAGGCCTACGGAAAGGCTCTCGCTTACGCGTCCTCGACCGGCAGCGACTATGTCCGGAAGAAAGCTCTGGGAGGGCTCTGGGAAGCGCAGAAGCACCTCGGGAGGACTTCAGAGGCTCTCGGCACGCTCGAACAGTATTGTCTTCTTTCTGAAAAGCTCGCCGAGGACAGGGTGGACTCCGCAGTGGAGGACTTCAGGGTGAAGTACGAGACGAAGCAGAAAGAGGAGGAAATACTCACCCAGAGGGCTCTCGGAAAGGCGAGACTGAAGATTATCTTCTCTCTGACGGCAGTCCTCCTGCTGCTCACCGGCATTCTGCTGATTTCCCAGCGGACCCTTTCGATACGCAGACGGCAGGCCCGCACGCTTGCGGGCAATCTCGAAGTGAAGAACCGTCTGCTCTCGCTCGTACCGACCGTTTCCGATGCCGGGGGAAGCGTCAGGCTGAAGGAAATTATAGACGATATAGAGACTATGGAGGATGTTCCGTCCCTCACCAGAAGGGAAAAGGAAGTGGTGTCCCTGTGCCGCGAGGGCCTCTCGAACAAGGAAATAGCCGACCGCCTCAAGGTCTCCGTCCGTACCGTCGACGCCCACAAGGCGAATATCTTCAAGAAACTGGGCATTTCCAGTACGGTCGAGCTGGTCACCATCGCCTCGCATCTGGAAAAGGAACGGGGGGCCTGACGCCAGATGATAAAGTAGGTTATTTTTTAGGAATCACTTAGACCAAAAAGATGAACAAAAGCACGGAAAAGAGGGTGCATTCCCGGAATGCACCCTCTTTCCAATGAGCCTGCGCTGCAAACTACATCTCGTTGCCGACTTTGCGTGCGCGCGAAGGCTTGTCAAGGTTCACGCCGAGCGAGAGTCCGATCTCCACGAGGATGTTCCAGCCCGCGCAGAGATAGACATACTGCTGCAGCTCCCCGGCATCAGGAACGATGACCGTAGTGAAAGGAGTCTGCTTGGTGTCGATGGCCACGACGTGGACATTGGCTCCGCCGAACACTTTCTGATATTTCTCGTACTCGCTCTCGATAGGATTCACCACGAACACGATATCTCCGTCCTCCATAACCTCCTCAGGCCCGTGGAGAGCGTAGGTGCCCTCGAGGAAATCGCTCTTGTGACGCACGATCTCGTTCGTCTTCAGGGTAAGCTCCTCGGCCACGCCGTCATTCATTCCGGCGAAATAGATGGTCTTCGCCTTGCGGGCGTGTTCCACCACCTCGGCGGGGATATCCACCGTCAGAGCGGCTTCGATCTTCTCCGGCAGAGAGGCGAGAGCGGCCTTCATATCCTTGCCGGCGACGTTCCACACCACCGACTCGCAGAACAAAGCCTGCTCCACCACGCTCTTCGTGGCGGCCACGGCGTTCTCCCAGCCGCAGCGAAGCACGAAACACTTGGTGCTCACTTCATCGAGAGGCGTACCTGCATTGGCCGTAAGGCCGTAGAATGTATGGTTCTCTTTCTTGAGCTTCTCGGCGAGCATCAGAGTCTCCTTCGTGCGTCCCGAGTTCGAAGCGAGCAGAACCGTGAACTTGCTCAGGTCGTACTCGCAGGCCTGGTGCGCACCCTCGGTCTGGGCGTTTATGTCGAGTCCCCAGGTCTTGAGCTTGCGCAGAGCGTTCTTCGAAGGCATAATGCGGCTCGAACCCTCGCCGGAGTAGAGCAGATGGCGGGTCTTGAGCACTTCGTCAGAGACGAAGCCCGATACGGAAGGGTCGAAATTGCGGACAGTGTCCACAGTGTCCATCATTTCCTTTACGAGGAAATAAGAGGAATACTTAGTGTCTTTAAGATTCATTTTATAAGAATTTAACTGTTATTTAACTCTCAGTTTGCGTCCGATGCGCAGGGTGGTCGTGGCCTTGATGCCGTTCCACGCGCAGATCTGGCGCACAGATGTGCCGTATTTCACCGCGAGAGCTCCGAGCGTGTCGCCCGAGCGTATCGTGTGATAGCGTTTGGCCGCCTCTTCGGCGGCCAATCTGGCCTCTTCCTCCCGCTCCTCCTTCTCGGCGATCAGGATGTCCTCCTCCTCGTCCTCGGATTCAGGGACATAGTTGCTGCGAGCGCTCAGATATTTCTTCTTCAGGGTGAAGACTCCGCTGCGCAGAGTCCCCTTTTCGAAATCCGCAATCCAGGCGGGGTCGAAAGCATAGCCCTGATAACGGGTCTCGAAATGCAGATGGGGACCGGTGGAACGGCCCGTGGAACCGCCGAGACCGACCACCTCGCCGGCGTGAACCCACTGGTTCACCTCCACCAGGCGCTTCGAAAGATGCCCGTAGAATGTCTCCAGACCGTTCTCGTGGCGGATGACCACAAGGTTGCCGTATCCCTTCATATAGCTGGAGATGCGCACCTTGCCGTCAAATGCGGCGCGAACCTCTTCCCCTGTCTTCAGAGGCAGGTCCACACCCTGATGCCTGCGTCCTCGACGTACTCCGAAACGGGAATAGATCTTCGTCTGATACGGCACGCAGAACTGCGAGGTCGAGTCCACGAGCCAGATGGAAACCCTGTCCGGGAGGTCGGAGAAACCGGTATGATAAGGATTCGCCTTGCCTGAGTCCCAGCAGGACGTGAAAGTGGAATCGTTTTTTATCAGCTCCCCGTCCTTGACGTACTTCCAGGTATTGTCATCGTAAAGCACGAGCTTTATCCGGGGATTCGAGGTGTCTATGGTGTCCAGAGGGGAGGACTGCCCGGGAATCATCGACTTCACGGGCTTAAGGGCCACTCTGGGAACAAGCAGCTCGGCTCTTTTGCGGGTAAGCTTCGGAGCGGAGTCGTTCTGCACCTCCGTCGAGACAGAGTCACGCTCCTGAGCAAGGACGCGGGGTGCTGCGCAGACGGCCGTCAATGCGAGAAGAAGCACCGCTTTACTGTACCGCATCGAACCGGGTTTTAAGAAGCTGCGTGGCCTCGGCGACTTTCTCGTGCAGAAGTTCGTCCGTGGTGGCCTCGCAGATGAAACGCAGGTAAGGCTCGGTGTTCGAAGGGCGGATGTTGAACCACCACTGCGGGAACTCTATCCTGTAGCCGTCGAAATCCATAAAGGCTGTCGGCTTCTCTTTCGATGTGAAATGGTCGCGCAGGGTGTCCATTGCGCCTTGCTTGTCCTCAAGCTTGAAGTTTATCTCGCCCGAGTTGCGGTAGCGGGCGATGCCGTCCATCGCTTCACCCAGACTGCTGCCTTCCTTCTTCAGCTGCGCGACTATCCTCAGCACTATCATAGAAGCGAGCAGACCGCTGTCGGAGTAGAAGAAATCACGGAAATAATAATGTCCGGCGAGTTCGCCGCCCCAGAGGCCGTCTATCTCGCGCAGTTTCGGGGCCGCGAACGCACGGCCGACTTTCCAGGTGTGCAGATCCACGCCGAGCGGACGCAGATATTCTCCCACGGCCTTCGAGGAACGTATCTCCTGAAGCACGCGCGGAGCTTTCTCGCCCCTCTCGCCCATAAAATAGCGGCTCATAAGCGCCACGACCAGATCGGGGGCGACGAAACGGGCCTTCTCGTCCACGAACATCACGCGGTCCGCATCTCCGTCATAGATTACGCCCACATCGGCCCCTGTGGAGCGCACCAGTTCGCGCAGCGGCTCCACATTCTTGGGTATCAGAGGATTAGGCTCGTGGTTCGGGAAGCGGCCGTCCATCTCGTCGAAGATGTAGGAAGGGGCCTCCCCGAAAACTTCGCGGGCGAAGAGTGTGGACATTCCGTTCGAAAGGTCGAAAGCGATTTTCAGGGAACAGTAGTCACCCCGGAATTTCATCATAAAGTCCATATAGTCCTTATGGATGTCCATCGGATGCACCTTTCCCTTGCGCTCTGCGGCGGGAGTGGCCTCTCCGGCGTCGATCCAGTCCCGGATCTTGCCCAGACCTGTGTCCAGACCGACCGGAAGGGCGTTCTCGCGGCTCACCTTCATTCCGTTATATTCGGCGGGATTATGGGAGGCGGTTATCTGGACGGAAGCCTTGAATCCGTAGTTCGCGGTGCCGAAATAGACCATAGGGGTGCTGCTCAGCCCGATATCATACACGTCGGCCCCCGCATCCGTGATGCCCTCCACGAGAGCGTCGCGGATTTCTTCAGAGGAGACTCTGCAGTCCCTCCCGACCAGAACTCTGTCTGCGGCGAGAAGCCCGGGAATGAAATACCCTATCTTATATGCGGTGTCCCTGTCGAAATCGACTCCATAGACTCCTCGGATGTCATAAGCGTGAAATGCTCCCATATCTATTTCAATTTTGTGTCATAATGAGCGGAGACCTTGCCCCTGGAGATGTTCTGGAGCTTCTTCGCTATGATTTTCTTTCTTATCGGGGCCACCAGGTCTGTGAAGAGCACTCCGTCCAGATGGGACATCTCGTGCTGGACCATACGGCAGGCGAAACGCTCGAAGACTTCGGTGACTTTTTCGAAATCTTCGTTGAAGTACTCCACCGTAATCTTCTCGGGACGGGTCACGGGGCAGTACACGCCCGGAACGCTGAGACAGCCCTCGTCATACTCGCACTTTCCGGCGCTTTCCTCGACGATGGCGGGGTTTATCATCGTCCTGCGGAAATCCTTGAGGTAATCGTAAACGTCGCCCATCACCGTGCCGTCCACTATGAGCACGCGCAGGCTGACTCCTATCTGAGGCGCCGCGAGACCGCAGCCGTCGGCCCGCGCCAATGTATCCTTAAGGTCCGTTATGAGGCCGGTGAGTCCATCCTTGTCACTGAGGTCGGCCTCGGCGGCCTTGGCCCTGAGCACTTCAGAGCCGTAAACATATATAGGTCTGATCATAATCCTTTCGCTTTGCGGTCCAAGAAGCCCTGCAAAATTATTGCCGCGCTGATTCTGTCCACGGAGCTCTTGTCCCTGCGGTCCTTATACTTCATACCCCCGTCGATCATCGCCCGATGCGCCAGGACGGAGGTGAACCTTTCGTCCTCCATATATACGGGCACTTCCGGGAAAGCCTTCCGGAGGCGGGGCAGGAAAGCGTCCACATCCTTCGCGGCTTCGGCGGGGAGGCCGTTCAGATTCTTCGGGTAGCCGATCACTATCTCGGTGATGGTCTCGCGGAGGGCGTAATTTTGCAGATATTCTATTATCTTTGCACTCGGTACGGTGTCAAGGGCGGACGCGAAGATGCCCAGGGGGTCGCTGGCCGCGATTCCCGTGCGTTTCCTTCCGTAGTCTATGCCAATGATTCTGTCCATACAGACCGCAAATTTACACAAATCGGATGGCTCAAGCAAATAAACATCAAAAAGTCAATACCTTCAGACTACAGCTCACGGATGCCGAAACCCACCGCAAAATCTGGGGGACACAGTTCTCCCGAATGGGATTCATCATACTGACCGCCAGTTCTTTACTGGTCATTTTCGCCATAGTGGCATCCGTCTTCGCCTTCACTCCTCTGAAGACCATACTCCCCGGTTATCCGGATTCGCACACCAAGCGTGCCGCCGTGCAGAACGCCATCAGAATCGACTCTCTCGAAAGTGTCATCTCCCGTTGGGAGCTCTACTCCGAGAATCTCGTCAGAGTGGTCGCGGGCGAGGCTCCGGTAAGTCCGGACAGCATCATCCGCATAGCGGACGAGGCCCGCGGGCAAAGGAAGGACGAAGATTATCTGAGCCGTCAGGATTCGCTACTGCGTTCCGAAGTGAGCGCCCAGGAGCAGTTCTCCCTCACCCCGAGCCAGGAGAGGCGGCTGCCTATAGAGGGAATGCATTTCTTCACTCCGCTGAAGGGCGTCATCTCCCAGGAGTTCGAATCGGCGGTCCACCCTTACGTGGACATCACGGCTCCGGCCGGCTCCGTGGTGATGTCCATTCTGGACGGCACGGTGGTCTTCGCCGGCTGGAACGACGAGTCGGGCTACACCATCTGCATCCAGCACCAGGACGACATAATCTCTGTTTACAAACATAATCAGAAGCTCCTGCGCAAGACGGGCGACCGGCTCACGGCGGGCTCCTCCATCGCTCTGGTGGGTGGCTCGGCCACGGCGGGCGACCACTTGCATTTCGAGCTCTGGTACAAGGGCGAGGCCGTGGATCCCGCCCGTTACATCAGTTTCTGAAGCCTCGCGGCGGACTTGACAGAATTCCCCTATGGATAAAAGAAGAATAGCTATACTGGGATCGACCGGCTCCATCGGAAGACAGACTCTCGATGTGGTGCGCCAGCATCCGGATTTATTTGAAGTGGAACTGCTTACGGCGAACACCAGTTCCGAGACCCTTATCGCCCAGGCCATCGAGTTCGACGTGAATTCCGTGGTGATATGCTCGGAGGACAAGTACCGGGAAGTCGCCGAGGCGCTGCAGCCGAAAGGAGTGAAAGTCTTCGCGGGCATCGAGTCGGCCTGCGAGCTCGTAGCGGCCTCGTCCGTGGACATCGTGGTGGCCGCGATGGTGGGATTCAGCGGACTTAGACCGACATTGGCCGCGATAGCGGCCGGAAAAACGATCGCGCTGGCGAATAAGGAGACGCTTGTGGCGGCGGGAGAGATCGTGACGGAGACTGCGCTGCGCTGCAATGCGAGGATCCTGCCGGTGGATTCGGAGCACTCGGCGATCTTCCAGTGCCTGCTCGCGGCTCAGGGCAATACCGTTACGCGACTGCACCTGACTGCTTCCGGAGGGCCGTTCCGCAGCTGGGAGCGCGAGAAGATAGCGGAGGCGAAGGCGGAACAGGCCCTCAGGCATCCGAACTGGACGATGGGAGCGAAAATCACTATCGATTCCGCTACGATGATGAACAAAGGCTTCGAGCTCATCGAGGCGAAATGGCTTTTCGGATTGGCGCCGGACGACATACACATCATCGTGCATCCCGAGTCGGTGATACATTCGATGGTGGAGTTCGAGGACGGAGCCGTAATAGCGCAGCTCGGCTGTCCGGATATGCGCCTGCCGATCCAGTTCGCGCTGTCGTTCCCGCGCCGTCTCAGCCTGGAGGGCCGCAAGCTGGATTTCGCCTCGCTCGCCTCGATGACTTTCTTCGAGCCCGACAGAGAGAAATTCCCGGCGCTCGAGCTTGCAGTAGGCGCGATTAAGCGCGGCGGGAATGCTCCCTGCGCGCTTAATGCGGCCAATGAAGCGGCGGTCTCCGCGTATCTGGCCGGAAAGATAGGGTTTTACGACATCTCCGACATAGTCCGCAAGTGTCTTGACGGTATGGATTTTGTGGCCCGTCCTACGCTCGACGACATTTTCGCCACACACCGGGAGATCTTCTCGAGAGCTGAAAAAATGTGCTGAAATGATAGTGATTTTCAAGATATTGCAGGTTATCCTCGCCCTTTCTCTGCTCATCGTCATCCACGAACTGGGGCATTTCACCTTCGCCAAGCTCTTCGGCATCAGGGTGGACAAATTCTTCCTGTTCTTCGATGCCGGAGGCTTCAAGCATTTCAGCAGCAAGGAGAGCCGGTGGTTCACACGCCTTTTCCCGAAAGCGGCACAGGCTGAGACGGAATACGGCATAGGATGGCTCCCTCTCGGAGGCTACTGCAAAATCTGCGGAATGATAGACGAGAGTCTGGATCTGGAGCAGATGAAGTCCGAGCCCAAGCCCTGGGAGTTCCGCACGAAGAAGGCGTGGAAGCGTCTGCTGGTGATGGCGGGCGGGGTGCTCTACAATTTCCTCTTCGCCATTTTCGCCTATGTCCTGATACTCGCGATATGGGGCAGGACCTATATAAGCAACGAAGACAGCGCGATATACGTGAACGATCTGGCCTACGAGATGGGCTTCCGCAGCGGAGACCGCATTCTGGCTATGGACGACTACCGGCCCGAGGACTTCAGTATGCTGCAGGCTGATCTGGCGCGCCGCAGCGTCCACAAGGTGAGCGTGCTGCGGGACTCCGACACGCTGGAGCTGTATATCGACCAGGCTATGATAGGGGACGTGCTCAGCAGTCCGCTGATGTTCGACCTGGCGGTGCCGTTCGTGGTGGACTCGGTGATGAGTTCTTCCCCGAATTCCCGCGCGGGCCTGCGCAGAGGCGACAGGATAGTGGCCCTCGACGGGGAGGCGGTGCCTTACCTGCAGGACTCCAGACCCATATTGGCCGCTCTGGCGGACTCCTCGGTGAATGCCTCCATAGTGCGGGGTGCAGACACTCTCAGCCTGCCTCTGCAGGTGGATACCGCCGGGCGCCTGGGAGTGTATATGAAGGCTCCTCCCATCCGCAGGCAGTCCTATAACCTGCTGACCGCCATTCCCGCCGGCTTCAAGATGACCTTCGAGAGCATCTCCGGCTATCTGAACGACCTGAAGCTCGTGGCGACTCCGAGCACCCGGGCCTACAAGTCCGTGGGCAGTTTCATAGCCATAGGACAGGTCTTTCCGAGCGCCTGGGACTGGTACCGCTTTATGGAGATACTCGCGATGCTCTCCATAATGCTGGGCGTGATGAACCTCATCCCGATCCCGGCACTCGACGGAGGACATATTCTCTTCACTCTGTATGAGATGCTTACGGGACGGAAACCTTCCGAGCGCTTCCTTCTGGCGGCACAGATGATAGGTATGTTCCTGCTCCTCGCACTTATGTTCCTCGCGTTCGGGAACGATATAGGACGACTGATGAATTAAGAAATACATATATTATGCGTAGTTATCTGAAATATACATTGCTCGCGCTGACGCTGCTCTCTGTGCTCTCCTGCGGAAGCGGAGCAAGCCGCAAGGCGCTGCTGCCCAGCGTAAGCGGCCGCGCCGGCGAAGTGGTGGTGGTCATAGAGAAGAGCGACTGGGAGTCGTCCCTCGGAAATGCTATCCGGGAACTTCTGGCCTGCGATTGCCCTTGGCTCACTCCTCGCGAGCCGCTCTATTCTCTCGCGAACGTGACCCCGGGAGGCTTCGGCGATATGTTCAAGGTTCACCGGAACATCGTCATCTGTCAGATAGACCCGCAGGCCCAGAGGACCGGGGTGGAAATCCACAGCGATGTATGGGCTTCCCCGCAGATAGTGGTGAAGGTCAGCGCCTATACGGCGGAGGAGGCCTGCGCGTTCATAGACGCGAACAGGGACCGCATCACGAACGCGATAGAGCAGGCGGAGCGCGACAGGGTGGTGAACAACTGCATCATCTACGAGGAGAAGGACATCGCGGCGAAGGTGGAGACAGTATTCGGCGGTTCGCCTCATTTTCCGGTAGGATACAGGCTCAGGAAGATGACCCGGGACTTCGCCTGGATAGCTTACGAGAAGCAGTACTCGAACCAGACCATCCTGATGTACAAGTATCCCGCGAAGGATGACAGGTCCGACTTCACCGAGGAGAACATCATCGCGCACCGGGACAGCGTGATGAAGAAGAATGTTCCCGGAATGTTCGAGGGGACTTATATGACCACCAGCCAGTATGTCGCTCCGGACGTGAAGTATATGAAATACAAGGGGCGCAGCTTCGCTCAGACCAGAGGATACTGGGAGGTGTATAACGACTATATGGGAGGGCCGTTCGTCTCGCACTCCTTCTACAGCCGCGACGGGAAGGACATCATCGTCACGGAAGCCTTCGTCTATGCGCCCAAATACGATAAACGTCAGCTGCTCAGGCAGGTAGAGTCGATTCTCTATTCTTTCGAGTGGACGAAGGAGGAAACAAAAGAGTAAAAAATTTTGTTATATAATTTTTATTTCATACCTTTGCGTTCCATTCGCGGATAGGCGAGTGGAACATCGGTATCCGGTGGGTTCGTATAACGGCTAGTACTCGGGATTTTCATTCCCGCAATAGGAGTTCGATTCTCCTACCCACTACTATATATTAAAAAAATACATAATGGCAAATAACGCATCTGCAGAGAAGTGCATTCGCCAGAGCGAAAGGCACAGATTGCATAACAAGTATTATGCAAAGACCACACGGAATGCGATCCGTGCGATCAGAAACACCACAGATAAGCAGGCCGCCGAGGCTGACGCCCCGAAGGTTTACGCTATGATCGACAAGCTCGCCAAGATGGGCATCATCCACAAGAACAAGGCGGCGAATCTCAAGAGCGGAATAGCCTGCTACATAAACAAGCTCGCGTAAGCGGAAAAGGCATACGGAAAGACGCGGAAATGCTCGCGTCTTTCTTTTTCGAGAAGTAGCGCAGTTGGTAGCGCACTACGTTCGGGACGTAGGGGTCGGGCGTTCGAGTCGCCTCTTCTCGACGGAAAGAGGGTGGCATTTTTGCCGCCCTCTTTTTAGTGATTCACTTATATCTGCGCCCCTCCGGCACCTGCACTTCACAATCAGCCCAGACAGCGGCCGCCGCTCTACTCTTCCTCCGGCTTGAAAACGATAACTTTCTCAGTGGCGGCATCCACCCGGAGAGCGTCGTCGATGCGGTAGCCCGTTACGAGAGCGACGTGACTTCCTTCCAGCTCCACCGCTATCGCTCCCGCTTTCTGCGAAGCGGAATAACCGAGCTGTGTGAAAATGTCGCTGAGCTTTTTTCTGCGTCCGCCCATACCGAACGGCCGCATCCAGTCACCTTCGCGCCAGCCTCGGAGCCGTAGAGGAAACTTCAGCTTCGCCGCATCCGCGACCATCTGACCCTTACCGGCGCGTTCCATCCCCGCAGCATAATCCTCCAGCCGGATTTCGAGCCGCCGCCCGAGTATCACGTACACGCCGGGCGCATTCACGGTCAGCTCGGAAACCGTCAGCTCGGGAGCGGCAGTTCCGCACGCAGAAGCCCCGCACAGCATCAGCAGTCTGCCTGGAGCGGTCTCGATGCGTCCCCGGCTACCGTGGAACACCTTGCCGCTCAGCGTCTTGCCTTCTGCTTCATCGAAAAGCAGACGCGAGAGCGAGGCGAGCGCATCCTCACTCAGACCTGCCGGCTCCACGAATCTCCAGAGCAGATACTCCCGCAGTTTTTCCCCGCGCAGAGCTTCGATGCAGACCTGCCCCGGCGCGAGCTCTATTCTTTTGCGGGCTTCCGCCCAATACTCGTCCGCAGCTGCTGCAGCCTGCGAGAAGTGCCGCATATCTGCCTGCAGTGTAGCGAGAAATGAAGGGTTGATCCGCGCCATCTCCGGGAAAATGCGGCCCCGGACCCTGTTCCGGCTGTAGGAACAGTCGCTGTTCGTACCGTCCTCCCTCCAGGCGATGCCGCGTCCGCGAGCATATTCTTCTATCTGCGCCCGGCTGAAGCCGAGCAATGGTCTTATGACCCTTCCGCCCAGCACCTCGGTCTCTTCCGCCATACCGCAGACACCCTTCAGCCCCGTGCCGCGCAGGAGGTTGAGTATCAAGGTTTCCGCATTGTCATTGGCATTGTGTGCCACGGCAGTGGCCCAGAAGCCTTCCTCGCGGCACAGCTCCGCGAAATAGCTGTATCGAAGCTCGCGGGCCGCCATCTCGATGCTTATATGACGGGACGCGGAGAAACCGGGAGTGTCGAAGTCACGATGGTGGAGTTCTACGCCCCCGCGTTCGCAGAAGGACCTGACGAACGCCCATTCGCCATCACTTTCGGAGCCGCGCAGATGGAAATTGCAGTGGACGGCGGCGATGCGGTCTTTCAGTCCCGCGTCGATGCAGAGCTGCAGAAGACACATCGAGTCGACTCCTCCGCTCACGGCGAGCAGGACTCTCTTCCCTTCGGGCGCCAGAGCGGCCCACCTGTCCGTGAATTCCCGCAGCATAGAGACTATTTCTGGCGTCGCGGCTGGAAAGTGTAGGTGAAACTCAGGGAAGTGAACTCCTTGAACTGCACCCTCTGCTTGCCGTCAGGGTAGCGGTCGATATCCTTGTCGTTCTTTATCATCACGTTAGGATCGTAGATCAGCCAGGTGCTCAGACCAAGTTTGAGCAGTTTCGAAAGCTGCCAGCTGATCTTGTTGTCCCAGTTCACGCGGTACTCCTTGAACGGACGGCCCAGATAGTCGGTGAAGAGCACGAGCTGAGTCTCGTATTTGAACACATCGTTTATCACCATCTTGGCATCCGTTTTCAGCTGCGCACCGAACTGGAAACGGGCGTTGCGGTAATTGCCGCCGACCTCGGCGTCAAGCCCCGTCTCGCGCAGGAGCATACCGTAGGATTTGCGCAGCTCGGGATTCGTGACGATGGTGAAGCCTCCGGTGAAGGGGGCGAGATTAATGGAAAGCCAGTTGTTCGGTATCCAGTCGATACCGAGGGCGATGTCGGTGTAGGCCGGAGAAAGGCAGCCCGACTTGAGCACGCCGGTCCATTTGCCGTTCTCGTCCTGGGTGTATTTGCTGTAGCCGTTGCTGAACTGCGAGCGGAAGTTGAAAGACGCGGAATAGCTGAAATGTGATTTCGCTCCGGTCTTGTACGCCCATTTGCTCTCAAGGTAGAAACGGTCCGTGCTTTTCTGCAGAAGGTCTTTCTTGTCTGCCGCCCAGAGGAAGCCGTAGTTCATCTGGAGACGGTTCGCCCAGGTCATCATATCTTTCGAATAGTCAGCCTTGGCGTCGATTCCGCTGGTGAAAGTTACCGAATTATAGCCGCCCGCCGCCCAGTTCCAGAGGCCCGTATGGTTGAATCCCAAGTCCACGCCTACACTCTGTTTCCAGTAGTTCGGCTTGGTCCGGACCTCCTCCTTCTCTTCGGCGGAAGCTATCGCCATAGCCGCTTCGGTAACGGTCTGCTGCACATCCTGCGCCCGGGCGGTGCTGCCGCAGGCGAGTATTCCGGCGATGCCGAGAAATGTCAATATCAGCTTGCGCATAGCTCCGCTAATAGGAAATGGCGAAGATGACTCTTCTGTGCGAAGGCTTCCCGCTGTAGATGCACTTGCCCTCCTCCTCGCAGACGAAACTGTCGATCGGAATGCAGCGGATGGTAGCCTTCGTCTCGTCCTTGATGGCCTGCTCGGTCTCAGGGGTGCCGTCCCAGTGGCAGAGAAGGAAGCCGCCTTCCTTTATTTTCTCCTTGAACTCGTTCCAGTCGTCGCATTTGCGGACATTGGCCTCGCGGAACGCGTCGGCCTTGTCGTAGATGTTCTTGCGGATGGCTCCCATAAGAGCGTCCACATATCTGTCGAGTCCGTCGATGCCGACGGTCTCCTTGGTGAGCGTGTCCCTGCGGGAAACTTCCGCGGTGCCGTTCTGCAGGTCGCGCGGGCCCATAGCGATGCGGACAGGCACGCCCTTGAGCTCCCATTCGGCGAATTTGAAGCCCGGGCGCAGCGTGTCGCGGTCATCCACCTTGACACTGTGTCCGAGCGCCTCCAGAGCTTTCTTCAGCTCGTACATCTTGTCCAGGATGGCGCTGTGCTCCTCCTCGGTCTTGTAGATAGGTACCATAACCACCCGGATAGGGGCGAGGTCCGGCGGAAGCACAAGTCCTGCGTCATCTCCGTGAGCCATTATGAGCGCGCCCATCATACGGGTGCTCAGACCCCAGGATGTGGCCCATACATACTGCCGGCTGCCGTCCTTGTCCGTGAACTGCACGTCGAATGACTTGGCGAAATTCTGTCCGAGGAAATGGGAGGTGCCCGCCTGGAGCGCCTTTCCGTCCTGCATCATAGCCTCGATGGTGAGGGTGTCGAGCGCCCCGGCGAAACGCTCGTTGGGACTCTTGTGACCCACCACCACCGGCAGAGCCATCACCTCGCGGGCGAATCTGGCGTAGATGTCCACCATCTGCCGGGTCCTTTCCTGAGCCTCCTCGGCCGTGGCGTGGGCCGTATGGCCCTCCTGCCAGAGGAATTCCGCCGTACGCAGAAACAGGCGCGTGCGCATCTCCCAGCGCACCACGTTGCACCACTGGTTGCAGAGGATCGGAAGGTCTCTCCAGGAGGTGATCCAGTTTTTATATGTGCTCCAGATGATGGTCTCGGATGTAGGTCTTACTATGAGCTCCTCCTCGAGTTTCGCCGTCGGGTCCACCACTATCCCCTTGCCGTCCGGGTCGTTCATCAGCCTGTGGTGCGTCACCACGGCGCACTCCTTGGCGAAGCCCGCCACGTGCTCGGCCTCGCGGCTGAAAAAGGACTTGGGGATGAAGAGGGGGAAGTAGGCGTTCTGCACTCCGGTCTGCTTGAACATAGCGTCAAGCGCCCCCTGCATCTTCTCCCATATGGCGTAGCCATAAGGCTTTATGACCATACATCCTCTCACGGCTGACTGCTCCGCCAGGTCGGCTTTAACCACCAGATCGTTATACCACTGCGAATAATTTTCAGCTCTTTTGGTTACCTCTTTTGCCATCTTATTTTCTTATTTCAGAATTATTTCTTAACATTGCGCTGTATACCTTGGGGGTACGGTTATTGCAATACCCCGCAAAGATATGAATTTTAAAAATAGGAACGATGAAAAACACTCCGCTTGTTTTTCGGGAGTTCCTTATAACTATGGGAGGATTCGCATTATGAAAACGCATTGTACATTTCTTGCTTCAGCGCTTCTGCTGCTTTGCTCCTGCGGTCCCGGCACACAGATGTCCACAGCTTATCGGGACGGCATATATGACACGGGGGAGAGAATCTCTCCGCAGGTGCTCGCACAGTCCAGAACGGAGACTGCCGCCCTCGCGTCGAAGACCCGCAGTTCCCGGATATTTCTCAAACAGGGGCAGGTCGACACGCTCATCATTCCCGACAATATGTCAGCCCGCGTAAGCTTCAATCGTGCCGACAGCGTCACCACCGTGGACCTGTTCACTTACGATTACGATGATTGGCGCAGGGATTTCAGCTGTTCCCCGGGCTGGCCGTACTATTACGGCTACGGTCCTTACGGGCCGTGGGGCTGGAGCTATTCTTACCGTTACCGCAGCCCGTGGTTCTACAGTTCTTATTATTGGAATAGCCCGTGGTACTGGGATGACCCGTGGTACTGGGGCAGCGCCTATTACTGGAATGATCCGTGGTTCTATGGGGACTATTGGTATTGGAGACATCATCACTGGTACGCCGGATACTATGGTCCCGGACCGCTGCCTATGCGTCCCGGCCATTTCGACGGCCCGCACGGATGGGGGCCGCGTAATGAATTCCTCGGCGGCGGTATCGCGGGCTCCGGTATCGGCGGCGGACGTCCGGGCGGCGGAAGCGGACAGGGCATAGGAATGGGCAGAACTTCCGTAAGACGCTCCGGGGCCGGCATAGTCACCCGCAGCTCGGACGGCGGCCGCATAAGCCGCTCCGCCTCAGGTTCCGGCAGCAGCTCGTCCCGTTCGGGCTCCGCTTCGACAGTCAGCCGCAGAACTTCTTCTTCGGTCGGCCGCTCCGCGTCCGGGTCTTCAGTCAGCCGATCCGCATCAGGTTCGTCAGTGAACCGCTCCGCGTCCGGGTCTTCCGTGAACCGCTCCTCCGCTTCCGGTACGGGCACGGTAAGGCGCAGCCTGTCTTCGGGGGGAAGTATGACTGACAGGACCATACAGAATTCCTCAGGGATTTCCACCGGCAGAGTCAGCAGCGTGAGCAGAAGCAGCTCGACTTCGCGCAGCGCTTCTTCTTCTTCTTCTTCCTCTTCTTCGGTATCCCGCTCATCCTCTTCCACAACTTCGGGTTCATCTTCGGGCAGTACGGCGGGTTATCGCAGGTCTTCGTATTCTGGCAGTTCGAGCGGCTCTTCTTCCTCCTCGTCCTACAGGAGCAGTTCCTCAAGCGGCTCGTCAGGCTCCGGCAGCAGCGTTTCCCGCTCTTCCTCTTACGGAGGAAGTTCTTCGTCAGGCTACAGCGGCAGTTCTTCATCCCGCTCGTCAAGCTACAGCGGCGGCAGCAGCGTTTCCCGTTCTTCGGGCTACAGCGGCGGCAGCAGCGGCGTTTCCCGTTCATCGGGAGGCAGCGGAGGCGGAAGTGTACGCAGGAGGTAATCCGCAGCAGCTCAGCAGATATTATTGTTTTTCAAGGAGTAGATGTTATGTTATGGTTTTGTGTGTTCAGAAAGGTCAACTTCTTAAATCACCGACAGTAAAATGAAACGTATCCTTATTATGCTTCTGTGCATCTGCGCCGCTCTGACGGCCGGAGCCCAGAATATGTATGACGCCATCAGCTTCAGCGAGAACCATTATGCCGGTTCCGCCAGGACCATAGGTCTCGGCAATGCCGTAACGGCCCTGGGATCGGACCCGGGATCCATCGGGATAAATCCCGCCGGTTCCGCCGTGGCCGGCTACAGTCAGTTCACCTTCAGCCCCTCGCTGGTCTTTTCCTCGACCCGGGCGGATTTTATGGACGATAACTCCATAGTAACGTCGAGCACCGGAACCCGCAGCCGTTTCGCGCTTCCCAACTTCGCGGCGACCGCTGTGCTGAGCACCGGCCGCAGCCGGGGACTGAAGAGTATGTCCTTCGGACTGGTGTCGAACACCACACAGAACTATCTGGACCGCTTCGATGTGAGCGGCGGCGGAGACCGGACCTCCCTCTTCGGCTCCATCGCCTCTTATGCGCAGTCGGCCGGATATGACCCCGCTCTGCTTGCGTCCTCCAGTGCCTGGAACAGCTGTCAATGGCAGTCCGTGAGCGCATATCAGTCGGGACTCATAAGCGACTTTGCCGGCAACAACTTTGTGGCGGCGACCGAGCAGGTCAAACAGAACGCTGACGGCAGCTATGACATCTATACTGCGGGCTATCTCGACAGAGCCTACTCCCGTAAAGTCTCGGGAACCAAATACGACATCGTACTCAACTATGCGCTCAACTTCTCCGACAGACTCTTCCTCGGAGTGAATCTCGGTTTCCCCTGCGGCCATTACGCTTTTTCCGAGAGCCTGAGCGAGACAGCCGAGAATTCCGCCGACTTCACCTTCGAGTATGATAACGGCGAGAAGGTCAGCTTTATGCGCGGCGCGAACTCTTACGCCTACACTGCCGACCTTTCGGGAGTATATGCCAAGATAGGCGTCATCTGGCTGCCTTTCGCCGGCTTACGTCTCGGAGCCGCAGTGCAGACGCCTACCGCCCTTGAGGTGAACGAGCGCTTCCAGATCAGCAACAGTTCCAAGTTCAGCAACTCCACGAACCGCTCCACTTCCCCGCAGGGAGAATACTCGTACTACATCTATTCGCCGTGGAGATTCAATCTCGGAGCCGCTTACACCTTCGGCCGCTTCGGTCTCGTGAGCGTGGATTACGAGAGAACGGATTATCGCGATATGCACTATGAGGAGAAGGGAGACTCCTACAATACCTTCGCCGATGTTAACGAAGAGATCAGGACCTATGCCGGTTTTTCGGATATGCTCCGCGTCGGACTGGAGGCGAAGCCTGTCCCGAAGCTCGCACTGCGTCTGGGCTATGCTATGACCGCGAGGAATACCGACTTCGTGGATACGAAAATCAGGAGCCTGTCCTGCGGCGTGGGCTACAGCTCCGATTCCGCATTCTTCTGCGATTTCGCCCTCAGAGGCACGAAATATCCGGCTTCCTACTATACTCCGTATGTGTATTACAATGCTGACGGTACCGTGAACAATGATTTCCTGACCCCGGAGATCACTATGAAGCGGAATCTTATGGAGTTCGTGGCGACCTTCGGCTGGAGGTTCTGAGAACAGGTTTCTAAAGTTTTTTCAGCCAGAGGATCGAGTCCGGGCCTTCGTTGAAGAGGAGGTCCATAATGGAAAGATTGGCGATGAAGCCGTGCTTGCGGGCGAAGACCTGGAAGTACGGCTTTTTCAGACCCAGTTCCTCCAGGATGCCGTTCTCTCTCTTGGGGTGGATGACCTCGCGCAGGTCCCGCCCGTAGATGCCGGACCCGGGGGGAGTCCACTGCTGCGTCATCCGCAGGTCGGCCTCTATCCCTGTCTTGTCGAGAAAGAAGCGTATGATGCTGAGATTGAAATCGAAGAGTTTTTCCGGACGCTTTTCCAGCAGGGCGAAGAGTTCGTCTTTATAGTAGTCGAAGTAGGCCGAGGACTCGTAGGCCGAAGCGATGGCCCGCTCCGTGCGCTGCAGCCAAGGCACGCTCCAGTCTATGCGGATTTCCGAGATTGGCAGGCTGTGGCTGCCACCTTCGTGGACTACGGGAAAGCTGAGAGTCTGCAGGCCGCTTGCCGCGTAGAACTTGCAGCGGTTGCGGTAGGACTGTTTCCGGTAGGTCTCCTGCGCCTCGATCCAGACTTGCGCGGGCACTTTGGCTTCGGGGGATAAAGAAAACTCCGCCGCGATGGCGGCGAAGTATTCTATGGGTGGAAAATATGCTGTCCCGAGCAGCATCCGCTTTACTCGATGGAGCCTTTTTCGTTCGAGTCGTTCGCTTTCGCTATGCCTCTCTTGGAACTGCGGATGAAGTTCAGGATGGTGTCCCTCTCTTCCGAAGGCGGGAATCCGGCCTCCACCTTGGAACATCCGTCGGTGAAATTGAAGCCCTGGAAATAGATGGTGTCGTAGATGTCCTTTATGTTGCGGATCACCTCAGAGCTGAAGCCTCTGCGGCGCAGGCCCACTATGTTTATGCCGGCGTAGCAGATGGGAGTCCTGCCGCAGATGGAGTAAGGCGGGATGTCCTTGTTAATGGCGGACTGGCCGCCGACCATAGCGTGTGCGCCGATATGGCTGAACTGATGCACCTTGGTGCCTCCGCCGATGATGGCCCAGTCGTCCACGTCAGTCTCGCCCGCGATGCCCACATAGCTTACGAGTATGCAGTGGTTGCCCACGTGGCAGTCGTGCGCGATGTGTACGTAAGACATTATGAGAGTGTTGTTTCCGATTTTGGTCACTCCCTTGTGGCTGGCCTTGGTGCCCCGGTTTATGGTGGCGCACTCGCGGATGGTGACGTTGTCTCCGATCTCGACGTAGGTCACTTCACCTTCGAACTTGAGGTCCTGCGGGATGGCTCCCACCACGGCTCCCGGGAAGACTTCGCAGTTCTCTCCCATCTTCACATAAGAGTAAATCACAGCGTGCGGGTGAATCTTGGAGCCGTTCCCTATGGTCACGTTGTCATCGATGTAGGCGTAAGGGCCGATTTCCACATTGTCCCCGAGAATCGCTCCCGGATGGACGATGGCGGTAGGGTGTATTTTATTCATTTTCTGATTTTTTAGTAAGATCGCGTATCGCGGCCGCCGCCCTGGTGTTCAGTTTGTGCCCGGGCTTGAACGCGACGATCTTCGCGTTAAGATAGCCTCCCGCCAGACGCAGGTCTCCGATGAGGTCGAGAAGCTTGTGTCGTCCGCACTCGTTTTCGAAGTGCAGCTTGATGTTATTCAGATATCCGTGTCCCGTGACCTTGAGTCCGGGGCAGTTGAAAAGTGCGGTGAGATTGCTGACCTGCTCCTCGCTCGCGGGATGCTCCACTATGACGATGGCGTTGTCCAGGTCTCCGCCCTTCACGAGATTGTTCTTGAAGAGGTACTCTATCTCGTGGAAGAACACGAAGGTGCGGCAGCAGCCTATCTGCGTGTCGTAGTCCACGGACAGGTCCCAGTGGGCGGACTGCACTCCGAGAACTTTCGAGCCGAAATCCACGGTCACATCGTAGGAAGGCTTGTCGGCGGGGCTGAACTTTATGCAGGAGCCGGTTTCAGGGTCGCTGATCTCCAGGTCCTCGCTCAGATGGATGTACACGCGGTCGGCTTTCTGGACTTTCAGTCCCGTCTTCAGGAAAGCTTCGGCGAAAAAGTGGGCGCTCCCGTCGAGAATGGGGACTTCTTCATTGTCCAGTTCTATTATGGCGTTATCCACACCCACTCCAGTGAGCGCGGACATAAGATGTTCTATAGTGATGACGCAGACTCCGTCCTTGCAGATGGTGGTGCTTCTGGCCGTATTGCTTACGTTCTCCGCGAGCGCTTCCACGAAAGCGTCGGCTCCCAAATCCATCCTGTGAAATACGATTCCGGTGTTCTCCGGAGCCGGCTTCACGGTGAGTCTGGCGTATTTGCCGGTATGTAAGCCTTTGCCCTCGAAGGAACACTCCTGTCTGAGCGTCAGCTGTCGTTTAATGTCCATAGGCGGCAAAGGTAAGCAAAAAATCAATATCTACAATTGTTTACCCCTACTTCTGCTCCTCGCCGCTGTGCTTGAATGCGGCGTAGCTGCGGAGGAAGGTGCCGTGCAGGATGGCCGGGCTGCCCATCCAGACCTGTCCGCTCTTGCGGATGTTGCCTATGACTCCGGCCTTGGCGCAGACTGTGGTGTTGTCGGCGATGGTCAGATGCCCTACGATGCCGACCTGTCCGGCCAGTATGCAGTTCTTGCCGATTTTAGTGGAGCCGGCGATGCCGCTGAGGGCCGCCATCACGGTGTTGTCTCCGATCTGTACGTTGTGCGCGATCTGGCAGAGATTGTCTATCTTCACTCCGTTGCCGATGATGGTGGATTCCATTTCCGCACGGTCCACGGTGGTGTTCGCACCGATTTCCACATCGTTCCCTATTATGACGTTCCCGAGATGCTCGATTTTTTTCCAGGTCCCGTCGCTCTGAGGGGCGTTGCCGAAGCCGTCGGAGCCGATGACAGCTCCGGCGTGGAGGATCACGCGGTCGCCGATCACCATCCCCGGGTAGATTCTCACGCCCGGATATATTATGCAGTGATGGCCGATGACGGTGCCTTCCCCGATGGAGACATTGTCGTGGATGATGCAGAAGTCGCCTATCCTGCATTTTCCGCCCACTGTGCTGTGCGCTCCGATGCTCACCTTTTTGCCGATCTTAGCTGAAAAGGCGATGCTCGCGCTCCAGGCGCGGTGGCGGCGGTATGCCTTGCGCTGGTCTGACACGTATTTGAGCAGCTGCGCCAGAGAGGTGTAGGCGTTCTCCACGCGTATCATAGTCGGGGCGACAGGCTCCTTAGGAGAGAAGTCGGCATTTACCAGAAGAAGGCTCGCCTTGCTGGTATAGACGTATTTTTCATATTTGGGATTTGCGAAGAAGCAGAGCTGGCCTTCTTTTCCGTGCTCTATCTTGGCGAAAGATGTGGCGCGCGCCTCGGGATTGCCGTCCACGGTTCCGTTCAGTATCTGCGCCAGCTCGCGTGCAGTAAATTCCATATCGATTGTGTTTAGACGCGGCAAATGTACAATAAATATGCCTATCGGGAAACAGAAAGGCCCCGTTTTTTTGCGTATGTCTTTTATTATGCGTATCTTTGCCGAGTGTGACAGAGAAAGGGGGCTAAAGGAGCTTCCTTTTTTTGTGGTCACGGGCTTGATAAGAATTATGGACAGGACATTGCTTCAGGAAGTGATAGAGAGGGCGGCGCGGGAGCGCGCCCTCAGCGTGGTGGCTCTCGACTATGACGAGGACGATAATGTGATAGAGGTGACATTGGACCGGCAGGTCCCTCCGGTGTCGCTTGAGGACTGCGAGAGCGTGCATCGTGCGGTGCTGGCGGAGTTCGACCGCGATGTCGAGGACTACTCGCTGACCGTGAGTTCGAAGGGCATAAGCGGAGCAGAAGCGGATGAAATGCTGAAAACAATAGAATAAAAGATATGGAAAAAGAAAACATTGTAACCCTGATCGACGCCTTCAAGGATTTCAAGGAGGAGAAGAACATCGACAGGCCGGTGATGATGGGTGTGCTGAAGGATGTGTTCCTCACGCAGATCAGCAAAGTGTACGGATCGTCGGACAATTTCGACGTTATCGTGAACGTGGACAAGGGCACCTGCGAAATCTACCAGAATTTCGAGATCGTCGAGACTGTCGAGAATCCGAATGCGGAGATGACCATCGAGCAGGTGAAGGAGGATAGCGGCGAGGACGATTACGAGATCGGCGACACCTACGTGAAGAAGCTGCCTCTGTCGGCTTTCGGCCGTCGCGGCATTCTGAACATCCGTCAGAACCTCCAGGGACGCATTATGGATATCGAGAAGGCGAACCTGTTCAAGAAATACTCGGACAAGGTGGGCGAGCTCTTCACCGGCGAGATTTATCAGACCTGGTCCAAGGAAGTGCTCATTCTCGACGAGGACGGCAATGAGCTGCATATACCGAAGGACGAGCAGATTCCGGGCGAGCGCTTCAAGAAGAACGATACCGTCCGCGCCATCATAAAGAAAGTGGAGATGCGTAACAACACCACTCCATACATCGTGCTTTCCCGCACTTCTAACGAGTTCCTCGAAAGGCTCTTCGAGCAGGAGGTTCCGGAAATCCTGGACGGTCTGATCACCGTGAAGAAGGTGGTCCGCATCCCGGGCGAGAGGGCCAAGGTGGCCGTGGAGTCCTATGACGAGAGGATAGATCCTATCGGAGCCTGCATTGGCGTGAAGGGAAGCCGCATTATGGGCATCGTCCGCGAGCTACGTAACGAGAACATAGACGTGCTCCAGTGGACAAGCAATCCTCAGCTGATAATCCAGCGCGCGCTGAATCCGGCGAGAGTCTCCTCCATCGATATGGGCAGCTCCCCTGAGGACAAGGTGAAAGTGTATATGCAGCCCGAGGAGGTGAAGAAGGGCGTAGGCCGCGGCGGATGCAATATCCAGCTCGCCGGTATGCTCGTCGACCGCCAGATCGAGGTTTGGAGGGAGATTCCGAAGGATGAAATCGACTCCGAGGAGGACGATGTGGCTCTCGACGAGTTCGCGAACGAGATCGACCAGTGGGTCATCGACCGTCTGAAGTCCATCGGTTGCGACACCGCCCGCAGCGTGCTTGCTCTCTCTCAGGAGGATATCGCCAAGAGGGCTGACCTCGAGGACGAGACCGTCGCGGAGATATTCAAGATACTCGCGGCCGAATTCGAAGATTAATAATTATAAAAGGGGTTGATATGGCAGAAATCAGAATTAATAAACTGATAAAAAAATATAACATAGGACTCGACATCCTGGTGGATTTCCTGAAGAAGCAAGGCGCCGAAGTCGAGGAGGGCAATCCTAACGCCAAGGTCTCTGACGAATATCTTCCGGCGCTGGACCGCCAGTTCGCGAAGGACCGCGCTATGCGCGAGGCGGCCGAGAAGGAGGACATCAAGCTCGCCGACATTCTCGAAAAGGCGGGCAGGAAGCGCCAGGACAGGTCCGAGTCTGACGATGACGAACCGGAGCCTGAGACCATCATCCGCACGAACACCCTCACCGGCATAAAAGTGAAGCCGGCCGAGCCGTCTCAGCCTCGTGCGGAAGAAAAAGCTGAGCCTGTGAAGGAAGCGGAGTCCGTGAAGGAGCCTGAACAGCCTGAGCCTGCCCCGGTGCAGCGGGAAAAAGAACCAGAGAAAGCGGAGAAAGAGTCTGAGGCCGTTCCGGCCAATGATACCCCTGCCGGCGAAACGCCGGCCCCTTCAGAGCCGGAGCCGGTGCAGATAGAGGAGAAAACAGCAGCCGTCGAAACCCCTGCGGCAGCCTCTCCTTCCGCACCGGAGCCTGAAACCGTTTCCGCTCCGCAGCAGGAGGAAAAGACCTCCGAAGCCGCTCTGCCGGAACCTGCGCCGCAGCCGGAGGCCGCGTCCCAGTCCGCTCCGGCCTCTTCCGCCTCCGAGGTTCCGGGCTTCAAGGTCGTGGGAAAAATCGATCTCAGCCAGTTCGCCAAGAAGCCTAAAAAGCGCGAGCGCATAAACAAAGGCACCCAGAAAGTGGATGTGAACAAGGTCACCGTGGACCAGAGCCCTAAGAAGAACCGGGACGGAGCCGCCAAGAACGGGGGCGCCCAGCAGAATCAGGGTCAGGGCGGCGGCCGCAAGGACAGGAACCGGGGCAAGAAGAACGGCGGCGACCGTTTCAAGCCGGCTATGACCGAGGCCGAGCAGGAGGAGATGCAGAAGCAGATCCAGAAGCAGGTCAAGGAGACCTACGCCCGGATGAACGACAACAAGAAGAATAATTTCGGAGCCAAGTACCGCAAGGAGAAGCGTGAACTCGCCGCCCAGCGTACCATCCAGGAGATGGAGCACGAGGCCGAGGAGAAGAAGGTGCTCAAGCTCACCGAGTTCGTAACCGTGAACGATCTGGCCACCCTTATGAACACTCCTGTGGTCAAGGTCATCGGGGCCTGTATGAGTCTGGGTCTGATGGTATCCATAAACCAGAGGCTCGATGCAGAGACCCTCGTGCTCGTGGCCGAGGAGTTCGGCTACAAGGTGGAATTCGTAACGGCCGAGCTTACTGAAGAGATTAACGGCGATGCTCCGGATTCCGAAGAGGATCTCGTTCCGCGTCCTCCGGTCATCACCGTGATGGGTCACGTGGACCACGGCAAGACTTCGCTGCTCGACTACATCAGAAAGTCGAATGTCATCGCCGGTGAAGCGGGAGGCATCACCCAGCACATCGGCGCGTACAGCGTCACCCTCGATGACGGGCGGCACATCACCTTTCTGGATACCCCGGGACACGAGGCTTTCACCGCTATGCGTGCCCGAGGAGCGCAGATGACAGACCTTGCGATCATCATCATCGCGGCCGACGACGCCGTGATGCCGCAGACCGTGGAGGCCATTAATCACGCGCAGGCCGCCGGCGTTCCTATGGTATTCGCCATAAACAAGATAGACAAGCCGGGCGCAAACCCGGACACCATCCGCCGACAGCTGTCGGAAATGAACATTCTCGTGGAGGATTGGGGAGGAAAATACCAGTGCCAGGAAATCTCCGCGAAGAAGGGTCTGAATGTGGACAAGCTTCTCGAGAAGGTTCTGCTCGAAACCGACCTTCTCGAACTCAAGGCGAACCCGAACCGTATGGCGCAGGGAGCCGTGATCGAGTCCTCGCTCGACAAGGGCCGCGGATATCTGGCCACCATCCTCGTGCAGAACGGAACGCTCCGCGTGGGCGACGTGATGCTCAGCGGCAGTTTCTACGGCAAGGTGAAGTCGATGTTCAACGAGCGCGGACAGAAAGTCAGCGAGGCGGGTCCTTCGACCCCGGTATCGGTGCTCGGTCTGAACGGAGCTCCGTCGGCAGGCGAGAAATTCAACGTATTGGCCGACGAGAAGGAGGCCAAGTCCATTGCGAACAAGCGTGAGCAGCTGCTCCGCATCCAGGGCATCAAGACTCAGACGCACGTCACGCTCGAGGAGATCGGCCGCCGCATCGCGCTGGGCAGCTTCAAGGAGCTGAATGTCATCGTCAAGGGTGATGTGGACGGTTCGGTGGAGGCTCTCTCCGATTCGCTCATCAAGCTTTCTACCGAGGAGGTTAAGGTGAATGTCATCCACAAGGCTGTGGGAGCCATCTCCGAGTCGGACATCCTGCTGGCCGAGGCTTCGGATGCCGTGATAGTGGGATTCCAGGTTCGTCCGTCCGTGGAGGCGCGCAAGGCCGCCGACCGCGAGGGCATCGAGATACGTCTCTACTCCGTCATCTACGACTGTATCAATGAAATCAAGGACGGTATCGAAGGTATGCTCGAGCCGGAGAAGAAGGAGGAGGTTACCGCCACCGCCGAGGTCAAGCAGACCTTCCGCATCAGCAAGGTGGGCACCATCGCCGGCTGTATGGTGAAGGACGGCAAGATGACCCAGAAGGCGAAAGTCCGCCTGATCCGCGACGGCATCGTGATCTATACCGGAGAGCTCGGTTCTCTGCAGATTGGCAAGGATGCCGCCAAGGAAGTGCCTGCGGGCCGCGAGTGCGGTATGAGCATCGCCGGCTACAACGACATAAAGGACGGCGACATCATCGAAGCCTTCCAGATCGTGGAGATAAAGCGCACGCTGTAGTAGCTTCCCCGGCGGCTTATGGAGGAGGATCAGCGGTTTATGACTGAGGCGCTGAAAGAGGCGCGGCAGGCTTACGCGGAGGATGAGGTCCCCGTGGGGGCGGTCATCGCCTGTGGGGGCAGAATCATCGCCCGGGGGCACAATATGTGCGAGAAGCTGAATGACCCCACGGCCCACGCCGAGATGATAGCGATCACTTCCGCTACGGAGGCTCTCGGGGGCAAAAGGCTTGCGGACTGCACTTTATATGTCACGGTGGAACCCTGTCCTATGTGCGCAGCGGCCCTCTGCTGGGCGCAGATCGGACGCATCGTTTATGGTGCTTCCGATCCCAGACGGGGCTACAGCCTCTACTCGCCATCTCTGCTGCATCCCAAGACCGCCGTCACTTCCGCTGTGATGGAGCAGGAGGCCTCCGCCCTGATGAGCGACTATTTCAAGTCCAAGCGGTAGGGGATTCGCGTCGCGGGAGACATATTTGGAATTATGCACTGAAAACATTATGTTTGCAGTGCATAATTTTTATGGGAAATGGAATTCGTTGACAGAAAAGAGGAAATGTCGCGCTTTCAGCGGGCTCTTGATGGGGAAAAGACCTCATTTGTCGTGGTGTACGGCCGCAGGCGGCTCGGGAAATCGACATTGATTAAAAGATGTCTGACAGAGGACGATGTCTATTATCTTGCAGACCGTTCTGAACCTGGGCATCAGAGAAGTCTGCTTGCGAAAACGATAGCGCAGAAATTTCCTGAGTTTGACAAGCCGGAGTATCCGGACTGGGAGACGCTTTTCCGTGCTCTCAATTACCGTACGCAGACCCGCTTCACCCTATGTCTGGATGAACTGCCGTACATCGTGGAGCAGTCTGCGGAACTCCCGTCCGTCCTTCAGAAGCTTCTGGATGAAAAGTGCCTGAACTTCAATCTTGTGGTTTGCGGCTCGGCGCAGAATATGATGTACGGTATGTTTCTGGATTCCTCCTCGCCGTTGTACGGTCGGGCGGATGAACTGATGAAGCTCTCTCCGCTTCGTCTCCCATATATTACGGAAGCATTGGGTATTGAGGCTGAAAAGGCCATTGAGGAATATTCAGTCTGGGGCGGCGTGCCGAGATATTGGGAATTGAGAGAGGGGAAGGGGGGACTGCGTGAAGCTCTGTGGCATAATGTCCTGTCAGCGGATGGTGCACTTTATGAAGAGCCTCTGAAACTTTTTCAGGATGATGTGAAGGATGTGGTCAAGACCTCGACCATAATGTCCTATGTCGGTGCCGGAGCCAACCGGCTGTCAGAGATTGCCGCACGTTGCAATGATCCGGCGACGAATCTTTCACGTCCGCTGAAAAAGCTTATCGAACTGGGTTTTCTGTACAGGGAGGTCCCTTTCGGTTCGGAGGAGAAAAACTCGAAAAAGAGCCTGTATGGAATTGCAGACCCGTTCCTGTCATTCTATTATCATTTCGTGGTGCCGAACCGTTCTTTCATAGAACTGGGCAGGAAGCTGCCGCTGGAAAATGCTCTTGATGAACATTTTCAGGAATATGTAAGTATGGGCTGGGAGAGAATCTGCAGGGATGCCGTAAGCGGAAACCTTATAGACGGAGTGCTGTACGGCAGTGCGAGGCGCTGGTGGGGGCAGGTTATGACGGAAGAGGGTAAACCCGTCCGTATGGAGTTCGATGTGGTGGCGGAATCTCTGGACAGAAAATATCTGCTGGTCGGGGAATGCAAGTGGACATCCCGGGAAAATGGGGCGCATCTGACGGAGAAACTTCTCGGGAGGGCAAGACTGCTGCCGTTTGCACGGAATCACACCGTCGTTCCTGTGCTGTTCCTGAAAACCCGTCCTGACGCGGACACCGGAAACGCCCTCCTTCCGGAGGACATCATCCGCCTTTCGTCGTAGGCCGGGTGTAGCTGCGGCTACAGGGTGTACACGTGATTTGCAAAATGCTTATATTTGCGTGCCGTGAGCTTTGCTGCACGCATTCTCTGCCGGCTGCGTTTTACTGAAGAACTGTATGAAGACGTTTAGATATTTGTCAGTGATATGGGGGTTTTTATTGTTCCCTTTCGTTCTTGATGCCGCTTTTACTGATGAAATCCGTTTCACTCACATCGGTCTGGAGGACGGGCTGTCGCACAGTACCGTATTCGCCGTAAATCAGGATAGGGAGGGATATATGTGGTTCGCCACGTATGACGGGGTGAACAGATATGACGGCTATAACTTCACCGTCTATCGCCACCGTTATGAAGATCCCTACAGCATAGCCAGTGATATGTCCACCTGCATTACCGTGGACGATTCCGACAGAGTCTGGATAGGAACCCGTGAGGGACTGTCGCTTTATGATCATAAAAAGGACAGATTCTCGAACTTTTGTTACAGGAAAAACGACCAGGGTGTCGCGGTGAACTGTATTGTCCCGATAGAAAAGAATCTGCTGATGCTCGGCACTAAGGAAGGGATTCTCCTTTTCGATGTAAGCGGCGGGAGGTTCCTTTCGGATACCTTGTCTGCGGCCGTTCACGGATTGTATCCGTCTGCACTGGTCCGGCACGACGGCAGGGTCTATATCGGCACGGAAGATGCCGTCTATGATTATGGACTGCGTGACGGAAATCTGGAAAAGCTGGTGACTCTCCCGACGGACAGTAAAGTACAGGCTATTCTGTGCCAGCCGTTCCATAAGTTATGGATAGCTACGGAAGGCAGCGGACTGTATATGTTCGATCTGAAGACGAAAGAACTCAAAAACTACAGATACGGTGACGGACAGTCCGGCTTGAATTCCAACTATGTGCGTTCTTTGGCTCTCGATTCCGAGAACCGCCTGTGGGTGGGAACTTATGGCGGCGTGAACATCCGCACGGAGGGAACGGACAGTTTTCTTTCGGTCAGCAGTTCGGAACTCAAGGAAGGAAGTCTTTCGCAGAATTCCGTCCGGAGCATTTTTATGGATTCTCAGGGAGGAATGTGGCTTGGAACATACTGGGGTGGGCTGAACTACTACCATCCTCTTTGCAACCGTTTTCAGCACATACAGCACATACCGTTTTACAACTCCTTGAGCAACAATGTGGTCAGCTGCATCGTCGCCGATGCTCGCCAGAATCTGTGGATCGGCACGAGTGACGGAGGCCTGAATTACTACGACAACGTTTCCCGGACATATAAGGGCTATCTGAAAAAAACCGACGACCCCGAGGAGCCGTTCAAAGATATCAAGACCATCTATGTGGATGAGGCTGGGGATAAGGTGTATGTGGGTGCGCATTCCGGCGGTATGATGGTGCTGGACCGTAAAACAGGCAATGTCGAGTACTATAACCTTCATAACCGCAAGTCCCCGACAAATAACATATACTCCATCATTCCGGACGGGAATGACGGGCTGTGGGTGGCATCGCTCGAATATCTGCTCCATTTCGACAAGAAAAGCCGTTCTTTCAGCTTCGTGGACCGGAATATGGACGGACAGAGCTTGAAGCGGTGCAACCGTCTCCTGTTCAGGGATTCCGGCGGACGGATATGGACGGGAGGTGAAAAGGGACTCTCCATATTTGACCAGAAGGGGGATTCGCTTCAGCCTAATATGGATTTCAAGATACCGTCCGAGCTTAAGCAGACATTCATCAGCTGTTTCTACGAGACAAGCTCGGGATCCATTCTGGCCGGGACTCACAACGGTCTGTTCGCCTTGAGCGGAAAGGACGATGGAACCATACAATATACAGTCTCGGACGGCCTTCCTAGCAATATAATTTACGGTATTCTAGAGGATGCCTACGGAAGGTTGTGGGTCAGCACGAATCAGGGACTGAGCTGTTTCAGCATTGAAAGCGGACAGTCCCGCAACTTCACGGTTATGGACGGTCTGCAGGGCAATCAGTTCAATGCCGGTTCTTTCTGCAGAAAAGATGACGGATATATGCTGTTCGGCGGGATTGGCGGTATCACATCTTTCCGTCCGGAAACATTGCTGGATAACCCGTTCACACCTAAACCGACTATCACTAAGCTGTCGGTACATAACAGGGAGGTGTTGCCGGAAGACGGGACGGGCATACTGGATGAATGCATAACCGGTGTCGACCGCATTACGCTGTCACCGTCACAGAATTCATTCGCCATATCCTTCGTCGTCTCCAACTATATATCGGGGAAGCACAATACATTCGCTTACAGACTGACCGGATATGATGACATCTGGTATGGACAGGATGACATCAGCCCCGTTTCCTATGCCAATCTGCCGGCAGGAGAATACATATTCTGCGTAAAGGCGGCGAACAATGACGGGAAGTGGAATGACGATCCGGCGACATTGCATATCACGGTTCTGCCGGTCTGGTATCGTACGTGGTGGGCCTTTTCCCTTTTCGCTCTGCTCTTGGCTTCAATGGTGTTCGGCATCGTCCGTTTCCTTCAGATCCGCAGAAATATGCAGACGGAAATCCGCATAGAGCGTCTTGACAAGGAAAAGCAGGAGGAGATAAGCCAGATGAAGATACGTTTTTACGTGAACATCTCACACGAACTCAGAACTCCGCTCACATTGATAATCGCACCTCTTCAGGATCTGGTTAGCCGGGTTAAGGGACAGTGGGAACACAAGCAGTTGCTCTACATACAGCAGAACGCCAACCGCCTGCTGCATCTTATCAATCAGCTGATGGATTTCCGGAGGGCGGAACTTGGGATATTCGAGTTGAGAGTCGTCTATGCCAATGCCTATAAGCGTATGTCGGAAATCTATACGAACTATGAAGGCCTTTCGAGAAGAAAAGAGATAAAATACGATTTCTATACCGGGCTGCAGGACAGAAATGTTCTCTTTGACGAGAATTATCTCGACCTTATTCTGAACAACCTGCTTTCAAATGCGTTCAAGTACACGAAAGCAGGCGGAAGCATCACCGTCAATCTGGATTTGGAGGATGGTTTTCTGATAATCGCTGTATCAGATACGGGAGTCGGTATTCCGCCGGACAAACAGGAACACATTTTCGAACGCTTCTATCGTGCAGACAACGACTCCAGAGGAAGCGGCATCGGACTCTCGCTTGTACAACGTCTGGTGGAATTGCATCACGGCCGCATTACGTTGCAGAGCGAAGTGGGGAAAGGCTCCACTTTCACGGTCTATCTGCCGCAGGACAAGTCGGTGTACAGCCAGGAAGAACTGGTCGGTCTAAACAGCGACACCGCCTCCGGCTTCAATGTCTATTCTACCAATGCCGGAGATGTATTTGTCGATGCCGCAGATTCAGATGATAACACTGCTGAAGAATATGATGGTGAAAAACAGACCGGCAAGCGCGGTACCATACTGATAGTGGAAGACAATGCCGAGCTTCGCAGATATCTTGTTTCCGGGCTGTCCGGACTGTTCGTCCTGCTGGAGGCCGACAACGGTCAGAAGGCACTGGATATCTTGAAGGACAACGATGTGGATCTGATAATAACTGATGTGATGATGCCTGTTATGGACGGCATCAGACTCTGCAGGTCAGTGAAGCAGAATCTGCGCACTTGTCACATCCCCGTTTATATGCTGAGCGCCAAGGCAGATATGAAATGTCAGATAGAGGGGCTGTCCGGCGGCGCTGACGATTACATCGCCAAACCGTTCTCAATGGAAGTCCTGAGAACCAAGATTCTGAATATGCTCCGTACGCGCAACCGAATGTATGAACGTTATTCAAAGTCGTTGGAGATAGAACCCGAGAAGATAACGGGCAATACTATGGACGAGGAGTTCCTGAGAAAAGCCATCGCCGTGGTGGAACAGAATATCGACAATTCTGAATTCTCTACGGAGCAGTTTGCCGGAGAGATGAATATGAGCCGTTCCAACCTGCACCTGAAACTAAAGGGGATTACCGGTCAGTCGGCGATTGACTTCATACACAAGATTCGCTTCGGCAGAGCCTGTCAGTTGCTGAAGGAGGGGAAATATACCGTTTCCGAAGTCAGCTATATGGTCGGGTTCAGCACCCCTTCTTATTTCGCTTCGCGCTTCAAGAAATACGTCGGTTGCCTTCCTACCGAGTACGGCAAGGGTGCGGATTGACTCAGTCCGTCTCGAAGTGAATATGGACTCCGATTTGAGACGTGCGACTGTCAGGCGTTATCTTCAGAGGTATAAAAGAAAAGCCGGGAACAGGGTTGAATATCCTTCCATCCTCGTCTGTCGGCAAGACCGTGATATTTCCCCTTTCGCAGGACAGTACCAGTGTTCCGCTGTTCTTTGCAATTCGGATTTCCCGTTTCCCGACGGACAGCTTTTCTCCTGGAGATGAAATGACAGGCAACATCAGGTAAGCTGCCTTACTGCAGCGGAGGACGTTTATCGTCACGCCCTGTTCCGAAAAGGCATAGCGTATCTCCGCCTTCGGATTATCAGCCGAAGGCGGTTGCTGATTGATATCGACCAGATGAGTATATACATCGAAGATATGGATGCCATCCTCTTCAGAATAGGAAATGCCCGTATCCAAATCATCCAGATTACTGTACAAGACTTCATTCTGTGACGTTTCTATTCGTGGAGTCCCTCCTGTCAGATATTTACGGGTTACGCTCTGCATATTCGGAGCCTCGATCAGCTGATATCTGTTCATCGTGGCGGCGAATACGGGTCCGGCCTGCCTGTGCCACAACAATGAAAGCGCTCCTCCCATAGGATGAGTTCCCTTCACTTTATATTCAGCGTCATTGCCGGTCAGTGTAGCGCACCACATCCCTTCGGATATGAGCCAGATCCTGATGTCCTTGAAGAACCTGACTCCATATGCCGCGTCCCTCGGCAGAGTCTCCGGAGACTGTGTCGCCGTTCCGGCCGGAGGCTGTTCCAGAAAAGATGTCAGGGCCTTGGCGTGACCGAACGTGTGATGGATGCACGGCGGAACGCCGCACTCGCGATAATGCATTCCTCCATATAGAAGACCATTATGGGTAGCTGCTTTAAGCAGGTGGATATTGCGGCGTATGGCTTCATAGTATTCCGGGTGATTCCGGGCGGCAGCCATAAGATAATAGCCTCCCATAAAACCGTCGCTGGTCCGTCCTCCCCAATAAGTCCATTTGAAACTCCGCGTCCCCCAGCTGTTATCCCAGGCGCCGTCGGGCAGCATAAACTCCAGATGGGTTGACATAGACTGTTCCACAAGTGACAGGAGTGCAGTGTCCTTCGCCATTACGGCGTAAGAAGCCATATTCGGCAGCGATTCTTCGATATTGTACAGAAGGTCCACTGGACGGCATCCGTTTCCGGTCTTGCTTGTGATGTCCGGTCCTTCGCCGAACAGGAAGCCATCGTTTTCGGTGAAATATGATTTCAGCCCTTCCGCAATCTCTCCGGCTTCCCGCCGGAAGTCTTCGCGGTCACACATAACGCCGATGGCATATAAGGCATAAGTCGCGGAAGCGGAATAGTTAACGTTCATATTTCTCATTCCGTCCCGTTTCCGGCTATAAATGAAGGGGTTATTCATCATAAACTCCCCGGCTTCCAGAAGCCGCCGCCAATGGACTCGGGTCGAGTCGTCAAGCAGATGCCCGTGGTAGTGCAGAGCTTCATATAGGGCGATGGCCGCGAATACGGTGGTTCCGTTCCAGTCAGACACATTCACATCGTTCATCCAGGCCCCGTCGGGGCAATGTATGTTCTCCATCCAGGCCATCAGGCGTTTCGCACCGCGCAGGTATTTTTCGTCTCCCGTCTTTTCCGCAAGATACATCAGGGGCAATACGGCATCGCCTGTCCTCCCGTGAATACGAGCACAGGCGGGGCAGAGGACAGCTCCGTCGAGCGATGGATCGCTATGTTCGAGCTGATAATCCAGAAAAGTGTCCATCCATCCCG
>JAUMVX010000089.1 GCA_030529945.1 Bacteroidia bacterium | reverse complement strand
GAGGGCGTATGTAAGGGTAGAACTGCTCGCTCACGCTCTGTTTCCAGATGCCCAGGGCCGCCCCGGACTTGCGGTCGGCATAATTCTCCCAAGGCCCTCTTCCGTAATAAGTTATATTCTCGAAACTCTCTGGCAGCTGAAGCTGCAGACCGAAGCGATAGAGTTCCGGAACCTTATCCGCAGGACCTGCCGTCATCGTCTGAATAAGCTCGATCGCGCCCTGATTGTTAATGAGATAGCTCATCGTGAGCTTCGCGCCGACATTCGTCAGTTCATAGCGTGCCTCGACCTTCGCCAGTCCGTTCTCCTCTATCCCCGCATCGAGCGAAACGAGCTTGAACCCCGGATTCTTCCAGACAGCGAGGCGATACTGCAGACCCGCGCCGAAGTCATTGTCCGTACCCGCACGCCAGAAATTCGGCCTGAGCGTACCTCCGTCCGCGAGCAGACTCTTCCCTCCGACATTCCACATAATGAGCATTCCGCTCTGCCGCGAGAACTCGATGCGGAAACGCTCTCCGCTCACCGCGATGCGCTGCACGTTGCTATCATCAATCTCCGGAAGGAGCACCTCGCGGTTATTCACGCCCAGATTCTCTATCCCCTTCATTCCCTTCGGGCCTCCGGCCAATGCTATCTGCTGTCTCGCCCTCACCGTCCCCGCTTCGAGCAGGCCGTCCGAGCTGCGCTGCACGTACTCCACGTTCAGCAGCCATTCGCCGCAGCCGCAGAGCTCTCCGAGCGGAAGCTCCAGCGTCGCAGTCCCTTGAGGGGCCGCCGCCGGGACGGCCGCGACTCCGCTGCGCTCCGCCTTGCCGTCCCTCAGCAGCGTCCAATACAGGTCGTACTTTCCGCCCAGGTCCGTGAAGAAGTTCTCGTTGTAGATTTCGAGTTTGTTCTCTCCCTTCAGTGAAGTCCAGATGTCCTGCTGGACATAGCCCACCTCATACATATGAGGGTTCGGGACGCGGTTCGGGCCGATGAGCCCGTTGTCGCAGAAATTGAAGTCGTGAGGGTCGCCGCTGTTGAAGTCGCCGCCGTAGGCGTAGATCATAGCGCCGTTCTTTCCCGTCCATCTCAGGCCCTGGTCCACGAAGTCCCAGATGAAGCCGCCCTGATATTTAGGGTATTTGCGTATGAGGTCCCAGTACTCCTTGAATCCTCCTTCGGAATTACCCATCGCGTGGGCGTATTCGCACTGTATCAGGACTTTGGTCTTCTCCGGATTAGCGGCGTATTTCTCGCAGTAATCCGGCGAAGCGTACATAGGGCAGTAGATGTCGCTCTTTCCGTCATAGCCGGCCCGCTCGTACTGCACGGGACGGCTCGGGTCTGCTGCCTTGACCATATCGTAGGCCTTGTCGAAGTTGCTGCCGTAACCGGCCTCGTTCCCCAGAGACCAGATGATCACGGACGGATGGTTGAAATTTCGGGCCACATTCCTTGCGTTGCGGTCCGTGATGGCGTTTTCGAAGCGCGGGTCCTTGGCGAGAGCCTTGTCGCCGTAGCCCATTCCGTGGCTTTCCACATTGGCCTCGGCCACCATATAGATGCCGTAGCGGTCGCAGAGGTCGTAGAAGTAGCTGTCGTCCGGATAGTGGCAGGTGCGGACCGCGTTGAAGTTGAACCTCTTCAGTATGGTGATGTCCTGGAGCATACGCTCGCGGGAGATGAGATATCCGCCGTCAGGGTCCATCTCGTGGCGGTTCGCCCCCTTTATGAGCACCGGCTGTCCGTTCACGAGCAGCTGCGCGTCGCGGATTTCCACCTTGCGGAAGCCTACGTTCACCGGAATCACTTCCTTTACGTCGTCCCTGCCGTTCAGAGTAGCGGTGAGCCTGTAGAGGTACGGGGTCTCGGAGGTCCATTTATGCGGGTCGGCTACATCGAGTGTGGCGGTGACTTCGCCCCTGCCTTTTACGCTCGTGGAGGCAACGCGCTCTCCTCCGGCATCATCCAGGGTGAGGGTGACATCGGAATTGACCGGAAGACTGAGCTTTACGCTCAGGCTTCCGTCCTTATAATTCTCATCGAGGTCCGCCGTGACGCGGATGTCCGCGATGCGCTGCTTCGGGCGGGCGTAGAGATAGCTGTCGCGGGCTACGCCGCTCAGACGGAAGAAGTCCTGGTCTTCGAGGTAAGTGCCGTCGCACCAGCGGAACACCTGGAACGCGAAGAGGTTCTCCTCGCCCGGACGCAGGTATTTCGTCAAGTCGAACTCGGCTTCGAGCTTGCTGTCCTCGCTGTAGCCGATGAATCTGCCGTTCACCCAGAGGTAGATGCAGGAGGTTACGGAGCCGAAGTGGACGAAGATGTCGCGGCCTTTCCACTCGGCCGGGACGGTGAAGCTCTGGCGGTAGGTGCCTACGTGGTTGTTTTTCGTCGGCGGTATCGGAGGATTGTTCTCGTACCAGCTGCGCCAGGCATAGCCGACGTTCAGGTACAGCGGGTCACCGTAGCCGTTCATCTCCCAGATGCCGGGAACTGCGAAGTCATCCCAGCTCTTGTCGTTGAAGTCCTTGCCCCAGAAGTCCGTAGGACGCTCGTCCGCGTCGCGGACCCAGCAGAATTTCCACAGGCCGTGCAGGCTCATATAGTTCGAGGCCAGCTCGGGAGTTTTAAGGGCCTCCTCTTCGCTCCCGTAGGCGAAATAGTGGCTGTGCATAGGCGCACGGTTCAGTTCATTGACGCTTG
>JAUMVX010000045.1 GCA_030529945.1 Bacteroidia bacterium | reverse complement strand
GAGGCTTGAGCCTCTTCTGCGATATTTTTTCAAAAATTATGTGTCAAACTTCCGACAGAAGCAAAAGGAGGGACGATAAATTTCGATAATTAATTTTGATAATCCGAAAAAGTCCTTACATTTGCATCGGTATACATTTTTGGAAGAACAAGTAAAAGCAAGCATCTTTTCCCTAAAAGGGATGCTTGTTTTTTTATTACCTCTTACCGAGGGGGGTACTACAACAAGGGCGGTTGTTCTCTCACCTTTTCCAAATTCAAATGTATATCAAATGAGAACAAGCCAACTTCTTGTGATAGTCGCCATTGAAGTGGAGATTATCAAGCTTGTCAAAGTGCGGGCCTACAGGCGAGTGCGCTTCGGCAAGGTTGAGAGAGTATGCAGCCACTACAGATGTCTTTAGGGGGACTTCTATAGACAGCCATCGCTCTGAGTCATAAGACTTTCTGCTTCACCCCTCGGTTTTTCTCACATAGGATTCCCTCGACGATGTCACGCTTGACCGTACACTCATATACGCGTCCCGGCCTACGAAAAGGGTTTTAGGGCGGCTGGGTCGGGGCCGGCGATGACGTAGAAAAGGGCTGGGAATGACGGGGTGGTGTCGAGGCCGGGAAAGGACGAGAGGAGGGCGCGGGGCGGAAACATAATTCGTTTTGTATAAGGTTTTTCGTGTTATTTCTCTGAAAGGAGGATTCTATTATTCAGAAAATTTCTATATTTGCGCCCGATTTCGGGGCAGGAAGGTGATGAGAGAAAAAACGGTGTGTTGCCAAGTTATTTTTCAGTGATAATGAAAAAAAATAAGCTGGCAAGGTTTTGTGAGGACAAGCAGAAGCACCAGATTATCTCAGGAATCAACGGAACTCTGAAATCAATAGTAGTTATTATCCACTATGAAAAGGTTGCGCACGACACGTAACAGTGTGAAAGAAAGATGAAAAAGATTTTCTATTTGGCTCTTGCCGTTCTGTGCATCGGTATGGTTGCCACCTCCTGCAAGAAACACAACAAGGAGGATGATCAGAAGACGGCTATCGAGGATCTCGGCGGCGGTTACTACAAAGTGAACGGCTACCGTTTCGTGGACCTCGGACTTCCGAGCGGACTTCTCTGGGCTGAGAACAATGTGGGCGCTTCTTCCGCGACCGCCGAGGGCTCTTACTTCGCTTGGGGCGAGACCGTTGCCAAGTCCAGCTTCACAGCTGACAATTACAAGTTCGGAAAGGGTGAGAGCAGCTACACCAAGTATTCTTCAAAGGACGGAAAGCAGGTCCTCGATGCTGAGGATGACGCAGCTACCGTAGCACTCAAGGCTCCTTGCCGCACTCCGCTCAAAGCTGAGTTCCAGGAGCTCCTGAACACCGAATACACTACCTGCACCTGGACTACCAAGGGTTCCGTAAACGGACTTGAGGTTAAGAGCAAGAAGAACGGCAACTCCATTTTCCTTCCTGCTTACAAGTACAGCGGAAAGAACGGTGACTATTGGGCCGCCGACATTTACGCGAACATTCCTATCGATTACGACCTGGCTTCAAGCTACTCCTTCACTGAGGCCGCGGGCATCAATGCTCAGGGCAGCCAGATGCGCTACAACGGAAACGCTGTCCGTCCAGTCGCTTCGAATCTGAAATAATCCTTGACTTTCGACTCATCGTGCGTCCGGTCATTCCGGCAGGCACGATGACCGCATAATTATAGAGGCCGGCTTTTCAGCCGGCCTCTTTCTGTATCGGGATACTTCAAAAGGGGATCGCCGGTCGGAGCCGGCGATGACGTAGAAAAGGGCCGGCGATGACGTGAAAGCTGGGCCGGCGATGACGTAGAAGGAAGGGGGGGGGATAGGAGCGTGGAGGATAAAGTACTGATTTAATTACTTAAATAGTACTTCTCCGTCTATTTCCAGCAGGAGAAGATGTATTTATATTATTGATATTTAAGCCTTTAGCCTCCACGAAACCACACACATCATCTTTGCATTAGGGCGATCAGGGCGGCAAGACACGGGGCCGCATTTGGCTGCTGAGCTATTCCCCGACAGTAACCCTGGTTTCTTCCCAGGCCCCGAGGTAGTCTTCCCAAGCCCTTTTGCTTTCGTCATTAAAGCCGAGTTCGGCAAGGATAAGATAAAGGAACAGCTTGACTGCCGGATAATCGCCGTTCACGCCGAGACTGCTGACCGAACGGGAGATCCGCAGACTGTCGATCAGATAGTTGCCGTCATCTGTGGCGTGATAGCCGGCTTCCAGCCAGACATCTCCGCTACGGCTCCGGCAGTAGCGGAGATGGCTTCCGTCACAATACATAAACCAATGGTCTTCCATTGCCTCCGGGATATGCCCCATAGACAGAAGCTCCATTGCGTCCGCAGTGACGGGGATGCCGAGTGCCACAGAAGAAGAAGCCTCGGGGGAAAGAGGGATTGGCCGTACCTGTACGGCCGCTTCGCCTTGCCTCAGGAACTGCGGAACGTTCGCGTCTGCGGGGATGTCGAGCGGAGTCGCAATACGGGTCTTGCGCGGCATCGCGTCTTCGCCGGCGAGCGCCTTCAGCATATTCCCGAGTCCGAGATTCCAGTACATCAGCGACTTCTGCTCCTCCATCCCGCGCCTCTCCTCCTCCACATCGGGGAAATTGCTGTCCACACGCCCATAGAATTCATCGACAACGCTGAGCATCTCCTGCGGCAGGTAGCTCAGAGCCTTCTCCTTTATCGATTCCGGTATGCCCCAGATCGCTTCCGCGATGCTTCCGACTATCGCGCCCAGCGTGTCCGCATCCGCGCCGAGGCTCACTGCCCTGCGCACGGCATCCTCAAAGTCCGTGCTTATGCTGATTATCTTCAGCGCGACCGGAACCGTGCCCTGGCAAGTCTCGTCGAACTTTCCGCGAACCGTCTCAAGGTCGAAGCCGATGTCGTACCCCGACCATTGCAGAGTGCGCGACAGGGCGGAGAGAATGTCCTCGCGTCCAATTCGCGTCTTCCCGTAAAGCAGGCCGAGGCAGTCGTGGATGGCATATGCCACAGCTTCAGCTCCACGCAGACCCTCTGGGTGGTTGTGCGTGCAGGCGGCGGACAGTCGAGCATCGCGGCGCACGGCGAATTCGCCTTTGTTGAGCCACGCCACCGGACTGACTCTCATCGCAGAGCCGTTGCCGAAGGAACCATAAGGTTCTGGCCTGACGCTCCGCGTCCAATCCCGGAATCTCCCGCCGTAGCCTCCCATCGGGTCAGGATACTTCCGGCACCAGGCCTTGAGACTCACCGCGAAACTGACCCCTTTAAGCAGCGCGTCGGCCACGGCGACGGTGCAGATGGTGTCATCGGTAAAGTCACATTCTCCGGAGAAGAGTTCGAAGTCATAGGTGGAAACGGGATTGAATTCCCATCTGCTTCCGATGATGTCGCCGATTATAGCTCCCAGCATAGTGGATCTGTTTACGAAGTTATCAATATTATTCCCCCGGCACGAGGCGGGGATGATGCAACGCAAAGATAATCATTTCTTCGGGTTTTCGGGGCCGGGGATGACGAGGGGCGGCAATGATGGGGCTACGCTCCGAGGCGAGGGTGAGGGGCCGATGGTGACGAGGTCAGAGGGTGCGGCGGAGTGCATCGAAATGTGCGGATAACGTTTTAGGTGTACACCTCGATGTTAAAAAGTACATCGAGATGTGCGTTTCACCCCTGTTTTGCACATATCGATGCACTCGCGTCTTTCCTCAGTCATCCAAAGGAGCTGCGGAGGGTGAGGGTTTCGCTTGCTGATAGTGAATTTGAAATCAAAGGTGCCAAAGGAGTGCTTCCCGGCAGTCTTTACATTTGCGCAGCCAGCTGTTCAATACTATAGCCAAACAGTTCAGAGTTTTCATCCCGAAGCCGTTCAGCCACGGGCGACTGCATAACCATCCCCACCGCATCGCGCGGAGTTATGCCGTACCTGACCACCAGATAAGCACTAAGGTCGGCCAGAAGGGTGTCCATACGAATAGAAGTTTCGTTCATATCAGATTTTCTTTAATTCATTCAATGCTTTGTCTGTACAAAAGCAGTATTGTACATAGCTGCTTCCGAATTGATTGACTCTGTCAACAAAGACCCGCAGGGGGCCGTCTTCCAGATAACTCTTCGGATATTCCCCCTTGAATCGGAATATTTCCTGATCCAGAATGGCATCGGCTACCGGTCCGATTACAATGTCGTAATTGTGATGGAAATAATCTTCGTCCCTGTTACGGATTACAAAACGGGCCCATTCGACGCTGAAATCCGGGAATGATGCCACATTCAATCCCGCTTCTTTTGCTTTTTTCAAGTTGAAATTGAAAGCATTAACGGTTATTTCGCCTTTCTGTCGGATGCTGACACGCCGCTTACCCATCTCCCAAGCTCTGTTCCAGCTGGGCGTGAGATAAAAGCCTCGTCCGAAATCATTCTTGGAGTGGCACTCGGCAAGGTTCGGTTTCTTCACCTCCACATTTGAGCCGTGCAAAAGCTTCATAGATGGCCTCCGTTATTGGCGCAGATACGGGTCAAATCATTAAGCACGACTGCTCGGGGCAGCGTCTGCTCATAACGGAAACTGCTTTCAAGGAAGTCTATCCCTTTATGAAGCAGCAGAAATTGGTATGCCTTGGCAAACGACAGTCTGTTCTCCTCTGCAAACCAAGAGACCCCTGTGGTGATGAATCTTGCCTTTTGTTCCTTGGTGACCGGGCTTTCATCAATCCCGGTAGCCGACAGCACGAGTTTCTCCCCCATAGCCTCGAGCAAAATGGACGCATCCTCGGCTGAAATATGCGTCAGCCCCTTTTCAATCTTGCTGACACTGCTTTTCCCGAGGCCTACTTTCCGCCCCAATTCTTCTTGGGTAACTCCCTTGCTCTTCCTGACAGCCTGAATGGTGCTGCCAAGAATACTACTGTCTGAGGATGTAAACTTGGTTTTCATATACCTCAATTCTATGTGGCGAAGATAGTAAAGGTTTCTCAAATGAGCAACTATTACTATATATTAAAGCGGGCTTTGAGAATCCGAAGCCGGTCGGGGCCGGCGATGACGCACGGATGAAGGGATCGCCGGTCGGGGCCGGCAATGACGGGAAAGCGGGGCCGGCGATGACGTAACCAACAGCCGGCGATGACGGGACCTCTACCGCTCGACGGAGTAGGTCATCGGGTCGGGGGTGAAGTAAGGGTTAGAGACGTAAACGGTGTTTGTGCCGGAGGTAGTGGCCTTGGTGGTCTTGAAGGCGCAAGGCAGCACGGCGTAGGAGCCGCTGGCGAAGGTCGCGAGAGCCTGATACTCGTCATAGGTGATGGACTTGGTGAAGCCGAAGGTCTGCTTGCCGCTGCCCGTAATGGAAGTCCCCGTCCAGGTGGACATATAGCCGCTTCTGTAGGTGTCAGCGTTCTTGCTCGCATCCGGAGTGAGATTGTTCGTCGCGGACTCTATCTTGAAATCCAGCGGGAACACCGACTTGTTCAGACCTGTCGGGAGATAGAGATTCATCAGGAACTCCGCCGATGCAGTCAGAGGTATCCCCAGATCCGGACTTGTACCGGAAGAGCGCATATTGATCCTCATAGTGCTCGGCTGACGCAGATGCAGAATCACCGTCCGCGCCACCAGAAGAGTCTTCCCCGCCGTGTCCGAAGGATCCATCACATAGAACACCACCGACTGGGTCAGCGCGCCGGAAGAAGGCAGGGGCTGAGGAGTCACCATAAGATGAAGCCAGCCGTCGGAATCCTTCGAAGACACAACGTCGCTGCCTTTGAGGCTGATGGACTTCACCACCGCGGACTCTTCGGAAGTATAGGTCCCGCCCGGAGCGAACACCATCTTCGTATCCTTGTCGCGCACCTTCACCGTGCCTGTATAGACGGTGGTCCCGGGGGCGTTCCGGATGTCCGGGACATACTTTATCTTGAACTCGAAGGGGTCCGTGGTCACCAGCGTCTTCTCAGTATATTCGACGAAAAGACGCGCCGTGCCATCGGAGATGTTGCTGTAGTCCTGAGTATCCACGGAGAAGAGGAAATTGTTCATCGAAGGAGCGTTTATAGCATCGGCGACGGTGTCATAGCCGCTTGTCGAGCACTTCGTGATGTCCACCTCATAACGGAAATTGCGCAGGATGTTGTAATAGACGTTGAAGCCGTTTTCCGGATTCACCTCCTTCACGAAATCTATCTTGAAATAGGTCGTAGCCCCGCCGTTATAACTTCCCTTCACGATGATCGACGTATTCGTATTGTCCCCGGAGTAAGGCCTCTCATAGATATACTTGTCTCCGGTAGTGAAGTCCGCATCCGTCGGCACGGAAGAGTCTATCGTCAGGTCAGCCGTCAAGAAACCGGTATAACCGACGGAGGAGACCCCGTCATAGGAAGCGGAAAGGTCGTCATAACTGCGGCTGACCCAAGGATTGGTCCCGTACACATCCCCCGCCAGATCCTCGGTATGATACACCGCGAACCCCGAATTCTCCCTCACGCACGGAGCCACGCTCCCCCCTTCCGGCACGTTCAGAAGCGCGAAACCCTCCACGACAAATTCGGGAGTGCTGCTTCTGAGCGAAACCTGCGCGAAATTGCGCACCAGCGGAATCTTAGTCAGCTTCGCCAGATCCGCCGCAGAGAAATCGGCGGCAGCCTCCGGGATGCCGTTCTCCAGCACGACTCTCTGCCAATAGCTCTGCGCCGCCGCATCTGTCCGCTTCACTGACAGATGGCTCATCAGGTAGTACTCGTTGTTGTAGTCCGGATAGTGCGAGGCGAAGTCGTAGTTCGCGACGAAGTGCAGCGTACGCGGCATCGGACTCGCCTGCAGCTCGACCTCGAATTTGTACTCCGTGTCCGGGTCAGTCCCGAAGACGTTCGGCGCTGACGGCACAGCCTGCCTGCACTCCACGAAGAAGCCGTTGTGGTCGAAGACGAGCACCCAGAGACTCGTGATGCTCTCGGAGATCGAGCGCGTCGCACTTCCCCCCCGCTCCGGCGCAGCCACGGAGAAGTTCAGGCAAGTCTTGTCCCGGGACGTCCCGCCATCCGGGACGCCCAGTCTGTCCCCGCATCCCTGGCCCAGCCACAGCGCCGCCAGAGCCAGAAGCATAGACGGAAGGATATGTAGATGTCTTTTCATTTTCTGTCCATTATCTTGCCTTGTCTCCCCAGGTGAAAGTCGTTTTCGTACACTTGTCCTGCCAGTACCACTCGTCGTAGACGCAGCGGACGTATGAGCGGGAAGTACTCGTCGTCGGGTCAGAATAATCGACCGAAGGCCTATAAGCACGGCCGTCACCGCCCCAGTAGTAGCTGGTCGTAGTAAGAAGCTGCGGAATTTTCCCGTCTGAAGCCAGTTTCACCATATACCAGATCTCGGCCTGAGTCGGAATCCTCCATCTTCCCGCAGGATAACCGTCTTCCTGATATGCGGCGCATCGTTTCTGGGCATCGCTATATGACATTGTGGAAGCTACGCCATAAGAGGACGCTATTCTGAATGACGGAGCTATCATATTGCTTACTGACCGGTCGCTGTCGTCTTTATATGTCGGGTAATAATACGTCAGTCTATGGTCAGAACCATACAACCACGAGGTGTTAGAAAAGCTATAACTTAAGTTTGTATCCTGTCTCGGGTCGCCGATTACATACGATGTGCCTGTAGGTAAAGAACTTACAGTTACCACATACATATATGGGTCTTTATTGCCCGGATTGGCCGAACTAGATAAAACATATTGCCATCCACTGCTTGCACGTGTATTATTCACCATAACGTATCCTCGATGTGATATATTATTTGACCCTGTCGTGCCGTTATTGGGATTACCGGTACAGTCCGAATTCAGCTCCGCGACTACAGACAGGGCGGGATACTGGGTGACGGTCACGGTCTCGGTGAAGTTGGCGTCATCGGAGTCGCCGTTATCGTGCCGGAAAGTGAAGGTGAGGGTATAGGCGGTGACATCGTAGTCCGCGCTGTAATCGTTCTCAAGAGCGTGGGTGAAAGTCACCTTGCTCTTTCCCGGAAGCGAAGAGTTGTCGAAATCCAGAGTGTAGGCGGAAGAAGATACCGTGGTCTCATAAGGCTTGTAGCCCGAAGAGGGCTTGAGCACCGTCTTCTTCATAGAGGAACTCACCAGTGTGACCTTATGCGAAGAGTAGAAGGGAATCTCGAGCCGGTCCAGGTTGTTCATCACGAAGGAGTTCTGATCCACGAGCAGATAGCGGTAGCGCACCAGGTCGGCGCTGGTCTGCACGGGGGTGCTGTTCCAGGGCAGAACCATATAGGACGGAAGGATGGAGGTGGGATTGTCCGGGTCACCGGACCCGAGAATGCTGACGGAGAGGGACACCTTGTACCAGGTGTTGCGGTCGATGCTGCACTTGTGGGTCACGGCGGAAGGGACGGAATTGAACGGGACGGCGTAATAGCAGGTGAAATATCTGGACGGGGTCGTCTCGCCGGCCCTGGTATAACTCCACGGAATCTGCAGCAGCAGATAGGGTGCGTCGGAGGAAGATGACGAGGTCCACTCGTCGAAGTAGGAGTAGAACGGCAGGGAATGCGTCCAGTTCGTATTGCCGGCGGAGGTGGTGAAAGGAGACAGAAGGCGGCCCTGCGAGGTGGTGTAGTTCACGACGTGGCCGGAGCGCCCGGCGCGAGTGGTCTCGCCGTTTATAAGGCTGATGTTCACCGCATTGCGGTAGCCGACGCGCATCCCGCCGGTCAGGGCGTTCCAGGTTCCGAGCAAGTCGCCGGTGGAAGGATCCTTATCCTGCACGGGCTTCACCTCGGTGACATAGAAAGTTACTTTCGCGGCGGCGCGGGAGAGCTCCACGGTGCCGCTGATGTTCTGGTCGGCATCCTTGGTGAGGGTCGCGGACCCGTCCATAACGAAATCGGCCTGAGGCTCCGCGAAGGGGTCGGAAGCGGTAGTGGGGCCGAATTCCGCGCTCACGGAAAGTTTCTTCAGGTTTTCCTTCGAGGTGACGGCGTCGCCCGCCGTGGAAGGGAGGGTGACGAGGGTGCCGGTGTTCGCCACGGCATAGACATAGCACTGCGAGGCCCCCGAAGGGAAAAGTGCCGCGCCGACTGTCTTTTCGAGGGCCAGACTCAGCGTCACCTTGCCGCTTGTCGGATCCACTGTCAGACCGTTCGTGCTGTAGCCGTCGGCGGCTTCGTTGGTAAGGCTTGCGAGACCGGAGGCGGGATAGATGTACTTCGCTGCGGTGGTCTCGGAGTTTTCGCTGTAGAAATAGAGCTTGAAGCCGGTAATCCTGTTCTCGTTATAGTCTTCGCTGCCGTATTCGCTCTCGGCTCTGGTCAGCTCCATATCGCAGGGCGATAGACAGAGGGTGAGAATCCCCTCCCCGGACGGAAGCGGATTCGGCTCCTTCCCGCAGGAAGAGAGCGCGAGGAGCGCCGTCAGAATGAGAGGTATGTATGTGGATATGCTGCGTCTTGCCATAGTCTGTCCCTAATATTTCTCGAGTGTGTATTCTCCCCCGAGTACAGAGGAAGCCTTGAAGGAGATGTTTCCGTAGTGCACATAGATCACGACTCTGGCGGAGCCGTTCGAGTCGCGCTGCTTGATTATGAGCTCGGTCCGGTTGCCGTCCACGACACCGGTGGCGCGGTCGGTGCCGGTAGTTTCGAAATAGAAGTGGTTAAGGTCTCCGGACTTCTGCTCGAACACGGCTATCCATTCCGCTCCGACCGGAGTGTCAATGGTGAAAGTGAGCTTGATGTCGCCGAGGCCCGGGAAGGTCATCTTGTGGTCGTTGCCGGTGTCTTTGGTTATTTCGCTGCCGTCAGCGGCCCAGTGCCAGGTCTGCTTGCCGGTATCCTTCACGGTGACATTGTCGTCGAAGGAGTAGGAGTGGTTCTGCACGTCCCAAGGCTTCGCGATTACCGTCATCGAGAGGCTGTAGGCGTCGACCTTGGTGATGTCGAATTCGTAGATATGGTTGCGCTTCAGGTCGAAGCGCTTTCCGTCGTCGGCGGATGACGGGGTGGCGTAGTATCTGAAATCCACGCTGTATGTCTTGGTGATTCCGACGAATGCGAGGTTTATGAGGGAGCGGTCGGAGAGGCCGTCACCGTCCGCGTTCGCATTCAGATATTCCGGGAAATAGCCGGTCCGGACTTCCTCTGTGGCGGTTTTCGAGGTCTCGATGAGGGAGACGGAACGGGCGGAGGAAGAGGTTTCATTGGCCGTGTCCTCGGAAGGAAGATGGACTGCGAGGCACTTGGCGAGCTGGTCGTAGGTGTTCGCGTGCGTCCAGTCGGATGTGCGGGTATAGAGCGAGAGCGGGGCGACCGTGCCCTGAAGGTTGTAGCCTTTCAGCGTGGCTGAGGAGAGCGGCTTGCCGGAGGTGTTCCGGATGATGACTTTCGACATCGCGCGGAGCAGGTCGATCTGGCCGAGGTCGGTGGCGACGCGCGGGCGGAAGGTCAGGGCGGAGGTGTAGGTCTGGATGCCGTACATCGGGATGGGAGAGCCGGCGGAAGGCTCGAATGCCTGCGTGGCTCCGGCTGTGTAGGCGGTATAGACCGCGCTCTTGCAGAGGTCTTCGATGGTGGAGACTCCGGCGGTGAGGGCCGGCAGGGTGCAGTTCGCGAGGACTACGACTTTGAAGCCGGCAGCGGGAGGGTTCAGTATCGGGCCCCGGAGGGTCCACTCGGTGGGGTAGGTCGCGCTTCCCACAGGATCGACGGCTTCGGGGATGAATTCCTCGCTGAACTTGTCGTCGATAAAGAAGAGGATGTGGGTCGTGCTGATGTCGATGTAGTTCTCGAAGGACGCGCCGGCGTCGTCGGTCTCGCGGTCCGCGCGGGTGGCCGGGGTGCTGTTCGCGAGGGCGGCTGCGGTGCTGCTCGCGAGGGCGGCGGGGGTCTCGCCGTAAGTGTCGTCCGCGCGGGTGGCGGCAGGGGTTTCGCCGGCGGTGATACGCAATGTCACGATGGCCGCCTCCCATTCCGGTTCAGGCTCGAAGGTGCTGGCCTTCCTGCAGGAGAGCAGGCAGAGGCAGCCCAGAGCCAGCGCCGCGAGGACACGTGCCGAAGATGTGAGTATTGCGTTCAGTTCTTTCATTTTCTCTTTGCGGCAGCCGGGCGTTCCGAAGCTTTCCGGCGGCGCACTGTCTTTCTAAAGTTCCGTGTGCTGCAGAACCACTTTCCAGGAATTGATGTAAATGAACGAGTCCACCCAGCGGTCCGCCTCGTCGAGGAAGAAGACCATATCGTACTCGTCCTGACGGTCCAGATATTCCTGGTCGTCCAGACCTTCGTTGTATCTGCCCTTTACGAGAAGGGCGTAATCTATGAGCGGAACGGAAAGCACCGTCTCGCCCGAGGCTTTCAGGCGTATGTTCAGGCGCGGGCTGTGCCCTTTCACGAGCCGGCCCGTGGAAAGCTCCGCGATGGCTACGTTCAGAGCCTCAGCGCGTGTGCCGAGGTCTATGTAGCCTGAATAGACAGACCAGGCGCGGTACTCGATGTCGGCGGACGGGAGCAGGGAGTTGTCCCAGTCCATCAGGGCGTTGTCGGCGGAAATGGAGAAGTCGAACTTGTCGCAGTCCACGGGAGCACCGGAAAGGTGCTGGAGCACTACCTTGAAGCTGTTCGTGTTCTTTTTCAGACCGAGCGCCACCGTCACTTTCCCCTTCTTCGCGCTGAAATCGGCGGCGGAAAGGTAGCCGTAGTAGAGTCTGTCGAGGTCGGTATCGACGTAGGCCGGAGCGTCCCCGGCGCTTTTGCTGTTCAGAGAGCAGGTCAGGTCAGTCTTGAGCTTCCCTTCCCCGAATGAATATGTTCCGAATTCATCGGCGTCACACCAGGCAAGCAGGTCATACTTCCCGGCAGGCACTTTGACGACCATAGAATAGTCCCCGGCGGCGAGAGCTTCGCCGCTTTCGGAGGCGGACCAGACGATGCTGCCCTGTGGGTCGAGTACATAGAGGGTGACCGCCTTCACCTCGTGGGCGAACGCGTCGGCGTACTTCATATTCCAGTCGTAGCGGAACTTCACGCGATATTCCGGACAGTCCTCCGGGTCATCGTAGATGAGTTCGCCGCAGGCTGACGCCGCAATGCAGACCAGTGCCGAGGAGAGCAGGGTGCGGAGCTTTACCTTGAAATCAGACAGCATAGAGTGATTCGTAAAAAGTTTTTATAATTCCGGCAGGCCGCGCAGACCGCGGCCCGCCGGAACGGATATCTATCAGAGTTCTACGCTCTGCTTAACGACCTTCCAGGAGAGGATGTTGATCTTCGCTCCTACATAGTAGTCCTTAAGATCGTCATCGCTCGGAACGATAAGCTCGTCAGGATCATAAACCGCCTTGCCGAGGTTCTTGATGGCCGTGATGTCCACCTGATAGTAGTGGTTGCGCACCACACCGTAGTCAGCCTCGATGATACCGGTCTTGAAACCGGTCTTTCCGTACTTCACGCCGGAGTTGTTAAGGTGCTCGATCGGAACGTTGTAGTACATCATACCGTCCTTATAGTACTCGGCCTTGGTCTCCGGGGTAACCGCAGCAGCTCCGCCGTTAAGGGCCTCCGTAGCGGCATCCGCTGTTGTCAACGTGTACGATGTACCACTATCGTAGAAATAGTAATCTGAACCTGCGGCGAGTGCTTTAAGCTTGAGTGTGATGTAGCCGTCATAGGTGTTGACCTCTTCGAGGTCGTCTTTGTCGATGTTTGAATATGCGGCACCGTCACCCTTGACTATGAGGGCACCGGCGTGATTTGCCGCGTAAGTGGTCAGAACCTGATTCTTGTAGCCGTCGAAAGTATAGAGTTTCTTGACATAGTTCACAAGCTGTACAGGATAGCCGGCACCATCCTGAACCTTAGCCTTGAGCAGAACGCTTGTGGCGGCCGCGGAGAAGTTCACGGCTATGAGGACAGTCTGGTCGTTCGTATTCTCACGGCAGTAAGCATTGCTGCCGACGGTGACTTTAAGGTCGTTGTAAGACACGTAATTGAGAGTAGGGGTCTTAGTCGCGATATTTCTCTGAACATCGGCATAGTTCGCCGGATAGAAAAGAGTCTCGGTAGACGGAGTGGAATAACCGATCGTGACGGTACTGCCGTCTGCTACACCGTAAACAGGGGTCTTCGCCCAGTAGCTTCTATGGTTCGTGGCATCATTCCATTTGGAAGCATCGAAGCCGGTGATCGCCCAGGACGGATTTATGTTCTTATATGTAAAGCTCTGCTTGGTGGTGGCGTTCAGACCCCAGCCGAGAACGTTGAAGTAAAGATCCGTAGCTGTACCGTCCACATCGAAGGAACCGATTTTCGCTGAAGCTCCGGCAGAGAGGGTCAGCTGCACTTTTGAGGCAAGTCTTTCCACATAGGCGGTAACGGGATGAACTTTCGCCGTAGTTTCGTCGTCCTGGAAATTCTCGGCTACAAGTTTCTCGCAGAAATAACCTGTCCTGGCATCGCTATTGTCGAATGTGGAGCTTGTCATCACGAAATTAGTCCAGTCAGTGCTCGGACCGGAGGTGGTGGAAGTGGCTTCGGTGGCGATCGCGGAAATCACATACGCCTGCGCCTCTGATATGCTCTTGCCCTTGAGGTCATTAATCATAGTGCCGTTAGGATTCAGCACGACAGCCATATAGGCGGGATAGTTCGTGGACTTGAGGCCGCTGAGGACTACGACGGCTTCACCGACTTCTTCGACATTCTTGTCTGTCGAGGTGCCTGGGGTTACCTCTTCGGTCATAGTGATGGCCTTCGAAGTGTAAGTCGCGAAGGTACCGTCGGCGTTATAGAAGAAGAAGTGGGCGGTAGAGACGGCATTTTCGTTTACGATGCCGGAATAGAAAGGAGGAGTGACAGACTCACCTTTCGTACTTGCGTCAGAGTAGGCGATGTTCACGCTGATGTAAGCGCTGTCTCCTTCGAAAACAGGGTTTTCCTTGTTTTCCTTTTTGCAGGCCACTGCCGCTGCGAGAGCGAGGGCCGCCGGGAGGATTAAAGTTTTGGCTTTCATTTGTAATGAATTTAGTTTGTTGATATTTGTTTAATTATTTTTTTCAAAGGTTTTCGTATATCTCCCGGTTATGGGCGAGGATAGCGAGGTTCTCGCGGGCCTGTGACAGAGTGGCGGCGGCAGTGAAGTACTCCCCAGCCGCTTCGAAGTCAAGCCGGCGTGCGGCGAGCACTCCTCTGGCGTTCCGGGCCTGCGGCGAGTCGCCGGCGCTGCGCAGGAATTTCTCGGCTCCGGCGAGGTCCCCCCTGTCGAGAGCCGCGCAGGCGGCGTTCAGCGCGGCCACCGGGCTGTCCGGATAGAGGCGGGCGGCTATGTCGAAGACGTCGCTGAACTGTCCGCTTCCGACTTCATAGCTGTCAGCCACAAGGAACATTTCGTTGAGCGAAAGGTAGCCGGGGCGTTCCTTTATGATGCGGCGGGCTTCTTCGAGGTCGAAGCTGCGCACGCTGTAGCTCACGCGGTAGTCGGTGCGGCGGAGGGCGGGATAGACTTCTTTAAGCAGGGTGTTCTTGTAGAAGTCCGGCCAGCCTTCAGCTATGGCGCGGTCCTTCTCGTCCGGGGTGAGTCCCCCGTCGATGATCTCGAGTATCTTCTCCGCGTGGGGATAGGTGCTGGCTGCGACATATTCTCTCACGCCCTCCCAGTCCTCGGCCGTGGAGGCGGCGGTGAAGAGTCCGGTGTCCTGACTCCTGTAGTAGTCCATAAGGTATCTTTCGAGAGCTTCGGTGCGCTTCTGCGCCAGGGCGGCATTGGACGCGTAGCGGCCGTCAGGAGAGGCGTAGCCGTGGAGCTGCACGCCGGTGAGCGTCACGTCCGCGTCGTCGCGCACGAGGTCAATGGTCTTGCGGATCTTCTCGAGCTCGGAGGCGTTCGACGCGAAGTCGGAGCGGATTTCGGAGCGGCCCACGACGAAGTTCAGACGCGCCGAACCGGACTCTTCGCGGTTCTTCACGGCCTCGGCCTCGGGACGGACGTAGGCGAGAAGATACTCCTTCGGCTCGGCGACGAGGGCGAGGCTCTCGCTCACGGTCTCCTCCTCCGGGAATTCCGCGCTGATCATCGCCTGGTCGCAGCCGCAGTCGCCGCGTTCGATTATGAAGCTGCCTCCGTTCATCCAGCTCTCGTAAGGGAAGGTGTAGCCGAGATGCTCGTTCTGGGCGCTGCCGTTCTTCCTGAGAATGACTTTCGCGGGGTTCGCCGAAGCGGTCTTTCCGCTGCGCTGATAGTAGATGAAACGCTGCCTGTCGAGTATTTCCACCGTGCCGAGACGCAGAGTGTCTCCTCCCCCGACGAACATCGGAGCGAGCACGAGACCGCGTCCGCGCCGCAGCACGAGGGCGTCGAGGTTCAGATCGAGCGAGATGTTCACGTCCTTGTGCTCCTTCCAGATCTGCACGTTCTCGAGCCTGACCCGGCCTCCGGCCAGTCCCGTTCTGTCTTCCCGTGCGGCCGCAGTCATCGGCGCATACATTAAGGGCAGAAGCAACGCTGCCCGGAGTATGATATTTCTGGTTCTCATCGCTTAGAATATATATATAAGGTTAAGCGCCGCCTTGGTGGGGCCTACGTAGTGGTGGTTCTTGTTCTCTTCGAGTTTTTCACCGCACTTCTCGCACTGGAAAGAGTCATAGCGGGTATAGACGTAGCCGAAGCCGAATTCGGCTTCAAGATTCCAATGCTGCGAAAGAGGCCAGGCATAGCCGTAGGCAAAGCCCGCCCCGGCCATCCAGCCCTCGTATCGGGAGTTTTTCAGTTTCGCGTAGTCAGTGCCGAGGAAAGAGAAAGGGAGGTCCACCCCGCCGACATTGTACTGGCCGCCGAGGAGATGCGCGCCGATGAAACCGCCCATCAGGGTGTTGCAGAACCAGTATCGGTATTCGGGCTGCAGCATCCAGTTCTTCCATTTCATATTGTCGGAGAAGGTGACGAGGTTAAGGTAGCCGTCAAGCCCGATGCTCGTGTCAGATGAAAGAGTCCTCTCGACCCCCACGTTAGCGGTGGCGGCGGCAAGGTAGAGGAGATTCGTTCTGAGTGCCGTATTCTTCGATGCAGTCGAGGTCCCGGCTGAGGAATGTAAGGATGCCGTGCTCTGGGCTGCTGACGTGCTCTTGGAGACTGCGTCTTTCCTTGACGTACTCTGGGTTGCGGACGCGCTCTTGGAGACTGCGTCTTTCCTTGACGTACTCTGCACCGATGTGGACGCTGCCCCTGCTGATGACTGGAATCCCACCGTGCTCTGGGCTTTCAGAGGGAAAGCCAGAGCAACTGCTGCCAGAGTCACAAGAAGACCCTTGACGATGTATTTTCCGGTCGATGTCCGGGAAGAAGTGTTTTTCATTTCCATTCAAGCCAAGCTATGGGCTTCATAGTCCATAACCAACAATCGTTCAATTAATTATCTTACTTCATCAATGATATCCCCTCACATTCCGGCGGCAA
>JAUMVX010000044.1 GCA_030529945.1 Bacteroidia bacterium | reverse complement strand
ATTACAAGTACTACATTAACTTCCCGAAAGTTTATGCCAATGTCGATGCCGTCAGAATTGAACTGAATATCTTGAATTCGTTGATTGGCTCCCGAACAATCGAATCTGATTTTGAGAAGATTATCACAAGATATCCGGAGACCTTAAAATGCATCCCGATACTTCTGGCAAAACGCGGGAAGGATATCGTCGCGATGGATCAGGAAGGACAGTTTTGCTACAATTTTGCAAAGAAAAACTACCCTGTCTCCCAGTATAAGGTTTTTATGCGGAAGACCGGCTTGTTCGACCTTATGGAAAATCACCTGATAAACAATCTTGTGGATTATGTTACTGGCGTAGAAACCGGACTCGACTCTAATGGCCGTAAGAATCGGGGAGGACACCTTATGGAGGATTTGGTTGAACGCTATCTTATTAAAGCGGGCCTTGTTAAGGATGATACCTATTTCAAGGAAATGTATATCCACGAAATTGAGAAGAAATGGCACGTGGATTTGTCAGCGATTTCAAACAACGGCAGCGCTGAAAAGAGATTTGATTATGTCATCAAAAGCCCGAGAATAATTTATGGTATTGAGACAAATTTCTATTCAAGCTCGGGCTCGAAACTGAATGAAACGGCACGGAGTTATAAGACAATTACGCTGGAGACGCAGAGCCTTGACTTCTTCAAATTCGTGTGGTTTACTGACGGGCAAGGATGGCTCAGAGCCCGGAATAATCTGAAGGAGACATTCGATGTTCTTGACAATCTATATAACATCAAGGACTTGGAGGAGGGGGTTATTTCAAAGCTGATGGAGGGATGATTACACCTTTCTTTAAGTCGGACAATAAAGATTATACTTTGGTCAAAGGGAATTGTGTCGAGCTTTTGTCCCAATTCGAGTTTAAGTTCGACATGATTTTCGCAGACCCTCCCTACCATTTATCTAATGGCGGAATAAGTGTGCAGAGTGGGAGGATGGTGTCCGTTAACAAAGGAGAGTGGGACAAATCAAAAGGTGTTGAGGAAGATTATAAGTTCGATAAGTCTTGGCTATCAGTTTGTCGCGATAAGCTAAAAAGCAACGGAACTATTTGGGTGAGTGGGACGTATCATAACATTTTCTCTATTGCTCGCTGCTTGACAGAACTCGGCTTTAAGATTCTGAATTGTATTACCTGGGTAAAGACCAACCCACCTCCAAATCTCTCGTGCAGGTATTTCACATACTCGGCGGAATATATCTTATGGGCAAGGAAGGAGCCGAAAGTCGCTCACTATTTCAATTATGAGTTGATGAAAGAAATTAACGGCGGTACACAGATGCGTGATGTGTGGACATTACCGGCCATCGCTAGATGGGAGAAGTCTTGTGGCAAGCACCCTACTCAGAAGCCTCTCTGTGTGCTTTCGCGAATCATTCAAGCATCCACTGAGCCTGGGGCTTGGGTGCTGGATCCATTTACCGGTAGCAGTACTACCGGAATAGCCGCAAACTTACTGGGTCGCAGATTCTTAGGGATAGATATGAATGACAAATTCTTGGAGTTGAGCAAGGCTCGCCGTCAAGAATTGGATGATTTATCGTTACGTATCGACTATCTTGGAAAGCTTCAGAAACAGGCTAAACTCTTTGAAGATAAGGATATTCGTGTATTGAGTGAACCGGCTGTCTCCTTTGGGCCGGAGTTGCCGTTCTAAAAAAGTTCGGCAATATTGAGGTTCGGTCAAATGACGATTCCTTGACCTCTTGTCGCCCGCCCCTCAGAAAACTCTCGTCAGGGTGTCCCGGTGATCCGGGAAGAAGGCGGAGAGGTGGTCGATGAGAATCTGCCGGGACTCCCGAGGGGTGCAGGTGACTTCGAGAGTATCGCGCCTGCTTTCCTCGAAGACTTTGGCCCAGAACGGCTGCTCCGAAGGCTGTGAGGCGGGGCCGAACAGGGTGTCGGGGGTGGTGAGAGATGCGCGCTGCCATCCGGTGTATTCGAGATTCGGCCCCCTGTAAACCCGTCGGAAGTCTCCGATCACCGTCCAGGTGCCCATATCCAGAAACTGCATCACGGAATCCATTACATTTTTCCTTACAGAAGGGCGCAGCACGTCCCTGTATTTCGCTCCGAGAATCCGGATCTGACTGTCGGTCACTTTCCCGCCGCAGATGCTCCTGAGTTCGGACATTTCCAGAGTACCGTTCTCCCTGATGGCTTCGAGAGCGACCGGAGCGAGATATTTCATCAGTTTCTCGGAACGTGTGCGGGCCTGGAAACGCTCGCCGAGGGCCATCCGGTATTTCGGATCGGCCCGGCGGATGTTCATCAGATGTCTGTACCATTCCACAGTCGCGAACGAGGCTTTGCCCGAGAGGAATTTCCCGTATGCGATATCGCCCTGACGGACCGCATCGATTTTCCAGTCCCAGGGACCGAGTTCATCGGAGGTGTAGAACCAGAAGGCAGGATCGGTCATCTCTTCGACGGACCATCCGGGGATTCCGCTCCGGAAGAACGGGATGATTCCGATCTCACGGATTAATGCCGTCATCCTTTCGGGGGAATCGACGGTCCGTATATGTGCAGAGTCGAAGCTCATAGCCGATACTCTCCTCCCGGGACGGTCGGAAACTCCCGGGTGATGCCGTCGTAGAGGACGGAGCAGCGCGAGCCGGCGTGGGAGTGGATGAGAGCCCGTGTCAGCTTCCCGTCCGCCCACTCGATGTCAACTTCGAAGCCGCCTCGGGCGAGCAGCCCGCTCACCTTGCCCTCTTTCCAGGCCGACGGCAGAGCCGGAAGCAGATGAATCACTCCATCGTGACTCTGCAGCAGCATCTCGCATATCCCTGCGGTACCCCCGAAATTTCCGTCTATCTGGAACGGCGGATGACTGTCCCAGAGATTGTCCAGAGTCCCCTGCGCGAGCAGGTTGCGGAAAAGGGAGTAGGCCCTGTCCCCGTCGTGGAGCCTTGCCCACTGATTCAGTTTCCAGCCCATACTCCAGCCGGTCGCCCCGTCTCCCCGATGGTTCAGGGTGACTTTCGCGGCCTGAGCGAGTTCCGGAGTAGTCAGAGGAGAAAGGGTGTGCCCCGGATGAAGCCCGAACAGATGATTCACGTGCCGATGGTGGTCGTCGGGATCGTCGATGTCCTCGTTCCACTCCATAATCTGCCCGAAACGCCCGATCTGATAAGGGACAATCCGCCTTTCCACGGCCAGCCACTCCTGCCGTTCGGCCTCGTCCTCGCCGAGAATTTCCGCAGCCGCAGCGGCGTCGAGCAGAATCTCCCGGGCCACCGCGTGCGAGAAAGTAGTCCCCTCCGAGACAGGCCCGTGCTCCGGCGAAGTCGAAGGCGCGGCGCTGCAGGTCCCGTCAGGCCTGCGCCAAAGGTAATCCACCGTGAAGCGGGCGCTCGAGCGCAGCAGCTCATAAGCCGTAGAGCGCAGGAAGCTCGTGTCCCGGGTGAAGTCGTAATAGTCCCACAGATGCGTCGCCAGCCACGGACCCGCCATCGGACACAGATTCCAGGTCATATCCTCGCTGCTCAGCGGCGAGGCGAAGCCGAAGGGGTTCGCGGAAATCGAGGCAGTCCAGCCGCGTGCTCCGAAATACGAGCGCGCGACCCTCTCCCCGGGTGCCGCGAGCGAGCGGATGTAGTCGAAAAGAGGCGCGGAGCATTCTTCCAGATGGGCCGGGCAGGCCGGCCAATAGTTCATCTGAACGTTTATGTTGTTGTGGTAGTCCACGTGCCACGGACCGTCCGCGCCGTTGCTCCAGATGCCTTGGAGATTGGCCGGGAGATTTCCCGGCCGCGAAGATGAAATCAGCAGATAGCGGCCGAAGTGGAAGTAGAGTTCCTCCAGTCCGGGGTCGGACGCGCCGGAGCGGTAAGCTGCGAGCCGCTCGGGTGTGGAGAGCACGGAGGCTCGGCGGGCTCCGCCCAATCTTAACCTCACCCTCCCGAAAAGTGCCTTGTAGTCCGCGAGGTGCTCTTCCAGCAGTGCTTCATAGCCTTTTGCCGCCGCGCTCCGAATCCACTCCTCCGTCGTTTCCTCCGGCTGCACTCCGACGTAGGCCCGCTCATCGTGCGGGTCCGGGTCGAAGTTCATCCTGTAATCCGTGTCGGCGCAGAGGTAGAACACCACCTCGTCCGCGCCCCGGGCCGTCAGGACTCCGCCTTCATTCGAGATGCTGCCGCCTCTTGCGCTCACAGCTATGCGGACCGCATATTCCATCCCGTTGTTCTCAAGCCTTCCGGAATATATCAGGGCGTTCTCTCCGCAAGGCTTTATGCTGCCGCCGGAGACGGGGCTTGGCGAGTATTCCAGCCTGAGGTTCTGCATCCCCGGGCGGCTTGCACTGAAGCGCATCACGAGCACGTTGGCGGGGTACGAAATGAAATACTCCCGTTTGTAGTCCACCCCGCCGCTTCCGTAACTCACTCTCGCCACGGCATCGTCAAGCGACAGAATCCGGTGATAATCGGTTATGGATGAAGAATCCGTCCCGGTCCATATCCTCAGCTCCCCAGCCGTGGTGTAGCAGCCGAAGCGGAACGCCTCGTCTTCGGAACTTTCGTAAGAGACGAGACCGTTGAAGTTCTTCCGGGTGAGTTCCCCGGCCCTTTCGCTGTCTCCGCGTGTAAAGGCGCTGCGGATTTCCTTCAGGACTCCGGCAGATTCCTTATTCGCGTCCCAGTAATGCTGCGCTCCGCCGGCCGTCCCGGGACCGCCGAGCCACAGGCTCTTTTCGTTGAGGGTGATGCGCTCCGCCGGGAGAGTGCCGAAAATGTTCGCGCCTATGCTTCCGTTGCCTATGGGCAGGGTCTGCGACTCCCACTCGGGGTCATTCCCTCCGGTCAGGGAAGAGTCCGGCCTCGGCGGCGTGGGCGTGTCGAAACGGATTTCGTAAGGGTGAGGAGCATTGCAGCCGGACAGGAGCACTGCCGACAGAAGCACGGATAAGGGGGATAGTCTGAGGTTCATATTGACGTAAGTGATTTTTTCATCATCACTAAGGGTTGTTACTGAAACAGGTCATCCATTGTTACGACTTTCTGAAACTTTCCGGCATATTCATTACGATTCAGTCCATAAGTGGTAATCAATACCGAGATTACCGGTTTTTCGTGTTTGGTAATCTCCATTGTGCGGTTAATCCGCTCCTGAATCCGGGTTGCATACTCGTGATCGATTGTGTACTTACCTTGTCTGAATTTCATCTCACACAGGCAAATCTTGCGGTCATCGCGATCGATGACCAGATCGATCTGCATTCCCCTCGCGTTTCCCGATCCGGGGACAAGCCAGGAAGATTCGCGAGTGATTACATCCCCTATGCCTAAAGCGCTCTTGATTTGTCGGATGTGTGCAAAACAAACTTCCTCAAAGGCGTGTCCGGCCCAGACGGATGCCGCCGGGGAGTTGAAGAAGGATTGCCAGTAGGCTGTAGCTTCTTGATTATCTTTTACGTGTTTAAGAAAAAAAGCGCAGAAAGGATCAGTCAGCCGATATTTCGTCACATTCTCACCAAACGGGACATAAGGCGTTATCAACGTACTGTTGGTAAGCGCTTTCAGGAGACGTGAGAGGCCGCCTCCGGAGGTGAAGTCCCCTTTCGATGCGATATCGTCTCTGGTATAGCCTGATCTTTTCCCCGCAAGAATGGTCACGATCTGCTGCAGTTCATCCGGATTGGCAAATTGGGAAGAAAAAAGATTGTCGAATTCGTCACGGAGCGGCGCCTTTCGTCCGTAGAGGATGGCATCGAAGTTCTGCGGAACACTGAGACCGCGGCTGAAGAGGTCCAGATAATAAGGAATACCCCCGAAGGCCATATATGTCTGGATGATGTCGTAATCGTCCATTGCGTATCCGCCTTCACGGAAAAACTCCCGGCATTCTTTCAGAGTGAACGGCTCTACAAACAATGGAAGGGTGACACGTCCATACAGTCCGCCTTGATTATTCAAGACTTTATCCAGAATCCAGGATGTGGCACTGCCGCACACTACCAGCCGGGCATTCTTTCTGGCCAATACCCAGTCATTTACAAAATGCTCAAAAGCTGACAGGAAACTGGACCGGGGCGTATCCATCCAGGGCAGTTCATCGATGAATATGACAAAGTTGTCACCATAATTCTTACTCTCTAAAAGACTCTGTAGCTGGTGAAAGGCGGAAAACCAGTCTGCGGGTGCGGGTTCATCGGCGGAGAAGCCATAGTTCCGAAGAGAATAATGAAACTCCTGAAGCTGAAGTTTCAGAATGTTCCGTTTATGTTTCTTTTCCTTGTCCTTGAAGGGAGAGACGGCTGTATGCTTGAATGCATATTCGTTCCGGAAGAATTCATTCACAAGGAATGTTTTTCCTACGCGACGTCTGCCATATATCGTAATGAACTGTGCCCTGGGCTTTTCAATAGCTTCCTGAAGAAGGTCGAATTCTCTTTTTCGTCCGATCATAGTTGTCTTTATTTGGCCATAAAGGTATGGAAAAGATTTGATTCGGCCAAATAATAACATTATATTTGGCCATACGCGAGTAATCGCGCAACACTTTGGCCAAATAAGCGCAGTTTTCTCGGGATTGCCATAGATTATCTGACTCGCGCGAAGCCACTCGGCGGAAGATACAAAAAAAGCCCGGCGTTCAAGCGCCGGGCTTCCGAGGCGGAGAGAAGGAGATTCGAACTCCTGGAACGACAGAATCGTTCAACGGTTTTCGAGACCGCCGGTTTAGACCACTCGCCCATCTCTCCAGTGCGTGTCTTCTGTGCGAATCCCGGAAAGGGGAGTCCGCAAAGAGTCTCACGGGAATGCAAAAGTCCGAATAAATACGGAATTGTCAAAATTTTTCCGAAAAAAACCGGAAACGAAAAGAGGTCGACCTGTAAAAGGTCAACCTCTGGTGCGGTAGGTGAGAGTCGAACTCACACACCCCAACGGGCACTACCCCCTCAAAGTAGCGTGTCTACCATTTCACCACTACCGCGAATGGATTGGGACTGCAAAGATACAGAGTATTTTCAGAAATGCAATTTTTTGAGTAAAATTTTTTATCCGAGGGGGGCGGGATTGGCCGGGAGGCCGCAGGGACATTGGCCGGGAGGCCGCAGAGTCGCCGAGCAGCTCGAGGATGGACGGGCGCTGCGCGGAATTTCGTTTGCAATTATCTGAAATTAGTGTAACTTTGCAGCCGCTTCCTCGGGAAGGAAGTACTTTAGGTTTAATTTTTAAAACAGATTCACAATGGCTGTTAAAATTCGTTTACAGCGCCACGGAAAGAAGAATTTCGCATTCTTCCACATTGTAGTGGCGGATTCCCGCGCTCCGCGCGACGGTCGTTTCATCGAGCAGATAGGTTCTTATAACCCTAACTCGAACCCGGCCACGATCATTCTGGACTGCGACAAGGCTCTCAGCTGGCTCAATGTCGGCGCACAGCCTACCCTTACGGTACGCCGCATCCTCTCCTACGAAGGCGTTCTCCTCCGCAAGCATCTGCAGGGCGGTGTAGCCAAGGGCGCGCTCACACAGGAGCAAGCCGACAAGAAGTATCTCGACTGGACTACTCAGAGAGACGCTAAAATCGAGGCCAAGAAGCAGGGAATCACCAAGGCTGCGGCCGCCAAGGTAAAGGCGGAGACCGAGGCTGAGGCAAAGGTTAATCAGGAGAGAGCTGAAGCTATCGCCAAGAAGAAGGCTGAAGCCGCTGAGGCTGCCGCCGCTAAGGCTGCTGAGGAAGCCGCCGCCGCGAGCGAGGAGACTCAGGCCGAGACAGAGGCTGAGGCATAGCGTAATGCTCCAGATAGCCAAGGTATTGAAATCCAACGGCACCGATGGAGGACTCCTCCTTGGGTTCCGTGATTTCCTGCCGGAAGATATCGACCTTAAGGAACCGGTGTTCATCTATTTCGATGGACTTCCGGTTCCGTTTTTTATGGAGAGTTTCACCCGGAAGGGTTATGACAAGGCCATAGTGCATCTGACGGGCATAAAGACGCTTGCGGATGCCGAGGAAGTCTCGGGCCGCGCGGTCTGGGCCGAAGTGGAGGAGTCCTCGGAAGGGGAGGACTCACTGGAGGATTTCATCGGATGGACGCTTTTCGACGGGGAGCGCGAGGCGGGTGAAATCACCGGCGTGGAGCCTATTCCGGGGAATCCCTGCGTGTATGTGGGCGAAACTATGGTCCCTCTGCACGAAGACCTGATCATTTCCGTCGATCCGGAGAAAAGAGAAATCCGGATGGAACTGCCCGAGGGCCTGCTGTAGTATGAACATTCCCGCACATATCAGTCCCGAAATGAAGATGTCCTCACTCGTGGATGAGGTGCCTTCAGTCCTCAATGTGCTCTCCCGGATGGGCGTAAGCCTGGGTTTCGGGGAGGCGGATATCGCGCAGGTGTGCGCCCGGAGCGGCCTGAACGCCGATACTTTCGTTCTGATCTGCCGCGTCTATTCCGACCCCGCCTTCTCGCCTTCCTGCAGCGACCTGGAGGGCGTCGAGGTGCGCGATGTGGTGAAATACCTGAGGGCTTCGCACAGCTACTATCTGGACGTGGCTTTCGAGCGGCTCTCATCCGAGATACGCGCTCTGATGGCTCCCTGCGGGGAAGCTCTGCGAAAAGTGGTGCAGAGGTTCCTTCAGGGCTATGAGGACGAGTTGAGGAAGCATTTCCAGTTCGAAGAGAACGAGGTCCTGCCCTATGTGGAGAAATTGCTGCACGAAGGCGTCGGCGATGATGTGAGGATAGATGATTTCGAGGATATGCAGGACGATGTGGAGGAGAAGATAGACGACCTTAAGAATCTGGTGATGAAGTCGCTGCCTGCGGAGTGCGAGGCCGAGCCGCGTTCGCGGCTGCTGGTATTCATATACTCGCTGCAGGCGGATCTCGCCCGCCACTCCACCATCGAGGACTGCATACTCGTGCCGGCAGTGCGGAGGATAGAGGGGCAGTCTTCGGCCTCCGTGCGCCGCAGGCGCGAGTCCCAGGAACTGAGCGAGCGCGAGAAAGAGATACTCGTGAGCGTGGCCAAGGGAATGATAAACAAGGAGATAGCCGACCAGTACGGCATTTCCGTCTATACGGTCATCTCACACCGCAAGAATATCACGCGGAAAACGGGCATCAAGTCCGTGCCGGGCCTGACGGTGTACGCGCTGCTCAATGGTCTGGTGGACGTAAAATCTTTCGAGTAGCCGTGGGGGTGACTGACAGTCTCAAAGGAGCCGTGGGGGAGCGGGGGCTTTGTGCCGGGCAGCCTGACGGCGGCCTTGCCGGCGGCAGTCTTGCCGGAGGGCATTCTTCCCTGAAGATAGAAGTTCCGGGCGGCGCCCGCAGGGTGCTGCTGCACTCCTGCTGCGCCCCGTGCTGCGGGGCCATTACGGAGTGCCTTCAGGAGAACGGGATAGAGCCGGTGATATTCTTCTCGAATTCGAACATCTGGCCGAGGGGCGAGTATGAACTCAGGCGGGATGAGTGCGGGAGGTGGGCGGCCGCGCGCGGCGTGGTATTCGTCGAGGACGAATACGATCACGCCGCCTGGCGCGAAGCCGTCCTCGGGCTCGAGGGCGAGCCCGAGCGCGGCCGCCGCTGCTCCGCCTGCTTCCGTTTCCGCCTGCTGAGAGCCGCCCGCTACGCCGCCGCTTCCGGTCTTACTGTCCTGACAACATCTCTGGCCTCATCCCGCTGGAAAAATCTCGAGCAGGTGAATGCGGCGGGCGAGGAGGCCTGCGCAGCCGCCGCGAGCGGATTGCCGACGATTGCCCCTGAGGGAATCACCTTGCGCAAGACCTCTTTCGATACAGTGGCCGATTCTCCGTCGATCGCCCCCGCGCAGCCTCCCGTCTGGTGGCCGCAGAACTGGCGCAAGGGCGGTCTTCAGGAGCGCCGGGGCCAGATAATCCGCGAACAGAATTTCTATAACCAGAATTACTGCGGCTGCGAATTCTCGCTGTCCGCACAGAACTCCTGCCGGCAGGAAATGCCGATCCCGCCTACAGCGAATCCTTCAGCTCCGGAAATACCGTAAGCCTCAGCTCCGTACTGCCATAAGGCACGAGAGTGAGCGTGTACACTTCCTCGCCCACAGCCTTCACATCCCGAGGATCCGGCATCCTCGGCGTGTATCTTCCCTCCTCAAGCTCCCAGTCGATTTTCACAGCCGGAATCTCGAGCCGGACACTCGCGCAGCCCGGGTCGAACGGATAAGCGTCGTCATCTTCGGACAGAACCACCCGGATGTCCTCGCATCCGCTGCCCGCCCAGGCATAATTCCAGTCCCCTGAAGGCGTAAACGACCAGCAGTCGAAGCCCGGCTCCTCCGGAACCTTTCCGTACATATTCGCATATACCCGGGTATCAGCCTGCTTTATCTGAGGTATGGCATAAGAGAAAAGAAGCGGTCCCCTCCGGAAATAAACTCCCTGATCCTGGAACGGGACGCACTCAGGCTCCATAGCGAAACTGATTTTCAGACAGTCTCCGTCCCGGAATACGCGCTCCACCGTAGCGAACTCCCCTTTGCGGAACGTCCCGGAGAGCTTCTTCCCGTTAAGTTCGACATCCACCCCTGTGCTCCATTCCGGTATTCTGAAAGAGAACGGAATCTTCGCGGAGCCGCCCTCCAGTGAGAAATGGAAGGCGATGTCCCCCTCGAAAGGATAAAGGGTCTGTTCCCGGATGCTGCATCTGGCTCCGCTGCCGGAAGTGAACTCGAACACGGACGGCCCGTACAGAGCGGCCGCGATTCCGTCCTCGCCTCTTCTCAACCACATCCGCGAGAGATAGTTCGGCATAACCCTGTGTACATTTCCCGCACAGCATTCCGTCTGATGCGTCGGCCGGTAGGCCATCCAGGTGGAGCCGTGGAAGAAATCGTTATGGTTCGAATCGCCCGTGGCGAGGAACTGGTTCACGGACGAGAAATACTGCAGGGACTTGAAATCCTTGGTGACCGCACCGGGCAGGGCGTTGAAAACCGCCTGTTCTATCTTGTCGGCCCATTTTCCCTCGCCCGTAACCATCAGAAAATATCCCAGGGCCCAGGTGTAGTCCGCTATGTCGCAAGTCTCGTGGCTGTTTATCACGTTGTCGCTGCCGACCAGCTCCTCCGCGCTCGCGATCACCCCGTCAGGCAGCAGGTCGTCGCGCTCGAGCTTGCGCTGCGCGTTCAATGCCTGTTCCAGATAGCCGCTCTTGCCGGTATAGGCATAGAGCAGAAGCGGCAGCTTGAGCTCTTCGCAGCAGGTCACCCCGTGCATCAGCATCTTCTCATCGGAGAGGCACACCTCGGGCGTAAGATCCCCGTGCTTCCCCGCGTTCCAGGCGGTTTCGCACAGCTCAAGCAGCTTTTCATCCCCCGTCTTGCCGTACACCCAGAGCATCCCCTCGATGCTGATTATGGACCTCCAGACTTCGAGCTGTTCCGGAGTATAGGTCAGATAGTGCCTGTGCAGCATCTCCACGACCCTTTCGTCCCCCGTCTTCTCGTAATACGCCTGCAGTACCCTGAAATACACGCAGATAGGCCACATCGTATCCACAGGCTTGTCGATATATGTCCCCAGACGTCCGAGGCTGTCGGCGTTCGCGAAAGTGTACTCTATACCCTCGACCGCAGTCCGGATGAAATCCTCATCATCCAGCAGATAGCCGAGTTTCAGAAGCCCGTCGGTATAATAGCCGGTCTGTTCATAGCGCCACCACTCGCAGCCGTAAGTGTCGGTATTCCTTTTCATAAGGCCGGCCCATAGGCAGGAATTGTACGGGTAAGACATAGCGTCCGGATGGCCCGTGAGTCCGCTTCCCTGGCGTTTCAGGAATTCCAGAGTCCACCCTTGCGGACTGATGCCTCCGAGCAGTCCGTCGGAGAGCTCGGCATAAGGCGCGGGGAGTGATTTTTCTGCGAGAGCGTCAGTAGCCTTCGGCGTGCAGCCGGCGATGCCCGCAAACAGCAGAGCTGCGGCGATCGCGGATGAAAAGAATCTCTTAGTCATAACATTATGCGGTTTTCGCAAAGATACGTAAAACCGCCGATTATTCGTAGCTTTGCACGCTATGGTAGTATTGATAACAGGAATATCCTCCGGCTTCGGTCTGGAGAGCGCGAGACTCCTCTCGCTCAGAGGCTACACCGTTTACGGCACGGTGCGGCGCGAAGTGGAAAGACTCGCGGACGTGAATTACCTTTTCGCCGACGTCACCGACAGGCAAGCCGTTCAGAAGGCCGTGGAGCAAGTTCTCGCGCGCGAGGGCAGACTCGACGCGATAGTCTGCAACGCCGGGATGGGAGTCGGCGGTCCGGTCGAATACACCACCCCCGAAGACGCACGCCTGCAGATGGAGACGAACTTCGGCGGCGCGATCTCACTCATACAGGCGGCCTTGCGGCCAATGCGGCTCGCTCATTCGGGCCGCATCATCTGCGTCACCTCCATCGGAGGCCTTATGGGCCTCCCTTACCAGGCCTTCTACTCGGCGAGCAAGTTCGCATTGGAGGGCTTCTGCGAAGCCCTCCGCCTGGAAGTGAAAAGTCTTGGGATTCAGGTCACTACGGTGGCGCCGGGCGATTTTTCCACGGGCTTCACCGCATCGCGGCGGAAAGTGTCGGAGGAGGCGGAGACCTCTTACCCGGCGTATGCGGCGGGGATGCGGAAAATCGAGCACGACGAGCGCGGCGGGCTGAAACCGGAGGCGGTCGCCCGCACTATAGAGAAGATTCTGCGCTCTCCCCGGCCCGCGCCCCGCTATGTGGTGGCGAGTCCCGAGCAGCGTCTGTCGGTACTGCTGAAACGGCTGCTGCCCTCACGCCTTTTCTCACGCATCCTCGGGGCCTACTACGGGCTTCGGTGAGATGGAGCATTACTTACCTGACGGCCCCGGGTGTTTCCGTCCCCAGTGAGAAATACGCATAGCTTGAGACCGGGGCGTGCAGCGGGTCAGAGGCACCCTCGTCCGGGAATATGAAGATAGCGAGAAAAATGCTATATTTGCAAGTTGGTTTTTATGAGACTCAGAACTATCATATCCGCCGGCATTCTGCTGACCTGTCTGCTGTCCTGCGAAAGGATAGCGAATTTCATACACGATGATGAAGTGGTGGCGAAGGCCGGGCACGAGAAACTCTACCGCTCGAAGCTGGAGGAATACATCCCCTCGGGCCTGAGTCCGGAGGACAGCACTAACCTCGCCCTTCAGTACATAAAATCCTGGGCTACGGAAAGGCTCTTCGTGGAGATGGCCGAAATGCAGCTCTCGAAAGCCGAGAAGGACGTCTCGCGCGAGCTCGAGGACTACAGGAACTCGCTGCTGCGCTTCCGCTACGAGCAGAGATATCTGAACGAGCGTCTGGATACCGTCATAACATATTCCGAGATAGAGGATTATTATGACTCCCACAAGGATCTTTTCATTCTCGAAGCCCCTATCGTCAAGGCCCGTTTCCTTCACATAATGAAAGACTCGCCCAACCGCGAACGCATAGTGAAGAAGATGTCCTCCGACTCTTACGAAGACCTTATGGAGGCTGACAGTCTTTCGTACTCATCGGCCCTGAAGTATTTCGACTACTCCGACAGATGGATAACGGCCCCCGCGCTGGCGAAAGAATTCGAGACCGATTATGCCACTATGCTTTCGGGCCTGAAGAACGGATACATAGAGATGGACACAGGACAGGGGGATCTCCGCGTGGCGTACATCTGTGACATCCGTCGCGGCGGCACTCTCGCCCCGGTCGATTACTGCCGCCCGCGCATACGCGACATCATCCTGAGCACAAGAAAGCACGCTCTCTTCACTGATTTGGAACAGGACTTGCTGAATGACGCCCTCGAAAAACAGAATTTCGTAATCTACTAGCAAATGAACAGAATATTGAGAAATCTCGCCCTCGCTGCCATACTGCTCGGCAGCACCTTACCGTGTCCCGCCCAGAAATACGGCGGCGGCCTCATCGACAAGACCGTGGCGGTAGTGGGAAATGAAATGATTTCCCTCGCCGACATAGAGTCGCAGGCTCAGATGATGAGGGCCCAGGGCGTCTATTCCGACAGAAATATGCGTTGCGAACAGCTCGAATCTATGATGACCTCGAAACTGTTCTTGATGCAGGCGAGACTAGACTCGCTCACCGTGAACGACAATATGGTGGAAGCGCAGCTGTCCGGCAGGCTGGACGAAATACGCACCGCTCTGGGCGGAGACGATAAAGTGGCCGACTACTTCGGGAAACCCATATACAAGCTCCGCCAGGAGTGGAAGAAACAGCTCGAAGAGATGAGCCTCACCCAGCAGGAGCAGAGCAACATCGCCTCCGCAGTTCCTGAAATCACCCCGTTCGATGTGCGGCAGTACATCGACACCGTGGACCTCTCTCAGCTTCCTACGGTCCCGATTAAGTACCAGATCAGCCAGATCTGCATCTATCCGGACCGCGAAGCGGCGGCGATGGCGGTAAAGGAAAAGCTGCTGGATCTGCGCGAGAGAATCCTGAACGGAGAGAAATTCTCGACCCTCGCCCGCATATATTCCGAGGACCCGGGCAGTGCACGCAAGGGAGGAGAACTCGGGATGGCTTCGAAATCCATCTTCTGGCCGGCATTCTCCGATGCGGCGATGGCCCTCAAGCCGGGACTTATCTCCCAGATAGTGGAGACTCCGGACGGATTCCACATCATCGAGGTGCTCGAGAAGAAGGGAGATATGTTTAACGCCCGCCACATCCTCCTCAAGCCTCAGTACACCCAGGAGGACCAGGATAAGGCTTTCCACACTCTGGACAGCATACGTACCGAGATAAACAACAAGGCTCTCAGCTTCGAGCTTGCCGCCAGATTCTATTCCGAAGACCCCGCCACGAAGACCAACGGCGGACAGATGGCGGATCCGAACACCGGTTCGGCCTATTTCGAAATCGACCAGCTCAAGCCTGCCGACTATCTCGCCATAAAGGACCTGAAGGAGGGGGAGATTTCCGAGCCTATCGCCTCCCTCGACAATGAAGGACGTGACGGAAACCTCGTTTACAAGATAGTGCGTCTCGACAAGATAATCCCTTCCCACACGGCCACGTATATGAATGACTTCACCGAGCTTTCGGAGCAGGTCGTCAGGGACAGGCAGAACGAAGCCATCGAAAAGTTCGTGGACGAGAAGATAAAGAGCACGTACATCGTGATCGACCCCCTGTTCAAGGACTGTGACTTCACCCACAAGGCCTGGGCCACCAAATTCAGAGAAGAAGAATAAGGAATGGGTTTCCCGGGGCGACTTCTGCTGACTCTCGCGCTGCTGACTCCACTCGTGTCCAATGCACAGAACCACGAGCGGACGGACAGTCTCGTGCGTCTTATGAACGCAGCCTCCGTACAGTTCATCCAGGAGAACGCCAGGAATTACCGCAAGGCCATAGATGCCCGTTTCCTCCATAACGACACTTATCTTTCCGCCGACACGACCCTCTGGGACGTGGACGAGCAGGTCATCCATTTCAAGGGCAATGTGAAGATAACCCAGGAATCCACGATGCTCACCTCTTCGACGATGGACTACCTCATCGATGAGGATGTGGCCAAGTTCCGGGGCAATATGGTCGAACTGCGTGACAAGGAAGGCAATATCCTCCGTGCCAAGAATATGGACTACAACACGAAGGACAGTATGGCCTTCTTCACGCAGGGTGGTTCGATGCGCGACAAGGACGGGCAGGTCATAGAGAGTCTGGACGGCATCTATGAGTCGCGGCTCAAGCTCTTCACCTTCGAGATGGACGTGAATATGTTCACCGACACGGTGTTCATCCGCACGCGGCGGCTGAAATATCAGTCGGACTCGTCCATCGCCACTTTCTACGGCGGCTTCGATGCCTGGAAAAGGGGCGATATGCTTTCGGCCGACTTCGGCTGGTATCGCCGGGACAGCAGCCTTTTCTTTTTCCGGAACAAGGTCCACGGGATGACCGCCACGCGCGAAGTGTGGGCGGACAGCCTCTACTTTAATCAGGCCACCAGCGATGTCGAGATGCACGGCAATGTCCAGATAAAGGACAGCACGCGCAGTCTGGTCGGAGTCGCCGACTATCTCCACTATCAGGACAGCATCTCCACTCTGATGATGGAGGGCAACGCGGCGCTCGCGGCACAGACACAGACGCGCGGAGGCGGGGTCGATACGCTCTATATGGGAGCGAACCGCTTCGTCTATCGCGCGGTGCCGAAATATCTCATACCCGAGTCGGTTTATAAGGCGGCCGAGCAGAGGCTGAAGGATGTGGAGGTCGATCCGGTCACGACATACAGACGCAAGGCCGCAGAGGCTGCGGCCAAGGCTGCCGAGGAGAAGGCGAAGGAGGAGGCGAAGAAAGACCCCGCGAAGGCGGCCGCTATGGCTGCGGCGAAGGCCGCAGCCACTTCAGCTGCCGGAGGCGATGCCCCGGCAGCTGCGGATTCTTCCGAGAATCCGGCGGCCGACACACTGAAAGCTGCACCC
>JAUMVX010000004.1 GCA_030529945.1 Bacteroidia bacterium | reverse complement strand
AGATTGTCGATGATGGGCTTGTCGTATTCGTCTATCAGTATGACGACCTGGCGGCCGGTTGTCCTGCAGGCGGACTCGATAACATTGCTGAAACGGATTCCGAGTATGTCGGAGCTGTTATCGATTCCGTATTCACCCTCCCACTTATATATCGCGTCATCCAGCGTCTTCTCAAGCACGTCACCTCGGTCGTATGCCCTGCCTCCCAAGTCGAAATGCAGCACCGGATACTCCGTCCACTCCTTCTCCAGCGAGGCGATTGCCAGCCCCTCGAACAGCTCCTTTTTCCCCTTGAAGTATGCCTCCATAGTCGAAACGAGCAGGCTCTTGCCGAACCTGCGGGGACGGCTCAGGAAGTAGTATTTCCCCGTGGACGCGAGATTATAAATCTGTGCGGTCTTGTCCACATAGACGTATCCGCCTTCGCGGATGTCCGAAAATGTCTGAATGCCGATAGGATAAAGCATAGGGCCCTGACGAATTGATTCTCCGACAAAATTAGGAATTAAATCCGTACCAAACAACACGCGCCGCGCACCCGTAAACGCCCGTTTTTTTGTGCAATGAGAAGGGGCGTGCGGGAGTGGATAAGAATTGTATAACTATTCAACTATATGTTTAATTAAATTAATGCTTATGAAAAAAGTTAAACTTTTTTTCACGGTGTTGGCGCTTTCCGTCTGTGCTCTGGCTTACGGCCAGAACATCACGGTGAAAGGAACCGTCTCCGACGCTTCCACAGGAGAGCCTGTACCTTTCGCATCCCTGCAGCTCAAGGGGACAATGACCGGTACCAGCACTGACGCGAATGGAGAGTACTCCATTTCCGTGCCGACTGACGGCATTCTCGTTTTCTCTTCAGTAGGTTACACCACTCAGGAAGTGGCGGTTAGCGGCAAGACGACCATCAACGTAAGCCTCGCTTCGGATGCCGAGTTCCTCGAGGAGACCATCGTCGTGGCTTTCGGTACAGCGACGAAGAGTTCGTTCACAGGCTCCGCCGCAGTAGTGAACGAGGAGAAGCTCGCGAAATCACAGGTAGCATCCATCACCAACGCCCTTGCAGGTGCTGTGGCGGGTGTCCAGCTTACATCCTCGAACGGCGCACCTGGCGCAACCTCCACCATCCGCATCCGCGGTTTCAGCTCCATCTCCGCAGGCCAGAGCCCGCTCATCATCGTGGACGGCGCTCCATTCTCCGGAGACCTCTCTACCATAAATCAGGCTGACGTGGAGTCGATGTCCGTTCTCAAGGATGCCGCATCCAACGCCCTCTACGGCGCTCGCGGCGCTAACGGCGTCATCATCATCACCACGAAGAGCGCGAAGAAAGGTCAGGCTACCGTGACCTTCGACGCCAAGTATGGTATAAACAACCGCGCCCTGCGCGACTACAATGTGATCAAGGATCCTGCTCTCTACTATGAGACACAGGCTACAGCCTTGAATAACTACTACCTCAGCAACGGTTACTCCGCTGATGCCTCGCTCGCGAAGATCAACGCGAACATATGCGGTGATACCGCCAGCGGCGGTGTGGGATATAACATCTGGACTTATCCGGAAGGACAGTATCTCATCGGCAGCAATATGAAGCTCAACCCTAACGCGACTCTCGGCCGCGTGGTGAATTACAAGGGCGAGGACTACTTCGTCACCCCTGACGACTGGTCCGATATCGCTTACCGTACCGGTGCACGCCAGGAATATAACGTGGCAGTATCAGCCGCCCAGGACCGCGCAAGCTTCTACGCTTCCATCGCATATCTGGAGAATCAGGGTATCACGGCAGCTTCCGATATGGAGCGCCTCACGGGACGTCTTCGCGCCGACTATCAGGCGAAGGACTGGCTGAAGGTCGGAATGAACTTCTCCTATGCCCGCTTCCGTTACAATTCCCTCAGCAACAACGGTTCCAGCACCTCCACCGGTAACGTGTGGGCCTTCACATCCCAGATGGCCCCTATCTATCCGGCCTACATCCGCAACGCTGACGGTACCATCAAGAGGGACGCCAACAACTTCGAGATGATGGACTACGGTTCCGGCCTGAACGCAGGCTTCGCCCGTCCGTTCATCTCCGACGCGAACCCTATGATGGACCTCTCCCTGAACACGAACGAGTCTGAGGGCAACTCCGTCTCCGCAAACGGCTTCGCCGACTTCCAGATCCTCCCGGGCCTCAAGTTCACGGTGAACGGTACGGTATATGTGGACGAGACCCGCTACACTTATGTGTACAACCCTTACTACGGACAGTTCGACTCTACGGGCGGTACCGTCTCCAAGGAGCACGACCGTCTTATGACCTATAACCTCCAGCAGCTCCTGAACTACAACAAGTCGTTCGGCCTGAACAATGTCTCCCTCATGCTCGGCCACGAGTACTATGACAGCAGGACCTACGGCCTCTGGGCGAGCAAGTCTCAGATGTTCAGCCAGTCCAACAAGGAGCTCAGCGGTGCCGTCGTGGACGGACAGAGCGCCGGCTCCTCCATCTCGGAGTACAACAACGAAGGTTACTTCTTCCGCGGACAGTACGACTACGACAACCGCATCTTCGCCTCCGCCTCCTTCCGTCGCGACGCGTCCTCGCGCTTCCATCCGGACTACCGCTGGGGTAACTTCTGGAGCTTCGGTGCCGCGTGGATTCTCAACAGGGAGTCCTGGTTCGACGCAGCCTGGGTGAACGAGCTGAAGGTCAAGGCCTCCATCGGTAGCCAGGGTAACGACAACATCGGTTCCTACCGCTACACCGACCTCTTCGACATCACAAACTCCTCAGGCAAGGTCGCCACATCGTTCTCCACGAAGGGCTCCAAGACCATCACCTGGGAGACCAACACGAATATGAACGTCGGTGTGGAGTTCGGCCTCTTCGACCGCATCTCCGGTAGCGTCGAGTACTTCAACCGTCTCACCACCGATATGCTCTTCAGCTTCCCTGTGGCTCCGTCGCTCGGCTACGCGAGCTACTACGCCAATGTCGGCGATATGAAGAACTACGGAATCGAGCTCGAGCTCGGCGCGAACCTCGTGAACACGCGCAACTTCTCCTGGGACGTCAACTTCAACCTCACCTGGCTGCGCAACCGCATCACCAAGCTCGACGATGCGAAGAAGACCACCACCGCCCACGACAAGAACGGCAAGGAGTACAAGGGTTATCAGTCGGGCAGTATGTTCATCGCAGAGGACATCTCCCTCTACTCCTGGTATCTGAAGGAGTTTGCGGGAGTGGATCCTGAGACCGGAGAGTCCCTCTGGTACTACGATGAGGTCACCTATCAGAAGGACGCGGCAGGCAACGATGTGGTCGACGCTGACGGAAACAAGGTAGTGGAGAGCCGCGAGAGGAAGACCACAAACACCTGGTCGAACGCCGACTATTACCTGACCGGAGAGTCCACCATAGCCCCGTTCTACGGCGGTTTCGGCACGAGCGTACAGCTCCACGGCTTCGACTTCTCCATCAACTTCTCCTATCAGATGGGCGGACGCGGATACGACAGCACCTACGCTGCACTTATGTCGTCCCCTACTTCGAACAACGGCGGTTACAACTACCACGCCGATGTCTTCAAAGCCTGGACTGCTGAGAACACTTCCTCAGACATCCCTCGCTTCCAGTTCGACGACTCTTACAGCGCGGCCTCCTCGACCCGCTTCCTCACCAGCGCGAGGTATCTCAACATCGAGAACATCAACTTCGGCTACACCTTCCCGTCGAAGCTGACGCGCAAGTTCGGCGCCGAGTCGCTGCGCCTCTATGTGGCGGCCGACAACGTATGGTACTTCTCCGCCCGTCAGGGATTTGACCCTCGCCAGACATACACCGGCTCGTCGAACGCGACGAACTACTCTCCGATGAGGACCATCTCCGGCGGTATCACCGTTAAATTCTAAATGACGCTATATTATGAAAAAAATAGTTTACAAGCTTTCAATACTGGCTCTTGCCGCGGTCGCTCTCAGCGGCTGTATCAAGGAGACCTTCCCGCAGGGTTCCAGCGCCACTTCCGAGCAGGTGGGCGGCTCCTCCACCGCGCTTGAGGCTTCGATGAGCGGCATTCCTGCCCAGATGGCCCAGGGCTACCTCGTGTACGGCAGTCAGACTCACGAGACCGACCTCGGCTACCCGTCCTTCATGATGCAGTTCACCGAGCTGATGGGAGACATCTTCCCTCTCGGGGCGAACACCGGCTACGACTGGTTCCGCAGCTACAACATCTGTAGAAATATGGCGGACAACACCTATTACTCCTACCTGCCTTGGCGCACGCTCTATATGTTCGTCAAGTCGGCGAACGACATCATCAAGGCCGTGAATCCCGAGAACGCTAATGCGGCCCAGCTCGCATACCTCGGTATGGGATACGCCTACAGGGCCTTCGACTACTATCATCTGATGAATATGTACGAGCCGGTGCTGAACAAGTACACCGACTGCACCAAGGTCCAGGGCCTCACCGTCCCTATCATCACCGACCAGACCACTGAGGAGGAGGGCAAGAACAACCCTCGCGTGACTCACGACGAGATGGTGAAGTTCATCCTCTCCGACCTCGACAAGGCAGAGGAGTACCTGAAGGACTATAAAGTAACCGACCTCCACTATCCGTCCATCGCGGTGGTCTATGGCATCAAGGCCAAGGTCTATATGTCCGACAAGCAGTACGCGAACGCCGAGAAGTACGCCCGTATGGCCATCGACGCCTCAAAAGCCACACCTCTGACCCAGGCCCAGTGGGAAGACCCGAGCACCGGATTCAATACGGCTAACGCCGCCTGGATGTGGTACATCTCCTACTCGGCAGAGAATATGGGCAACCTCTGCAACTGGATAGGCTGGGCTTCCGCCGAGTCTGACTGGGGATATGCCTCCCTCACCATCCCGGGCATCAACCGCTGGATCTATGACAGGATTCCTGACACCGATTTCCGCAAGCACAGCTGGCTGGACCCTCTCAAATACGACTACTACGACTACAAGACCTGCCGCACCAAGGAGTGGATCGAGGAACTCCCGGCATACACGTCCCTGAAGTTCCGCTGCGTGGGCGGCGACTACAAGACTTATTCCATCGGCGGAGTATGCGACGTCCCTCTTATGAGAGTGGAGGAGATGTACTACATCGAGGCCGAGGCCAGAGGTCTTCAGGGTGACCTTGCGGGCGGAGCGGCGCTTCTCCAGGCATTCGTCTCCAAATATCGCCAGTCAGATTACACCTGTATCTTCAAGAGTGAGGCCGCATTCGAGGATGAGATTCTCTTCCAGAAGAGAGTGGAGTTCTGGGGCGAGGGCATAGCGTTCTTCGACGCCAAGAGAATGCAGGCGGGCACGCTGCAGTATTACGAAGGGACCAATGCGCCAGGTTCATATTTTTATCTCAACGCCGAGGGCATCAAGCCTAACTGGAACTACGTGATTCCGAACAGCGAGGTCAGCAACAATCCGGCCCTCGACGGCTACAATAACCCGGATCCTTCTCAGAAGATAAGCCCGGCAGCGTAACAAAAGATAAAGATCAGACATTATGAAGACTATATACAACAAATTATTCGCAGCGCTCGCATTCGCGGCTCTTCTGAGTCCGACTGCCTGCGTGGAGGAGGCTCCGGAATACAAGAAGGCCGATGCTGTCGGCAACGCCGAAGTTTATTTCCCGAGCGACCTTGTGACTTCCTATAACCTCAAGGACTACGATGGAAGCTTTTCCATCGCAGTGAAGCGTGTGGACGGCACCGAGCAGATGACAGTTCCGCTTACGGTTTCGGCCGACGCGATATTCACCGTTCCGTCTTCCGTCACTTTCGGAGCGGGTGCCACTGATGCAAAGATCAGCTTCGCCTACGACATAGACAAGGTGGAGGCCGAAAAGGAATATCCGGTATCCATCACTCTGGGCGACCAGACCACTCCTTACGGCGTGAGCAAATACGACTTTACCGTTTCCATTCCGGCTGCCTGGAGCATATGGACCGGCGATGACGGGGAAGCGTCCGGGAAAGTGCACGTGTATGAAGTATGGTGGGGAGAGGATGAAGTCGAGACTCTCTACTATCAGGATCTCGGCAATGACCTGTGGTACTGCTACATCGAGAACTGCTGGGACACCAGCGGTGATGCCAAGGCCCAGAATTACTACTTCTACTGGGACAAGAAGACGAATTACCTGTCAGTTCCTTTCCAGTATATGGGATGGACGAATTCGGACGGCCTCAAGGTCTATGCTGCAGATGCAGAGGGCTTCTACACGATGTACTACGGAGCCGACTGGCTTGCCGGAAAGGGCGGAGTCGAGTGGCTTTATCCGGAGCTCGGTGAGGAGCGTCCTTACTACGACGGCAACGGCGGCTTCTACCTTGCAAGCTACTTTACCTTTGGCCCGGCATCGGAATCCGGAGATAAGTTCGGTTATGGATACCAGTTCGGAGGAGACAAAGACTATGCTATAGCCGAAGGCTTCGTCCGCACCATAGACTACAACGGTGACAAGTACATCGGTGCTTCCAGCCCTCTGTATGACGGCGAGGCCGCTTCCGAATTCTATGCTTCCGACGAGGAGGCGACACCTGTGGAGTTCGAGTCACAGCTCCGTTTCGACGCTTCTTATCAGCCGGATGACGAGGAAGAGGAAGTCAAGGAAGGTACTCTGACCACATATTATCTCAAGGACTACTTCGGAGAAGGCCACTGCCTCGCTTTCACGGCTCCGGCACCTGAGCTTCTCACGAACGGTTCCGAGATCTCCGATGTGGAGAATGACCAGGCCACAGGAATCTACGTGTTCGGAAATCCTCTCTACGTGTCCGTAAAGAAGGGTGTGTTCACTTTCGAGGAAGGCAACGAATTCCCTACCGTCTCCATAGTCCTCAAGGTCTTCACCAAGAACGAGGAGGGAGAGAAAGTATTCGACTTCGATCAGGTAAGCGAGTCGTTCACCGCTACAGCCTACGCCAAGGATAACTACACCATCGATGACATCTATGGCGGCCTTCTTGAGGACTACCTCGGGACCTGGACTATCGCAAGCTACGACTACTTCGATAAGACTGACTATGCTTACGACATCACCCTCTCGGATGCAGGCCTCGACGAGGAAGGGGACCAGCTTGTGAAGATTCAGAACATGTCCGGTTACGGCAAGTATTTCCAGGACGAAATATATGCCTACTACAGTAATCATGTGCTCTATGTTTATCCGCAGGTACTCGAGGGGAAATATAAGGACAACTCAATCGTACTTTATACCTTCGATCCGGATTCCCAAAAAACTTATAGCAAATATCCTGTACTGGGCGGAATCTGCACTGACGGTAACCTTGCGTTCGTGAGCTTGTACGACAACGCCAACATCAACGGTTTCGCTTACTATCTCCCTGATGACAAGACATACCTCGCCATCATCTCGAATATACGCGGACTTATCGATGACTCCACTTCAGCCCTTTCGGCAGGATGTCACGTGATGCTTGAGCCTCAGCAGGATTATCTGCAGGCACTATCTTCCGTAGTATCAGCGAAGAGCGCGAAGGTCGGCGGAGAGAGGATCGTCCTCACCAAGAAGTCGGACAGCGTCAGAAGCTTCTCGCATTCTCCGGTAGAGAAAGCCCCGAAGAATCTCTCCGAGAAAGCATTCGTACCTGTGATATAATACAGAAGTAATCCATACGGAGAGGGGAGTGTGACTTCAAGGAGCCGACACTCCCCTCTTTTTGATTTGTTTCATAGAATATGAGCATAAAAAGAACACTATTACTGTCATCTCTGCTTGTCTGCGCTCTCGCCTGCCGGAAAACGGTGAACGAGGAGCCGCTACCGCAAGTCGAGGGACCCGGAGTCGAGACACAAGACTCTCCTTCTTCCATCTCAGGGTCCGTGGACGTCCAGTTTTCAGATGCCCTCGCGGACTATCTCTGCTCTCAGCTGGGCGACAGGGGTGAGGGCGCGAGCCTTACCGGGACATTCGCCGACACTCGTGCCGGCGGACTCGATGCCGTTATGTCCGAACTCGGCATAAGCAGCATCGAGCGCATCTTTCCGGATGCGGGCGAGTGGGAAGCGCGACACCGCGCCGCGGGCCTGCATAAATTCTTCAGAATCACCTATGCGGACAGCGTGACACATACCAGAGCCGCTGCCGCACTCGAGGAGCTTCCCGGAGTGGTCTCAGTGGATGTACCGCATAGCATCGTCTCCAGGGCCATCCCGTTCAACGACCCGTACGCCTCCTATCAGTGGAACTACTACAATGACGGTACCCTGAAGAACGGGTTCGTGAAGGGAGCCGACATCAATGTAGTCCCGGTATGGGAGCAATACACTGCAGGCAGTAAAGATGTGATAGTCTGTGTCGTGGACAGCGGAGTGGATGCAACCCATCCGGATCTTTCCGGCGTGGTGATACCTGACGGCGAGGACGGCAGCCGCAGTTTCTTCGAAGACGGGGACATCACTACCACACCCGGCCGCCACGGGACTCACGTGGCGGGAACCATAGCCGCCATAAACAATAACGGCATCGGAGTCTGCGGCATCGCCGGCGGCGATGACGGCACGGGCGGAGTCCGCATACTTTCCGCCCAGATGCTCGACGAATCGAACGACACGAGAAGGAGTCGATCCTTCGATGCCATAGTCTGGGGGGCCGACCACGGCGCGGTCATCAGCCAGAACAGCTGGGGCTATGTGTACGAATCAGAGACTGATGCCAGAAACACGCCCACTCCGGAGGCTTTCAAGGCGGCGGTAACTTATTTCACAGAGAACGCAGGATTCGACAAGGACGGTAAGCAGACCGGACCTATGGCCGGAGGCATCGTCATCTTCGCGGCCGGAAACGACGCCTGGGCCTACGACCCTCTGTCCGGTTACGAGAAGGTGTTGTCGGTGGGAGCGATAGCTCCTAACGGTAAGGCCTCCTATTATACAAACTACGGCGACTGGGTGGATATCTGCGCGCCGGGCGGCGATAAGTATGTAGCAGACCCGGAGGGTAGGATATTGAGCACGGCGCAGGGTAGTTACGTCTGGTTACAGGGGACCTCTATGGCCTGTCCGCACGTCAGCGGCGTGGCGGCTCTTGTAGTGTCCCATTTCGGAGGCCCTGGATTCACCTGCGCCCAGCTCTGGGACAAGCTTCTGCTCGGGGCTGACTGGAATGCACGTTCGGCATCCTCGCAGATCGGACCGAAACTCGATGCCTATGGGGCATTCACCGCCGGCGAGGGTGAGGCGCCTGTCATTACCACGGACTATACGGGAGACTATACGCTCAGATCTCACGAGAGCCTCTCCGTGACCTATAATATCACTTCGAAACTCAGCATCCCTGTCTCTGTAAGCTTCGAAGCCAACTCCTCCGCCATCACTTACAGGATGGGGGACGAGCGGACTCTGGTTATGAGCGTGAACGCTCTCGAGGCGAAGCCGGGGACATACAGAGCTACCATCACCGCCAAACATACCGACAGACTGTCGAGTGTCAAAAACATAGAGATCACCATTCTGGAGAATCACGCTCCGGTGATTGTAGGGCAGATCCCAAGTATGGTGGTGGAGGATATGGCTCCTGTCACTATAGATATGACGGACTATATCACCGATGCGGACGGGGAGTATCTGACTTATGACTTCCTGCCTTCTGCAGTGAACGTGGCTAACTTCTCCGTGAGCCGGAACACCTTGACCATCACGCCGAAAGCCTACGGTACCACGGATGTCGTGATCACGGCGTCGGATGCCAGGGGCAAGGGCGTGGAGATGCCGTCTTTCCGTTTCGTCGTGTATGACTCTTCCGTAGGCTTCTCGGCCTGGCCGGTACCTGTCACCGATGTCCTCAGGCTCCATAGCGGAACCGAAAAGGAGATGGTGGTGGTCATCACCACCGCGAACGGACGCGAAGTTTACCGCTCCACGGTGAAGGGCAGCGCGTTTTCACCCGCGAAGATTGACCTCAGCTCCGTGGCCGCAGGCCGTCTGGAGCTTTCGGTAAGCTTCTCCGGCAAGACATTCAGCCGTAATATAGTGAAACGTTAGGTGAGTATGAAAAAAAGAATATTGGCGATTACTGTCGCACTGGCCGCTGCGGCGGCCGTCTCATACGCTCAGAGCACCTCGCAGACCGCTGCGATGGAGTCGGGCATTATCCCTCGCGACCCTGCTGTGCTTGCGCTCGCAGGCGTGGAAGCTCTCGCGGAGCATAGTGCCTGGGCGGCGCCGGGCAATGTCGCTTCGACCGCGTTTTCGCAGCACAGTTTCGACGCTGCGCTCTCGGCTCAGATCTGGAATCCTGACGGGACGGCATCGCAGCTTTACAATGCCGGCCTTGCCTGCAATCTGAAAGACAAGTGGGGTTTCGCCGCCGCCGTTTCGATGGACAGGGGCGAGGCGTATCAGGTCTATGATGCAAACGGCAGGAGTCTGGGAGACTACACTCCTTCGGACTTGGAAGCCGCTTTCGGCGCGAGCTGGCGCTTTCTGGATTTCCTCTCCGCAGGCGTGGGAGTCAAGTATATGAAAAGCAGTCTGGCTTCGGACTATTCGCTGTCCGCAGTGGCCTTCGACGCTATGCTCAATGCTGTTTTCGGCGGTCTGAACGCCTCGGCGGGGATTGTGAATGCCGGCGGCGGTGCTGACGGCTACGATCTCCCGTCTTCTGTCAGAGCTGCTGCGGCCTACACGGCAGCCCTCTCGGAAAAGCACGCGGTGAAAGCCGGAGCGCAGCTGGACTATTACCTTGTCGGCGGGCTTAATCTGGGCCTCGGTGCGCAGTATTGCTACGCTGACTTCGTATCCGTCCGTGCCGGATATAATCTCTCTTCGGACGGCCTGCTTCCTTCGTATGCTTCGGTGGGACTCGGCCTGAAATACGCCGGCTTCGGTCTGGACGCGGCCTATCTGCTTTCCGGACCTCTGTCCGGCACCATTTCCGCCGGTCTGCGCTACTCGTTCTAGTGCGCAGGCGGCCTTAGGGGTACGCCACACGGGGTGAAAAAGACGACACTTTTCACCCCGGAGGCCCATAAAATACTGTTCGGGGTGAAAAAGACGACCTTTTTCACCCCGAATTGCGTCAGAAAGGAAGAAAGAGCCACGAAAGTGCCGCAGACTTGCAAAAGTGCAAGGCAAATCATATATTTGCGCAATCCAACACCGAAAAGGCTTATGGCACTTAAACACATCCTCGGCGCAGGGCTCGCTCTGTGCCTCATTTCATCTTGCGATATGCAGAATCCGCTTCTTTGCGACTCACCTCTTCAGTACGGCGCGCCGCAGTTCGACAAAATCAAGACAGAACACTATCTCCCGGCCTTCGAGCAAGCCATCGCCCAGGCCAAGGCTGAAATCGACGCCATCGTCGCCGAGCCGCAGGAGCCGGACTTCGAAAACACCATCCTCGCCCTCGAGCAGGCGGGAAGCCGTCTCGACGACATCTCGGGCATCTTCTACAACCTTCTCGAGGCCGACACTAACCCGCAGATGCAGGAGATAGCCGAGAAAGTCGCCCCGATGATGACAGAGTATTCGATGTACGTCTCCCTGAACGAGACGCTCTTCTCCCGCATAAAAGCCGTCCACGACAGCAATCCGGCCCTCGAAGCGGATCAGAAACGCCTGCTGGAGGACACCTACAGGTCATTCACCCGCAGCGGAGCGAACCTCAGCCCCGAGGACAAGCAGACTTACAGCAAGCTCAGCGAAGAGCTCTCGCTGCTCACGCTCCAGTACGGCAAGAACCTGCTCGCCGCCACGAACGCCTATACCCTGAACCTTACGGACGAAGCTTCGCTCGAAGGGCTTCCTGAATTTGTCCGCGAGGCGGCCGCCGAAGCGGCCAATTCCAAAGGCACCTCCGGCTGGACCTTCGATCTGAGCGCCCCGAGCTACTCGGCGCTTCTCAAATACAGCCCGCTGCGCGATCTGCGCAAGCAGATATGGATGGCTTACAACACCAGGGCCACTGAGGGCGAGAACAGCAATCTCGAACTCTGCCGCCGCATCGCGCAGACGCGACTGAAGATCGCGAACATCCTCGGTTATGAGACCTACGCCGACTACGCCCTCGAAGAGCGTATGGCGAAAAACCCTCAGACGGTAAACGAATTCATCCGGAAACTGCTCGTCCCGTCTCTCCCGGTAGCCCGCGAAGAAGTGAAGGAACTTCTCGCCTACGCCCGCTCGCAGGGCTTCGAAGAAGCCGAAATCCAGCCTTGGGACTTCTCGTATTGGTCAGAAAAACTGATGGACGAGAAATACTCCATAAACGATGAGCAGCTCAAGCCTTACTTCCGTCTGGAGAACTGCATCGGCGCGATCTTCTCTCTGGCCGGCCGCCTCTACGGCCTCAGCTTCGAGGAGCGCAAGGACATTCCTGTCTATCATCCGGACGTGAAGGTCTATGACGTGAAGGATGCCGACGGCCGCCATATGGCCCTCTACTATGCCGACTTCTTCCCTCGCGACAGCAAGAGGGGAGGGGCCTGGATGACCGAATTCCGGGGACAGAGCATAGTGGACGGCGTGGAGAAACGCCCGTTCATCAGTATGGTCACGAACTTCTCCAAGCCTGCCGCCGGCAAGCCGGCCCTTCTCACCCACGACGAACTCACGACTCTGCTCCACGAATTCGGACACTGCCTGCACGGCATATTGGCCGAAGGCCGCTATGGCTCGCTGACCGGCACGAACGTCTCGCGGGACTTCGTCGAGCTGCCGTCGCAGATTATGGAGAACTGGGCGTTCGAGCCTGAGTTCCTCGACGGCTTCGCGCGCCACTACCAGACCGGCGAAGTGCTCCCTGACAGCCTCATACGGAAGATCGTGGACGCGAAGAACTATCACGCCGCCTACGCGCAGGTGCGCCAGCTCCAGTTCGGCATCCTCGATATGGCCTGGCATTATCAGAAGACTATGACGGATATGGGTACGATAGAGTTCGAGAAGGCCGCTCTCAAGTCTTCGGCCGTGATTCCTTCCATCCCGCAGGCCTGCACCTCCACGAGCTTCAGCCACATCTTCTCGGGCGGCTACAGCGCGGGCTACTATTCCTACAAATGGTCCGAGGTGCTGGAAGCCGACGCGTTCAGCCTTTTCAAGGAGAAGGGAATCTTCAGCACCGAGGTGTCCCACTCCTTCCGTGACAACATCCTCTCGCGCGGGGGCAGCGAGGATGAGGCCGTGATGTACCGGAACTTCCGGGGGCACGACCCTCAGCCGGAGGCGCTGCTGGAGAAACTCGGCATCGTGCCGGCGGGAAGATAGAAAACACTTCAGAACCAGAGTGATCCCTAAATAATCACTAAGTCATTTAATCGATATGTTGCGTAAAGTAAGGATCGCGCTTGCCGCCATCTTCTTCATCTGCATCACCCTGCTGCTTGCCGGCATAGGCGGGCAGTGGTGGGGATGGATGGCTAAACTGCAGTTTCTGCCCGCCTGTATGGCGCTGAATCTGGCGGTGATCGTGGGAGTGCTGCTCGTCACCGTGCTGCTGGGGAGGGTGTACTGCTCTTTCATCTGCCCGCTGGGAGTGCTCCAGGACCTCATCATCCGGCTCAGACGTCTGAGCGGGAAAAAGAAATTCGCCTATCGCAAGGCGGGCTTTCTGCGCTATGCGGTACTGGCGGTCTTCATCGTCTGCCTCATAGCGGACCTGCAGTTCATCGTGGCCCTGATAGCCCCGTACAGCGCGTACGGCCGTATGATATCCGGCCTCGTGCATCCTCACGGCTGGATAGTTCCGACTGTCGCCGGGGTGACGTTCCTTCTGCTCGCCATCCTCGCCTGGACTTCCGGTCGGGCCTGGTGCAATGAAATCTGCCCTGTGGGCACCGTCCTGGGCCTGTTCTCCCGCTTCTCCCTGTTCGGAGTGCACATCGACAGGAGCAGATGCGTGGGCTGCAAGCTCTGCGAAAAGAGCTGCAAATGCCACTGCATCGACGCCGCCTCGGGCACAGTGGACCGCTCGCGCTGCGTAGTCTGTCTCGACTGCATCGGAAGCTGCCGCAAGGGGGGCATCAGCTACGGCCCGCTTACCCGCAAAGCTCAGAAGGCAGCTGGGGCGTCCGGTCCCGCCTCTGCGGGAGTCGATGAGTCCCGACGCGCATTTATGGTGGCCGGAGTCCTGCTCGGGACTTCAGCGCTCTCCCACGCGCAGAACAAGCTCGACGGCGGGCTCGCTCCGGTGGTGCCGAAGCGCGCCCCCGAACGTGCGCAGAGGATTACTCCTCCGGGCTCCGGGAGTCAGAAGGACTTCTATTCGCGCTGCACCGCCTGTCAGCTCTGCGTGTCGAACTGCCCGAACTCGGTGTTGCGGCCGTCCACTGACCTGGAGCATCTTATGCAGCCTCAGATGGGCTTCGAAAAGGGCTTCTGCCGTCCGGAATGTACCCTCTGCTCGACTCTCTGTCCGGCCGGGGCCATCACGGCGATCACTCCGGAAGAGAAGACGGCCATCCATATAGGGCACGCCGTGATAGATTATTCCCTCTGCGTTTCTTATAATGGCGGGCACTGCCGCAGCTGCGGTTCGCACTGTCCGGCGGGGGCCATAAGCTATGTGGCGAAGGATCCTGACGACGAGATGTCCGTCCGTATCCCGACGGTGCACGAGGACAGCTGCATAGGCTGCGGCAAGTGCGAATACCTCTGTCCGTCGCGTCCTGTTTCCGCTATCCGTGTGGAGGGCTATAATGACCATATAATCAGCTGAAGTTATGAGTGAGAAAATATCCAGAAGGGAATTCGTGAAAAGGGCGGGGGTCGGCACGGCCGCTCTCGCGGCCGTCGCGGCCTGCGGCCGCGGGACCGTACGGTCCTCCGACCCCGCCGGGGAAGAGGGCGGTATGCCGATGCGCGCCAATCCCAAGGACGGGGATTCCGTCTCGCTGCTCGGTTACGGCTGTATGCGCTGGCCGATGATGAAGGACAGCGAAGGCAAAGACATAATAGATCAGGGCAAGGTGGACGAGATGATAGATTACGCCATCTCTCACGGGGTGAATTACTTCGACTCCTCGCCGGTGTACCTTATGGGTCAGAGTGAGGAGGCTACCGGCAAGTCGCTGAGCCGCTATCCGCGCAGCAGCTACTATGTGGCCACGAAGATGTCGAATTTCCGGGACTTCTCCCGGGAGGAGTCCCTGCGTATGTACCGGGCCTCGTTCGAGCGTTTCCGCACCGATTATATAGACTATTACCTGCTCCATTCCCTGAGCGACGCGGATGCTTTCAGGACCCGCTACGTCGATAACGGGATGATGGATTTCCTGCTCGCGGAGCGCGAGGCCGGACGCATCCGGAACCTCGGTTTCTCTTTCCACGGGCCGAAAGAGGGTTTCGACTCTCTGATGGAGGTGCACGAGCGTTATCATTTCGATTTCGTGCAGATTCAGATGAACTATGTGGACTGGAACCATTGCGGCAGCAGGGAGACGAATGCAAGCTATATGTACGACGAGCTTGTGAAGCGGAATCTGCCTGTCGTGATTATGGAGCCTCTTCTCGGAGGGCAGCTTGCGAGCGTCCCGAGGAGGGTGGCCGATATGCTGAAGGAAAGGGAGCCGTCGAAGTCAGTGGCTTCCTGGGCTTTCCGCTTCTGCGGGACTTATCCGGGAGTGTTCACGGTGCTCAGCGGTATGACCTATATGGACCATCTGAAGGACAATCTCGACACTTTCCTGCATTTCGATCCGCTGGACGAGGGGGAACTGGCTCTTCTGGAGAGCGTGGCGGGGATGATCAGGGACTATCCTCTTGTGCCCTGCACGGCCTGCCAGTACTGTATGCCTTGTCCTTACGGCATAGATATTCCGGGGGTTTTCCGGCACTACAATTCCTGCGTGAATGAGGGGACCATAGCGGAGAGCGCCGCTCAGGCGGATTTCCGCAAGCTGCGGCGCAAGTACCTGACTTCCTATGACAAGGCTGTCGAGTCTGTGCGTCAGGCGGACCACTGCATCACTTGCGGGGAGTGCGTGAGTCACTGTCCGCAGCATATCCGCATTCCGGCGGAGCTGCGGCGCATCGATGCTTACGTGGAGAAGTTGAAACAGAGCACGCTGTAGCGTGCCCTGTTTTAAATTCTATCACCGGGGGCCGTATCCCCCGGACCCCCTGGGTCGCTCCGCTCCGGAAGATGCCCGAGCAGGTCGGGCATGACGAATGCAGGTCGGGCATGACGGAACGCAAGTGACTCTAACGCACAGTGTCCAGGATGACCAGCACGGGGGCGGGGTGGTTCAGGATGAGGCGGACCCGGGTGGAGGAGGCGCGGTTCAGACTCGCCTTCCACCAGTTGTCCCAGACCACGGCATCGGTCGGCCAGTCCAGCCCCTCCGAATGCATCTGAAGAGAATTGTCCGGCGAAAAGAGAGACACTTTCTGCCCGGGGACGGTCCCGAACTCTATCCTGTCGGAGAACACGGCGAAAGCCTCGCTCCAGTCCGACACCATCCTCAGGTCGATTCGTCGCGAGGAAAGCCCGAGCGTCCTTTCATATTCCATAAGCAGGGACAGATTCCCGAGAGTGTGGGCCTCGCTCTTGCCCGAAGCCCCCAGAATCCTGATCTGCGAAACATCGGGCCAGACGGAAAGCGCATAGTGCAGAGCTTTCGTCTGGTCGTTCGTTTCCTGGTCATCGCTGCGCACCACCTTTCCGGAGAAGCTCCCCAGAACCTTCCCGGACACCGAATCCATATCCCCGATGACTGCGGAAGGAGTGATCCCCCTGCGCAGCAGAGCATTCAGCGCCCCGTCGCAGCAGATAATGAAGTCAGCGGAAGAGAGCAGTGCCAGAGGCCTGCGCGTGCGGGGCAGCTGCCCGTTGCAGACTATGGCCACGCAGACGCCCATCAGCCGATGCGGGTTTTGGCGATTTCGGCCTTGGACGTGCCGGCGGAGCAGCTGTAGGAGCAAGGCTCGCGGAAACCGAGCAGGAAAGCCCCGATGTCCATACGCTTCTTGCCGGAGAGCTGGAGCTCGCGGATTTCCACCGCACCGTCAGCAGTGCCCACAGCCAGATAGGTCTTGCCGTCCGAGATGATTTCGCCCGGAGCCGGAAGGTTTGCGGAAAGATGCGACGCGGAGGCTTCCGCGGCCGAGAAAATTTTCACCTGCTGGGCGTTGCCGTCCGGGGAGACGAACTCCGTGTAGGCGGTCGGGTATGGACTCAGACCTCTGATGAGGTTCAGAATGTTGCGCGTGGAGTCGTTCCAGTCGATGTGGCAGAGCTCGCGGCTGAGCTTCGGAGCCGGCTTGAGTATCTCGCTGCCCTGGATGAACGAACGCTGGACGCGGGTCTCGACATTGCCTTCGATAATGCCCTGGACTGTCTCGCAGACCAGATTCGCGCCGAGTTCCATAAGGCGGTCGTGCACATCGCCCGCAGTGTCCTCCGGGCCGATGCGGCACTCCTGGCGGAGAATTATGCCGCCGGTGTCGATGTCCTTGTCTATCATAAAGGTGGTGACTCCGGTGACCCTCTCCCCGTTAATCACCGCCCAGTTTATAGGAGCAGCGCCCCTGTACTGAGGCAGCAGGGCGGCGTGGAGATTGAAGGTGCCCAGACGCGGCATCCTCCAGACTTCCTCGGGCAGCATACGGAAAGCCACGACCACGAAGAGGTCTGCTTTCCACGCCCTCAGCGCTTCGATGAATCCGGGGTCTTTCAGCTTCACCGGCTGCAGGACAGGTATTCCGTGCTGCACGGCGTACTTCTTCACCGCGCTCTCATTCACCTTGAGTCCGCGGCCCGCGGGCTTGTCTGCCACGGTCACCACTCCGACCACCTTGTAGCCTTTCTTTATCAGAGCGTCGAGCGGGGCCACGGCAAATTCCGGCGTACCCATATAGACGATCCGGGTCTTTTTGAAAACACTCATCACTTTACTTTTTACGGACTTCCACCAGGTCTTCAGCTGGTCCATATCCGAAACAGAGGAGTCGTTCACCGCCTTCCAGGACAGGAACACCCCTATCGGCAGCAGGATAGTGGTGGCGAAGAACGCTCCCCAAGCGGCTCCCACGGCCCCGTCCTTGGCCAGTTTCGAACCCACGATGTCCGCTATATAATACAATACGAAGAAGAGCACGGAGATGATGGCCGAGGCCCCCAGTCCTCCCTTGCGTATGAGAGCTCCCATAGGAGCGCCGATGAAGAAGAGGATAAGACAGGCGAGCGCACCCGCGAATTTCTTCAGGATATCCAGATTCATCCGCCGCAGATAAAACTGATACTCATAGACTTCGCGGTTCAGATTTATCAGCTCGTCGGCAGTCTGCGAAGCCAGGTCGGAAGCCGTATTGTAGTCGTGGACCTGCTGCTCAAGGTCATCCCATTTCAGATACTCGGGATTCTCGAAAGCCCGGAGTCCCTTCGCGGCCCAGGCGGTGTCGAGCTGTTCGGTGCGCCTCAGATGGCTGGTAGGCCCCATCATCATCACATAATGCTTCTCGTGCGTGCGGTCGAAAAGCTCCGTGAGCGAGTCGCGGTTATGCGTCAGCTGCTTGAGGTTCATCGCCTTGACCTGGTTCCCGTAGCGGGCGCTGTCCGACTTCTGGAAATTATAGTTCTCGAGGCGTATTATGAGTTCCTGCCTGTCGAAAGCTATCCTCTGAAGCTCCAGAGTGGTGTCGCGGTAGTTGCGGGTGTTGTTCTCCTGATAATTGGCCCCGTTGTACAGAGTGAAAGTCAGATAGTCCTTCGCCTTCGACATCTTCATCATCGCGGAGTCCGCCAGAGTCAGGGTGGTGTTCCCCTTGTTCCCCGTGTGGTCATAGACCATCACCTTGTGCAGCATACCGCTGCTCCGGTCCTGAGACTCCACGCGCAGGATGTAGCCGTCGATGCCGTCATAGAAAGTGCCCGAAGGGATGTTTATTTCTCCCTTGGTCTTGCCGATGTCATCGCGCAGGGTATAGATCTGGTCGAAGGAGTACGGCACGAGGTCGTTCGAGGCGTAGAACGCCAGCACGCTGATGATGCCGGCGGCGATGAACAGGGGAGCCAGAGTTCGGCTCAGAGGAACTCCCGCCGACTTGATGGCGATGAGCTCGTTGTTCTCAGCCATCTGCCCGACGGTCATCATCGAGGCGAGCAGCGTGGCCAGAGGCAGGGAGTAGGGGAGCATAGTGCAGCTTCCCCAGAGGAGAAACTCAGCTATGATGCCCAGATTCAGACCCTTGCCCACCAGTTCGTCGATGTAGACCCAGAGGAACTGCATCATAAAGATGAACACGACGACCAGCAGGATCGCAATGAACGGCCCCACGAAAGACTTGAGTATGAATCGGTCCAGTCGTTTCATCTATCTTTTTTCCGCGACCGGCCGCCCCCTCCGGGGCTTCCGGTCAATAATAATTCCCCTCTCTCTCCTCAGCTCCTGCCGGTCGCTGCGGCGACGAGCGCCTCCACCGCTTCGCGCAGACCTTCAGCATTGCGGCCGCCGGCCGTGGCGAGACCCGGCTGTCCGCCTCCGCCGCCCTGAATGAGCTTGGCGGCCTCGCGGATATCCTTGCCGGCGTTCTTGCCCGCCGCGACGAGGTCGTCCGAGTACATCAGCATAAGCTGCGGCTTGCCCTCGCTCTCGAATCCGCTGACGAGTGCGGCCCCCTTCAGCTCCTTCTGCAGAAGGAGAGCGGCGTTGCGCAGCATCGTCGGGTCAAGATTTGCGCGGTCGACGGGCTGGTTCACCACTATGAGGCGTATCCCGTTCACTTCCTTCGCCCTGCCCGTAAGGATCTCGGCAAGCTGCGCTGCCTTCTGGCGCGCGAACTCCTCGGCCGTCTTCTTCAGCTCGGCGTTGTCTTCGAGCATCTTGCGGATGGCCGCCGCGATGTCGGGCATATTGTTCAGCAATCCGCGTGCCGTTTTCAGCAGGCCCTCCTCGGCTCTGACGCGCTCCTCGGCGGCTACTCCCGTGACTGCCTCGATGCGGCGTATTCCGGCGGCGATGGCGGCCTCCGACACTATCTTGAACAGGCCGATCTGGCCTGTGGCCTCGGCGTGGCAGCCGCCGCAGAGCTCGACGGACTTGCCGAACTTTATGACCCTCACGCGGTCGCCGTATTTCTCTCCGAACAGGGCGATGGCTCCCATCTCCTTAGCCTCGTCCATAGTGGCACCGCGTTTTTCCTCCTTGCGGAAGTTGCTGCGTATAAGCTCATTGACCCTGTCTTCGACAGCGGTCAGCTGCTCATCGGTCATCTTGGCGAAATGCGAGAAGTCGAAGCGGAGGTAGTCCGGGCCCACGAACGAACCCTTCTGCTCCACGTGCGTGCCGAGTATCTCGCGCAGGGCCTGGTCCAGAAGATGGGTGGCGCTGTGGTTATTCGTCACGCGCAGACGTCTCGCTCCGTCTATCTGGAGCGTGAACGGCTCCGTGCAGTTCTGAGGGATGCTTTCGGCTATGTGGATTATGAGGTTGTTCTCCTCCACGGTGTTCAGTATCCGGATCTTCTCTCCGTCCGCGGATTCGATCCAGCCGGTGTCGCCGACTTCGCCGCCCTTCTCCGCATAGAACGGAGTGCGGTCGAAGACCAGCTCGAACAGAGTCTTGTTCTTCTGCTTCACCGTCCTGCGGCGCAGCAGGGTCACGCCTTCGAGGCGCTCCAGGTCATAGCCGCAGAACTCCACCTGGCCGGAAGCGTATTCCGTCCAGTCGCCGAACTCGTTCGCGGTGGCGTTGCGCGCGCGCTCCTTCTGCTTCTGCAGCTCCACGTTGAAGCCGTCCAAGTCCACTTCATAGCCCTTTTCTCCGGCGATGAGCTGGGTCAGGTCGATAGGGAAGCCGTAGGTGTCGTAGAGCTTGAAAGCGTCCTCGCCCGCGATGCGCCGGGTGCCGGCCGACTTTTCCATATAGTCGTTTATGAGGCTGATGCCGCGGTCCAGAGTCTTGAGGAACGCGAGCTCCTCCTCGCGGATGATGTTCTCGATGAGTGTCTGCTGTGCCGGGAGCTCGGGGTAGGCCTCGCCCATATCGTCCACGAGCTGCTGCACGAGCCGGCAGAGGAACGGACGGTCGAATCCGAGGAAGGTGTAGCCGTAGCGTACGGCGCGGCGGAGAATGCGGCGGATGACGTAGCCCGCCTTGGCATTGGACGGCAACTGGCCGTCCGCAATGGAGAAACTGATGGTGCGGACGTGGTCTGCGACTACGCGCATCGCGACGTCCGTCTCGGAGCTCTCGCCGTATCTGTGTCCGGAAAGCTCCGAAATCTTGTTCAGCAGTCCGGTGAAGACGTCGCTGTCGTAGTTCGAATTCTTCCCCTGGAGGACTGCGCAGAGCCTCTCGAAGCCCATACCCGTGTCGATGTTCTTCGCGGGAAGCGGCTCCAGATGCCCGTCGGCCATTCTCTGGTACTGCATAAATACGAGATTCCAGATCTCGATGACGTGCGGGTCTCCCTGATTCACCAGCTCGCGCCCGCTCTTGCCGCTCGCGGCCTTTTCCCCGGCGGAGCGTATGTCGATATGTATTTCGCTGCACGGACCGCAGGGACCCGTATCTCCCATCTCCCAGAAATTGTCGTGCTTGTTGCCGAGGATGATGTGGTCCTCGGGCAGATACTTGAGCCAGACCTGCCTGGCCTCCTCGTCCATAGCCGTGCCGTCTTCGGCGCTGCCCTCGAACACCGTGGCGTAGAGGAGCGAACGGTCTATGCCGTAAACTTCCGTGAGAAGCTCCCAGGCCCAGTCGATGGCCTCACGCTTGAAGTAATCCCCGAAACTCCAGTTTCCGAGCATCTCGAACATAGTGTGGTGATAGGTGTCGTGACCCACTTCCTCGAGATCGTTGTGCTTTCCGCTGACGCGCAGGCACTTCTGCGAGTCGGTGGCGCGGCGGAACTTAGGTGCGGTGTTGCCGAGGAAAATGTCCTTGAACTGGTTCATTCCGGCGTTCGTGAACATAAGCGTCGGGTCGCCCTTGACGACCATCGGGGCGGAAGGGACGATGGTGTGCCCCTTGGAAGCGAAGAAGTCCAGGAACTTCTTTCTAATCTCTTTCGAAGTCATATCTGTATAGAATACTAAATTCTGTGTTTTCGGATACAAACTGCGAATTTAGCACATTTTTCGCAAATAAACCGTACATTTGTACGATATGTCGGATTTCAAAAAATACAGTCTGAATCCCGAGACCCTTCTGTATGAACCGCTTAAAGTATCTCTGAAGACTCGTTTCCTGAAGACCCTGCTTGTGTTCGCGATGAGCGTGGGTCTGGCCGTGCTGTATTTCTGGGTCTATAACGCCGTACTCGGTTACGACCTTCCGAAGACCGCCATACTCAAGAGCCGGAACGCCCGCTGGGCTTCCCGCATCGAGGTGATGAACAGGAATCTGGACATATATGACGAAGTCCTCAGCGGGCTTCAGATGCGCGGGGACGACATCTACCGCTCCATCTTCGGTATGGACGAGATTCCGGAAGCGGTCAGACATTCCGGCCTGGGCGGCGAGAACCGCTATGCGTATCTGGACGGGATAGGCTCCGGGAGTCTGCTGAAAACCACGGCGATGCGTCTGGATATGATGACGAAGGAACTCTATGTGGAGAGCAAGTCCTTCGATGAGGTAGCGACCCTCTCGAAACGCGCCGGGGATATGGCCTCGTGCATTCCTGCGATTTCCCCCATCGAACCCAAGACCGGCGAATACCGGCTCACGAGCTCTTTCGGATACCGCTCCGACCCCATCAGCGGTCGCACGGCCTTCCACGCCGGCCAGGACTTCGCGATGAAGCCGGGCCATCCCGTATATGCCACGGGTGACGGCAAGGTGGAGCAGGTGCAGTTCAATTTTTTCGGCTACGGCAATGTCATAGTCATCGACCACGGCTTCGGCTACAAGACACGCTACGCCCACCTGAAGAGCATAAACGTAGCCGAGGGGATGGAAGTGAAGCGCGGCGACTGCATAGGCGAAAGCGGCAATTCCGGCAAGTCCACGGGACCTCACCTGCATTATGAGGTGATTTACAGGAACTCCGCCGTGAATCCGATGAATTTTATGGACCTGGAGATTCCGCTCGAGGAGTATGCCTCGATGGTGGATATGCGCGGGGCCAGCTCGCAGGCTATGACCCGCGAGCCATTCAGACTTAAAAAGAGATAGGCTATGGGCAGGCGCGCGTATGAATTCGACAAGGTGAACTTCCACATAAAGAAGGTCAGCCTCTCCATATCGGAGTGGGCGCTGCGGATACTGAAGTATTTCATAGTCAGTGCCACGCTCGCCCTGATATACTACCTCGTCTTCTCGCTGCTCGTCAGCACGGACACCGAACGCAAGCTCCTGCACGAGAACAGGATGTATGCGCGGATTTACCCCGAAATGCAGCGCAAGGAGCAGCTCATCGGGGATGTGGTCGACGGCCTCGCCGTGAAGGACGAGCGCATCTACAGGGAGGTCTTCAACGCAGCTCCCCCTTCGCTCCGGCCGCTCTCCGGAATGGACTACCTCGAAGCCGTCGATTCCATACCGGACTCGGACATAGTGGACTACACTTCGCGAAAAGTGGACGCTCTGAGAGGACGCGCCGCTTCCGCAGAGGAGAATTTCCGCAGACTCTTCAAGCTCCTTTACGAGCCTGGAGCTTCGGTACCCCCGCTTACGCTTCCGCTGAAGGACATCTCCTACGCGCAGGTGGGAGCTTCCTGCGGCGAAAAGCTGAACCCTTTCTACAAAGTTCCCGTCCACCACAACGGCATAGACCTCATCTCTCCCCAGGGGAGTGATGTGCTCGCGGCTGCGGACGGAGTGGTGACGGAAGTCATACATTCCCGCAAGGGTGCGGGCAATGTGGTGGAAATCACCCACCCGGGCGGCTACGTGACCCGTTACGCCCATCTCTCCGACATTCTCGTGCGCAAGGGCGCGGCCGTAAAGCGCGGACGCAAGATAGCGGATGTCGGCATATCCGGCAACTCCTTCGCCCCGCATCTGCATTACGAGGTGCTGAAGGACGGAGTCCATCTCGACCCGGTGAACTTCTTCTTTGCCTCCGTCACCCCGGAGGAGTACGCGGACTTCCTGTATATGGCATCAGCCACCGGGCAGTCTATGGACTGACACACACGGCCTTACGGCCAATCTTACCCTGACGGACCACACGAAAAACAGTACCATATTATGAAACAGCCGTTAAGATTCTACAGCATAGGCGAAGTAGCGCAGATGCTCTCCGAAAACGTCTCCCTCATCCGCTACTGGTCGAACACTTTCCCGAAGCACTTCAAGCTGCTCCGCAGCCCCAGGGGCAACCGCCGCTACACCGAAGAGGACATCGCCCGGCTCAAGCGGATCCAGCATCTGGTGAAAGTGGAGGGACTCACCCTTCCGGGGGTGGGCAAGATTCTGGACGAGGAAAACCCCCGCGGGAAAAAGGCGGACCGGGATGTGAAGGCGCTCGAAAGCCTCCGCGAGGTCCGCGAGCAGCTTCTCGAAGTGAAGAAGTTGCTGTAGTCCATTTTAGGGAGTGCTTTTGAAAATATTTCAAACGGCTTCGGGCATATTCCTAAAAAATAGCTAACTTTGCGCACTATATGGTTAAGTGATGATGAAAAAATAAGTTGGTAAGTTTTTGTGAAGGATTTTTGTGGATAAATTTGTTTGTGAAGAAGGAGTGTACCGGGGTACACGACTGATGAACAAATGAATTTAGACCAAAAAGACGAGCAAAAGCACCAAGTTATTTTTTAGGAATCACTAAAGGCGGGGAAGGGATGCTTCCTTGCCTTGTTCGGGAAATAAATACTACTGACAGATATGGCAAAGAAAATCAAGAAAGTTGAGACCCCTATCGACCATAGGGAGACCTTCGTGTCCCTGCAGAAGACATTCGCGGATTCGGAGCTGAGCGTCGAGGAAAAGCTCAGGACCCTCTACGAGCTGCAGAAGGCCGACACGGAAATTGACAAGATCCTCCAGCTCCGGGGCGAGCTTCCGGAGGAAGTGGCCGCCCTCGAGAGGGATATAGCCGAGATGAAGGCGAAAGTGGCTCTCGACACCGAGATGATAGACAAGTATAACAAGAACATCGCCGCGAACAAGCAGAGCATCACTGACCTCGATGAGGAGATCGAGAAGTACCGCAAGCAGCTCGACAACATCGCGAACAGCCGCGAGTACGATTCCATCAGCAAGGAAATCGAGAATCAGGGCTATCTCCGGCAGATTTCAGAAAAGAACATAAACGACACCAAGGCCGCCATCGCCGAGAAGAAGTACCACCTCGAGGACCTCAAGGACAGAATCGCCCTGCGTACAGAGGACCTGAAGGCGAAGAAGCAGGAGCTCGCCGGCATCGTGGAGTCCACCTCCGAGCAGGAGAGCAGGCTCAAGGCCAAGCGCGAGGAGTGCGCGGCGAAGATCGACGCCCGCACGATGAGCGCCTACGACCGCATCAGAAGCAGCGTGCATAACCACCTCGCGGTAGTTTCAGTCTATAACGGAGACTCTTGCGGAGGCTGTTTCAACACCATCACCGCCCAGCGCCTCGTGGAGATAGCTTCGAACCGCAAGCTCATCATCTGCGAACACTGCGGACGCATCATCGTGAATCCGGCCGATTTCGAATAAGCGACAGATATGCCCGAGACCCCGAAACGCTCTTACAGGAAGAAAGAGAAGACGGCAAACTTGGAGACATTAGGGCTTGAGATGGGTAACAGACCGCCTCAGGCTCTTGATGTAGAAGAGGCTGTCCTCGGCGCTATGCTTCTTGAGCCCGCCTGCGTGGACGCGGCGATGGAGGAGCTGTCCGAGCAGTGTTTCTACGACAAGAAGCACGCCTTGATATTCAAGTCGATGCAGACTCTGGTCCGTGACCACATCTCCATCGACATAGTCACCGTAAGCTCGCGCCTGAAGGAAATGAAGCTTCTCGAACATCTCCCGCAGACGGAGATGCCTTCGGACAGGAGCGAAAGGGAGCGTCTCGACGGGATGACGGCGTTCGATGAAGTGGGGGGAGCCTCGGTCCTGGTGGGACTCTCCGAAAAGGTAGGTTCCGCGGCCCACATCGAGTACTACATTAAAATCCTGAAGCAGAAGACCATCCAGAGAGACCTGATTACCGCTTCGTACAAGATTCTGCACGACGCTTTCGATGACTCCATAAAGGTGGACGACCTCATCGACGGAGCCCAGACGGGCATCTATGCGGCCATACAGAATACCGTGAAGAAGGATGTGCAGGACATAGGTTCCGTCATCAATTCCGCGATGACCGAAATCGAGAAGCTTCAGAACACCACCGGACTGAGCGGAGTGCCTTCGGGCTTCCCGTCCATAGACAGGGTCACCCAGGGATGGCAGGCCTCCGACCTCATCATCCTGGCCGCCCGTCCGTCCGTGGGTAAGACGGCGTTCGCGCTTAACCTCGCGAGGAACGCTGCTGTGGAGCACCATATGCCCGTGGCCTTCTTCTCTCTGGAAATGTCCGCCATACAGCTCGCCAAACGTCTTATGACGACCGAGACGGGCTTGAGTATGGACAAGATAAAAGGCGGCGTGAAGCTGGCCGAGCACGAGTGGACCCAGCTCGAATACAAGCTGAAGGATCTCGTGAAATCGCCTCTCTACATCGACGACACCCCGGGACTTCCGCTGATGGAGTTCCGCACTAAGCTCAAGACCCTGGTGAAGAACAAGGGCGTGCGGCTCGTGTTCGTGGACTATCTCCAGCTGATGCAGGGCCCGAAGGAGCTTCGCGCTATGCGCGAGCAGGAAGTCGCGGCCATATCGCGTACCCTGAAACAGACGGCGAAGGAACTGAACGTCCCTATCATCGCCCTCTCGCAGCTTTCCCGCGATGCCGTGAAGCGTACCGGAGGCAGCGGCAAACCGGTGCTCAGCGATCTGCGCGAGTCCGGCTCCATCGAGCAGGACGCGGATATGGTGATCTTTATCCACCGTCCCGATTATGTGGGGCTTTCGGAGAATCCGGAAGACAAGGAAAAGACTCAGATAATCATAGCCAAGCACCGTAACGGCGAGACCTGCGACATCGATATGCGCTTCCGCAGCGAGCAGGTGCGTTTCGTGGAGCTGGACGATACGCTGGATGTCAGGATGGCCCGCGAGTCCGCGATGAACGCCTCCGCAGCATCGGGGATGAATATGGAAGACGACGCTATGGCCCCGGACTATTATCCGGGAGATATGGGTTCGAACGACAATTTCTGATATGGAGGAGATAGCGCATAAAGGCAGAATCAAATCCGTCGCGGACGGGAGCGTCACGGTGGAGATCGTCTCCGAATCGGCCTGCTCCGCCTGCCACGCCAAGGGAGCCTGTCCCGCGGGCGGAACAGCGCTGAAGGACATAGAAGTGAAGACCTCTTCCGCCGCAGCTTATTCCGTGGGACAGGAAGTCGAGGTGCTTCTGGGCTCCGCCGATGCCCACAAGGCGGTGTGGACGGCCTACATCATCCCGCTCGTCCTGCTCGTGAGCTTCATTCTGCTGCCGCTGTCGCTGGGCCTGTCCGAGGGCCTTTCCGCACTCTGCGGAGCCGGGGCCGCGGCCCTGTACTATATGACGCTTTACCTGCTCAGAAACCGTCTGGGCGGCAAATGGAAATTCAGAATTAGAAACATTAACGCATAAGAACAATGAGTGGTATTATCATCTGGACCATCGTGATCCTCACCGTCCTGGGCCTTCTGCTCGCCCTCGTGCTCTTCTTCGTCGCGAAGAAGTTCCGGGTGGAGGAAGACCCGCGCATCGACGAGGTGGAGGCGGTGATGCCGGGAGCCAATTGCGGCGGCTGCGGTTTCGCGGGCTGCCGCGCATTCGCCGAAGCGGCCGTGAAGGCTCCGAATCTCGATAGTCATTTCTGTCCTGTCGGAGGAAACGAGGTTATGGCTAAGGTCGCCGGGATTCTCGGCTACGAAGTGAAGCAGAAAGCGCCGATGGTGGCAGCGGTCCGCTGCAACGGAAGCTGTGAAGCCCGTCCGCGCACCAATGAATACGACGGCTACCGTTCCTGCAAGGTGATGGCCGCTCTCTACACCGGCGAGACGGGCTGCTCCTACGGCTGTCTGGGCTGCGGAGACTGCGTGGCCGCCTGCCGCTTCGGAGCCATCGCGATGAACCCGAAGACCGGTCTTCCCGAGGTGGACGAGAGCAAGTGTACAGCCTGCGGCGCCTGCGTGAAGGCCTGTCCTAAAAACATCATCGAGCTTCGCAACGCCGGCCCTCGCGGAATGCGTATGTACGTCAGCTGTATGAGCCGGGAGAAGGGTCCCGCCGCGAAGAAAGTCTGCTCCGCCGCCTGCGTGGGCTGCGGAGTCTGCGCCAAGGTCTGCACTCACGATGCGATAGTCTTCGGGAACAATCTCGCCTACATAGACTTCACCAAGTGCCGCCTGTGCCGCGAGTGCGAGGCGATGTGCCCGACAGGAGCGATCCACGGCGTGAACTTCCCGAAGCCGCTTGACGTGGAGGGCATAAAGGCCCGCGTGGCCGAGCGCAGGAAGAAGGCGCAGGAGGCCGCGAAGGCCGCTGCTGCCAATCTTGAACCGAAGAAGAAGGAGGAGGAAAAAACAGATGAGTAAGCTTACCACTTTCAGAATCGGGGGTGTGCATCCTGACGATGCCAAGCTCTCCCGCGCCTGCGCCATAGAAGTTCTTCCGCTTCCGCAGACGGTATATATATCGATGGCCCAGCACCTCGGAGCACCGGCGAAACCCGTCGTGGCCGCAGGTGACAAGGTGAAGACCGGTCAGGTCATAGCCGAACCGGGAGGTTTCATTTCCGCTTACGTGCATTCTTCCGTATCGGGAACGGTCAAAAGCATAGCTCCCCGCGCAGACCTCGCCGGCAGGATGGTGACCCACGTGGAGATAGCCGTCGAGGGCGACGAGTGGGCGGAGGGAATCGACCTGAGCGACACACTCGCCTCCGAGATTCCTCAGGATGTGCCTGCGATGCTCGAGTGCATCAAGGCCTGCGGCGTAGTGGGTCTGGGCGGAGCCACCTTCCCTACGCACGTGAAACTGAATCCCGGCCCGAACGCGAAGGCCGAATGCCTGATAATAAACGGAGCCGAGTGTGAGCCTTACCTCACGAGCGACTTCCGCATAATGCTCGAAAGAAGTCGCGAGATCATAGTAGGAGCCGCCATAATGCAGAAGATATTGGGCGGTTGCCGCTGCGTGGTCGGCATAGAGGAGAACAAGCCGGAGGCCATCTCCGCTATGGAAAAGGCCTGCGCGGAGCTCGGCTACCCCGATATCTCGGTACTTCCTCTCAAGAAGAAATATCCGCAGGGCGGCGAAAAGCAGCTCATCGACGCTGTCCTCAGACGGCAGGTGAAGTCCGGCCGACTGCCTATAAGCGAGGGCGCCGTGGTGCAGAATGTGGCCACGTCCCTGGCCGTCTATGAGGCGGTGCAGAAGCATAAGCCGCTCATAACGAATGTGCTGACGATTACCGGAGACTGCATTCCGGTCGAGAAGCAGCATAACTATCTCTTCCGCATCGGTATGCCGCTCAGCTACATAGCGGAGTATGCCGGAGGTGTTCCGGAGGGTGCCGCGAAGATCGTCAGCGGCGGCCCTATGATGGGAAAGGCCATCGTGAATCTCGATGCCTGCACGGTGAAGGGTTCCTCTTCCATCCTCTATCTTTCCGCCGCAGCTACGCGACGGGGAACCGAGAGCGCCTGTATCCGCTGCGGACGCTGCGCGGAAGCGTGCCCGATGGGGCTTGAGCCGTTCCTCCTGAGGCGTCTGGCTCTCGCCGGCGACCAGGAGGCCGGCCTGGAGGCTAACGCAGTCCAGGACTGCATAGAATGCGGATGCTGTCTCTACAGCTGTCCGGCGCAGATTCCGCTGCTCGACATCATCCGTCAGAGCAAGGCCGAGGTAATGTCCATTATGAGAGCGAGGGCGGCAGAGGCCAAGGCGGCCGCCGCAGCCTCAAGCAAATAATATATCGTCAGACAGTTATGAACAAGTTACTGGTTTCTCCGTCTCCGCATATACATTCAGATGTCTCCACCCGGAGCATTATGCGCGATGTCGTCATAGCTCTGATGCCGGCAGTTATAGTCTCCATCCTCGTGTACGGATGGAGGGAACTTATGGTTCTCGGCGTGAGCGTAGCTTCCTGTGTGGTATTCGAATACCTCATCACCCGCTATCTCTTCAAGAAAGAGTCCACCACCATCGGCGACCTTTCCGCCGTCGTGACAGGCATTCTGCTCGGAATGAACCTGCCTTTCACATCTCCGTGGTGGATAGTGTGCATCGGAGCCCTCTTCGCCATCGGCGTGGTCAAGATGTCCTTCGGCGGTCTGGGACAGAATGTCTTCAATCCGGCCATCGCCGCCCGCGTATTCCTTCTGATCTCCTTCCCTGTGGCGATGACCCGCTGGGAGGCTCCGCAGGGAGTATTCGCATTGGACGCTTACAGCGGCCCCACTCCGCTGGGTGCGATAAAGGAAGGTCTGATGAATGGCTCGACGGTCCAGGACATTCTGGGCGAGGGCTTCAGCTACACGCAGATGCTCTTCGCCGGCATCGGAGGTTCCGCCGGAGAAGTCTCGGCGATCGCGCTGCTGCTCGGCTTCGTCTATCTGCTCGTGCGCCGCGTCGTCAGACCGCACATCACTCTGTCGATCTGGCTCACGGTGTTCGTGTTCTCGGGGATTATGTGGCTCTGCGACCCTTCGCGCTTCACTGACCCTGTCTTCAATCTGCTCACCGGAGGTATGATACTGGGAAGCTGCTTTATGGCGACCGACTATGTCACTTCGCCTATGAGCGTCAAGGGAGGCATAATCTACGGTATCGGAATCGGGCTTCTGACTATGCTCATCCGCTACTTCGGCTCGTATCCCGAGGGTATGTCCTTCGCGATTCTGCTTATGAACATCACGGTTCCGCTCCTTAACAGGGCGTTCCATCAGAAAAAATACGGGAGGGCGTAAATTATGGCGGCAAAATCCACTTTGAAGAATATGGCCCTGTGCCTCACGCTGGTCTGCCTCTTCAGTTCCGGCATTCTGGCAGCCGTGTATGCGGTGACATATCAGCCTATCCTGCAGGCTTCACAGAAAGCTCTCCAGGAGTCCATAGGTAAGGTTCTTCCTGAGGGAGGGACTGTCTCCGAGGCCCGCACGGCTTCTTTCGGGGGGCAGGAATACGAATACTATGTCAGCGAGTCGGAGGGGGAGCCTCTGGCGTATGCGGTAACCTCCTCGGTGAACGGCTTCAGCGGCACGCTTAAACTGATGGTCGGCGTACTCCCTGACGGGACCGTCTGCAATACTGCGGTGCTCGAGTGCAACGAGACTCCGGGTCTCGGGGCCAAATGTCAGACCGACGAGGCCTTCATCTCCCAGTTCCGGGGATTTTCCGGCCGTCTGGACGTAAAGAAGGACGGCGGCGACATAGACGGGATAACCGCGTCCACCATCACCTCGCGCGCCTACACCAAGGCTGTGCGCAACGCCGTGGAACTTGTCAAATCATTTAACAGTTCAGAGGAGGAGTAAAGTATGAGCAGCAAACTTTCTTTGATAACCAAGGGATTCATAAAGGACAACCCTACGTTCTCGCTCGTTCTGGGTATGTGTCCTACTCTGGCCACCACCACTTCGGCGATGAACGGTCTGGAGATGGGACTTGCCACGCTCTTCGTCCTGGTGCTTTCGAATATCGCGATTTCACTCCTCGCCCCGATGGTTCCGGACAAGGTGCACATCCCCGTGTACATCGTCGTGATAGCGGCGTTCGTGACCGTGCTCCAGCTGCTTATGCAGGCTTACGTGCCGGCGGTGTACTCCACTCTCGGCCTCTTCATCCCGCTCATCGTGGTGAACTGCATCGTGCTCGGCCGCGCTGAGGCCTACGCGAATTCGCACGGAGTGCTGGACAGCGCTCTGGACGGCCTGGGAATAGGCATCGGTTTCACCTTGTCGCTGACGGTAATCGGCATCATCCGCGAGATTCTCGGAAGCGGTTCCGTCTTCGGATGGAAGTTCATAGCCGGCGACGGCATACTCGCCTTCGTGATGGCCCCGGGAGCTTTTCTGGTGCTGGGCTATCTGATGGTCCTTTTCAACAAATATCTGAAAAAACAGTAAGGAGGGCATAATATGGAATACATACTCATCATCATCTCGGCGATTTTCATAAACAACGTCCTTCTGGCGCAGTTCCTCGGAATCTGTCCTTTCCTGGGCGTTTCGAACAAGCTCTCCACCGCCGTCGGAATGTCCGGAGCCGTGTGCTTCGTCATCACGCTCGCTACGGTGGTCACATATCTGCTTAACCAGTACCTTCTGATACCTCTGGACCTGACCTTCCTGCAGACCATTTCTTTCATCCTGGTCATCGCGGCCCTGGTGCAGATGGTGGAGATCATACTGAAGAAAATCAGCCCGGCCCTGTATCAGGCTCTCGGAATCTTCCTGCCTCTGATCACTACGAACTGCGCCGTGCTCGGCGTAGCCATCACCGTGGTCACAAAGGAGTTCAGCTTCGGAGGCGAGGCGGCCCATCTGCTGAATCTGGGCGAGTCCGTGGTCTATGCGCTGGCCACTTCCATAGGCTATGGCCTGGCGATGATTCTCTTCGCGGGTCTGCGCGAGCATCTGGCTATGTGCGACGTGCCGAAGTCCTTCAGGGGGCTTCCTATCGCGCTCATCACGGTGAGCATTATGGCTATGGCCTTTCTCGGATTCTCCGGGATGGTATAGCGGACATATCATATATGAGGGCAGTGCCGGTTGCGGGCTGCCCCCTTTAACGTTATAACACAAGATTCTTCCCCGAAATACTTATATGTTTGAGATTATCCAAAAGAGTATGCTGACCCCTACCATCTGCAAGATGGTGGTTTCAGCTCCCCGACTGGCCGGCGCGGCTATGCCGGGGCAATTCCTTATCGTCCGCGCTGATGAGAAGGGAGAACGCATCCCGCTGACCATCAGTGACTACGACAGAAAGGAAGGCACTGTCACCATCGTGACCCAGATCATCGGCGCATCCACCAAGAAGATCTGCTCGATGGAGACGGGAGAGCGCTTCGCCGATGTGGTGGGCCCTCTCGGAAACGCGTCCGAATTCATCTCCATGACTCCGGAGAAGCTCGCGCAGACACGCGTGGTCTTCATCGCCGGCGGCGTGGGCACCGCGCCTGTATATCCTCAGGCGAAATGGCTGCACGCCCACGGAGTTCCGGTGGATGTCATCGTAGGAGCCAAGACCCGAGACCTGCTCATCTACAGGGAGGAAATGGCCGCCGTCTGCGACAATCTCTTCATCTGCACGGATGACGGCAGCGAGGGCTTCCACGGTATGGTGACAGGAATGCTGGAGAAACTTTACGCGGAAGGCCGCAAATATACTAACGCCGTGGCCATCGGACCTATGATAATGATGAAATTCGCCACTCTGACCTGCCGCAAGCTCTCTTTGCCTGTCATCGTCAGCCTGAATACCCTTATGGTGGACGGTACGGGAATGTGCGGGGCCTGCCGCGTAAGCGTGGGCGGAAAGACACGCTTCGCCTGCGTGGACGGACCGGAATTTGACGGATACGAAGTGGATTTCGACGAGGCTATGCGTCGTCAGGGACAGTATAAGACAGAAGAGAAGGAGGCTCTTGAAAATTATGGCAAATAGAATCCCGAGAGTGCCTGTACGCGAACAGGACCCGAAAGTACGCGCTACGAATTTCGAAGAAGTGTGCTACGGCTACAATGCCGAAGAGGCGCAGCTCGAAGCCTCGCGCTGTCTGCACTGCAAGAATCCGCGCTGCGTCGGAGCTTGCCCGGTAAGCATCAAGATACCTGATTTCATAGCCGAAGTGGCCAAGGGCGACTTCGTCGAGGCCGCCTGCATCATAGCTCAGGACTCCTCGCTTCCGGCTGTCTGCGGCCGCGTATGCCCGCAGGAGAGCCAGTGCGAAGGCAGCTGCATCCTCGGAGTGAAGGGGGAGAGCGTAGCCATCGGCAAGCTCGAGCGTTTCGTGGCCGACTATGCCCACGGCGAGGGGCGCGACGCATTCCGGCATAAGGTCGCCACCACCGCATACCCTGTACATCAGAAACATAAGGTCGCCATCATAGGTTCTGGCCCTGCCGGACTCGCCTGTGCGGCGGACCTCGCCAAATGGGGTTACGACGTGACCATCTTCGAGGCCCTGCACAAAGCCGGAGGCGTTCTGGAATACGGCATCCCGGAGTTCCGTCTGCCTAAGGACACCGTGGTGAAGTCCGAAATCGACATAGTGAGGACTCTCGGCGTGAAGATAGAGCTGGATGTCATAGTCGGCAAGACCGTCACCATCGACTCCCTGATGGACCGGGAAGGCTTCGAAGCCGTGTTCATCGGAACGGGAGCCGGACTGCCGCGCTTTATGGGCATCCCGGGCGAGAACCTCTGCGGAGTATTCTCCGCCAATGAATTCCTCACCAGGAATAACCTTATGAAGGCTTTCCGCAGCGACTATCTCACTCCTATCCACGCCGGAAAGAAGGTGATAGTGGTCGGCGGCGGCAATGTCGCTATGGATGCGGCCCGCACGGCCCTGCGTCTCGGCGCCGATACCACCATAGTCTATCGCCGTACCGAGGTCGAACTCCCGGCCCGTCGCGAGGAGGTTCATCACGCACACGAAGAGGGCGTGGATTTCCAGATGCTCACGAACCCTGTGGAGATTCTCTCCGACGAGAAAGGCTGGGTACGCGCCGTCAGATGCATCCGTATGGAGCTGGGCGAGCCTGATGCCAGCGGAAGACGCTCCCCGGTCCCTGTGGAGGGCTCGGAGTTCGAGATAGCCGCCGACACTGTGATTATGGCTCTCGGCACATCTCCGAATCCGCTCATATCCCGCACCACCGCAGGCCTCGAGACCACCCGCAAGGGCTGTCTGGTAGCCGACGAGGAGGGCGCGACCACCCGCAAGGGCGTATTCGCCGGAGGCGACGCCGTGACGGGAGCAGCCACGGTCATCCTCGCGATGGGAGCCGGCCGCAAGGCGGCGAAAGCCATCGACGAATATCTGAAATCCCTATGATTCTGAAAGACATCATAGCAAGACTGGAGCAATATGCGCCGCTCGCGTTTCAGGACGGGTTCGACAATTCCGGCCTTCAGGTCGGAGACCCTTCGGCGGAAACGGGAGCGGCCCTGCTCTGTCTGGATGTGACGGAAGAAGTGGTGGACGAGGCTGTCGCCGGCGGCTTCGGTCTGATAGTCTCCCACCATCCTCTGATCTTTAACCCGCTGAAGCATCTCACCCCCGCCACCTATCAGGAGCGCTGCGTCATAAAGGCAGTCAGGGCCGGGATAGCCATCTATTCGGCCCACACCTCCCTGGACAATGCTCCCGGAGGCGTGAATGACAGGATAGCGGAGATTATCGGCCTCTCCGAACTCGAATGGATAGAACCCAAGCCTCAGGGCGGCGGCTCCGGACTCATCGGAAACCTCCCCGCTCCGGCGGATGCCGAAGAGTTCATCAGCACGCTCAAGAAAGCCTTCGATGTGCAGACGGTAATGTACAGCGAAGCCGGAGACCGACGCATCAGCAGAGTGGCCCTCTGCGGAGGCGCGGGAGCGTTCCTTATGGAGCGAGCCGCGCAGATGGGGGCCGACTGCTTCATCACGGGAGAGATCTCCTACCATAGCTTCTTTGGCCGCTCCTCCGCCTCGGAGATGATGGCCGTAGCCCTCGGACACTACCAGAGCGAACAGTTCACCGTGGACCTGCTGGCCCGGATTCTGGGGGACCTGCCGCTCAGACTCGCGAAAACTTCGATAGACACGAATCCTATCCGCTACAGATAAGAAACAGCCCCTGAGTTATGGAGAACCACGTAGTCATAATGGCCGGAGGCATCGGCAGCCGTTTCTGGCCGATGAGTACGCCGGAGCGTCCCAAGCAGTTCCTGGACGTTCTGGGCTGCGGCAGGACGCTGATACAGATGACCGTGGACCGCTTCCTGCCGCTCTGCCCGATAGAGCGCGTCTGGGTCGTGACCTCCGAAGCGTACAGAGACATCGTGCGCGAGCAGCTCCCGCAGCTGCCCCCGGAGAACATACTGCTCGAACCCGCTTCGCGCAACACCGCCCCGTGCATAGCTCTCGCCTGCTGGAAGATCCGGGCCGCGCATCCCGCGGCCAATGTGGTGGTCTCTCCGGCCGACGCTCTGGTGCTGGACAGCGGGGAGTACCGCAGAGTCATCTCCCTCGCCCTGGATTTCACCGCGGACAGCGATGCCATCGTCACGATGGGCATCAAGCCTTCCCGCCCCGAGACAGGCTACGGTTACATAGACGCGGAAGGGGAGGGCGAGATACGTCACGTCAGGGCCTTCCGCGAAAAGCCTTCGCCCGAAACGGCCGGGCGGTATTTCCGCGAGGGCCATTATCTGTGGAACGCGGGCATCTTCGTCTGGAACATAGACACCATAACCTCCGCGATCAGACAATACGCGCCGCAGATAGCTTCCATTATGGATACCCTGGCTCCGTATTTCCACACTGCTCAGGAGGCGGAGCGGACCCGGCGTCTCTTCCCGCTCTGCGAGAAGATTTCCATAGACTATGCAGTGATGGAGAAATCTTCCTCGGTCTATACCGTCCCCTCCGACTTCGGCTGGAGCGACCTCGGGACCTGGGGCTCTCTCAGAGCCAATTCCGAAAAGGACACCGACGGCAACGCCCTATCCGGCTCTCCGGAAGTGAAAGTCTATGACTGCGAGGGCTGTGTAGTCCGCGTGAGCACGCTGAAAAAAGTGGTCCTGGAGGGACTGAAAGACTACATCGTGGCCGAAAAGGACGGTACGCTTATGGTCTGCCGGCTCTCTGAAGAGCAGAGGATAAAAGACTTCGAAAAATAACCGCTATTCTGACGTATGCCCAGAGTACATATACCGATGATTGCCGAGCTGCCGGAGCCTGAGCGGATAGATCTGCCCTCTCTGCTGCGGGACTTCCGCGAAGGGACGGTGGACTGCGTCTGCGTACTCGGCCCCACCGCGTCCGGAAAGACGCGCTATGCCGTGGACCTCGCCCGCAGGATAGCGGCTCTCGACGCGTCGCTCTCCCCGGAAATCCTCTCGGCCGACTCCCGTCAGGTGTACATCGGTATGGACATAGGTACGGGCAAGGACCTGTCCGAATACGGGGAGATACCGCATCATCTGCTGGACATCCTTCCCGCCGGCGAGAAGTACAATGTTTATCGCTATCAGAGGGATTTCGCCCTGGCCTACACCGCCGTCAGGGGACGCGGACATCTGCCCATACTCTGCGGAGGCACTGGGCTCTACATCGAAGCCGCAGCCCTCGGCTACGACTTCCACAAGCAGGAGCCTCAGATGCCCGCCTCGATGCTCCCGCAGCATACTTTCTTCATAGGCGTGCTTGTAGACCGCGACACCCGCAACGCCCGCATCGACGCTCGTCTGGACGCCCGTCTGAAGGAGGGGATGGTCGATGAGGTGCGCGGCCTTATGGAAAAAGGAATCAAGCCCGAAGACCTTATCTGGTACGGGCTTGAGTATAAATTCGTGACTCGATACCTTATCGGCGAGCTGAGCTATGAGCAGATGCGTCTTCAGCTTTCCAACGCCATACACCAGTTCGCCAAAAGGCAGATGACCTGGTTCCGGGGTATGGAGCGCAGCGGAATCCGCATACGGTGGGTCGAAGTCTAATCCCCATCGTCCGAGCTGTATTCCAGAAGGTCTCCGGGCTGACAGTTCAAGGCTTTACAGATGGCTGAAAGCGTCGTGAAGCGTATGGCCTTGGCCTTGCCTGTCTTGAGAATCGACAGATTCGCGGGAGCGATGCCCACTTTCTCCGCCAACTCGCCCGAGGACATTTTCCGGCGTGCCAGCATCACGTCTACGTTTACGATTATCGACATAGGAGACTAATTTTCCTCGGTGTCCGCCTGCTGCTCCGCCTCCTTGCCCTTCAGGTAGGAAGGGAGTTCCATCCCCGCCATCTTGAAAAGCTCGTCAAGCGGCGGCACGCTCTTCATCATACCCGAGATGAAATTCGAAGTGGCTGTCTTGCCCTCCGCCGAATTTCCTCCGTCCCATACGGTCACCTTGTCTATCTTTATGCCCTTCACGGCCTCCACCTGAGTCTTCACGAGCTCCGGCAGCTTCTCGGTGATGAGCATAGTGATGGCTTCCTTCGCGTCACCGCCGGCGGCCTGCACGAGTTTGCCGAAACCTTCGGCCTGCTTGGCTAGGATTTCGAGCGAGCCTCGGGCCTGAGCATCCATCTTCATAAAGATGGCGTCAGCCTCTCCCTTTGCGGTGCGGCGCATCTTCTCGGCCTCGGCCTCAGCCTCGATTATGGCCTTTTCCTTTTCTATCTGGGCGGCTACTACGATATTGGCCTCCTGCGTGGCCTTCTCGCGCTCGGCACGCGCCACTTCGGCGTCGCGCTCCGACTTGTAGGCCTCCTCCAGGGCCTTCGCGGCCTGGACTTTCTCGGCGGCTACAGCCAGTCTTTCGGCTTCGGCCTGCTTCTCGCGGCGCAGGGCGTCGGAATTGGCTATGGCTATCCGGGAATTGTTTTCACCCTCCACGGCCTTCGCATTGGCGTCAGCCGTACAGATGCGCGTGTCCCTCTGCGTCTCGGCGATGCGGATGTCCTTGTCCCTGTCGGCCTCGGCCTTTCCGATCTCACCGAAGCGGTTCTGCTCGGCCACGCTCTTCTTCGCGTCGTTTATGGCCTTGGCGGCCGCCTCCTTTCCGAGGGCCTCGATGTAGCCGGACTCGTCGCGGATATCGGTCACGTTCACGTTTATGAGTTTCAGACCGATCTTGCGGAGCTCGGCTTCCACGTTCATACTGACGTTTGCGAGGAACTTGTCGCGGTCGGAGTTGATCTCCTCGATGTCCATCGTGGCGATCACCAGACGGAGCTGTCCGAAGAGTATGTCCGTGGCTATGCCCCGGATGTCATCGATGGACAGGCCCAGGAGACGCTCGGCAGCGTTAGTCATATTCTCCGGCTCGGTGGAGATACCTACCGTGAAGCGGCAGGGCACGTCCACGCGGATATTCTGTTTCGAAAGGGCGTTCGTGAGGTTGCACTCGATGGAGATGGGAGTGAGGTCCAGGAAAGAGTAGCTCTGGAACACGGGCCAGATGAAGGATGCTCCTCCGTGTATGCAGCGGGCTGAAGAGATCGTGCCCTCGCGGTTGCGGCCGGTCTTGCCGTAGATGACAAGAATCTTGTCGGAAGGACAGCGCTTGTAGCGCTTGAGTATGGCGGTGAACGTCACGAACACCACGAAGACGATGACGAGAATCAGATAAAGTTCCATAATGCTATATGATATAAGATTTTAATTCTTCGACGAGCAGGGTGCTCGGGTTCAGCACTTCTATGACCTTTATGGGGGTGCCCGTGCCTATGGCCTCCCCGTCGGTGAGGGCGTTGTATTCACGCACGGAGTTGTTTATGGTGATCTGTATCTTGCCCTCGCCGCTGCGCTCTGCGGGGATGGTCAGATAGACAGTTCCCTGACAGCCGACTGCGGAGCGGTAGATGTTTATGTTCCCTGACTGCTGCATAGTGCTGAGCCACTTGAAGAGGAACATCACCACCGCGACGAGCAGAATGCCCACTATGAAAGAGATGACGAGCAGCAGGGCTGTGGACTCTATGCTGGAATGGAGCAGAATCGCCGTCCAGCCGAAACCCAGCAGGAAGTTCACAAGATTGCGGAATGTGTAGAGGTTCATTCCGGGATTACCGGCATCGGTGACGCTGACGTCTGCCGAAGGGTCGAAGTCTCCGCCGGGGATGTCCATCCCGTTGTCGGCGGCATCCGCACCGATGAAGGTGAGGATACTCTGTATGACGAATACGAGCGAAGCCGCAAGTGTCATGCTCCACAAAACTTTCATCCCCGGAGCCAGGGCTGTCCACCATTCAGATATCATAATAGAAACAGTTTTCTGCAAAGAAAATAAAAATTATCGAAAAACAATAATTTTTTCATTTTAAAATTTTTAAATAAATATTCAAAAATATTGCTGATTTGGCGTGATATTTGTTCCGAACGGCGCGTTCCTGCGGCGGCGGAAAAAGCGGCCGCAGAGCGTTACGGGCCATTTTCCGCTGTGGATGAAGCCAGCCTTTTCCGGGGAAGCGGCGGCGGGGAAGTGAAAGGCCCGGCCTGTGTTGTGACAATGAGGTTATTTATATGATAGACAAATCTTTTTCAATGTCAGCCCTTGCGGCGGGGCTGCTTCTGCTGTGCTGCCCTGCCGGCGCGCAGCAGATGACTGCGGAGCAGCCGCAGTCCGCATCCGTTGAGGATACTTCCGCTCAGACTCTGGTCCTGACTCTTGAGGACGCTCTGAAGATTGCGCTCAGCGAGAATGTCTCCGTGAAAGTCGCAGATATGGAAGTGGAAAGGGTAGGCTACGCCCGCAAGGGGACTTACGGACAGCTTCTGCCTTCTGTGGACGCGACCGGCACTTACTCCCGCACCATAAAGAAGCAGGTTATGTATATGGACTTCGATATGAGTTCTTTCGGAGGAGGCGACGCCGCTGACGCATCGGGCGGCACCGCCTCCGACGAGGGTTCCTCCTCCGCTATGTCTTCGAAGGACGGCTTCGAGGTGGGACGCTGGAACACCTATTCGGCGGGAGTCAGTGTGGCTATGCCGCTGATAAACGCCCAGCTCTGGGAGAACATAAAGATAAGCGGCCAGAATGTGGAGCTTGCCGTCGAGCAGGCCCGTTCTTCCCGTCTGGAGACCGTGACCCAGGTGAAGCAGGCCTATTACGGAGTGCTCCTCGCCAAGGAAGCCTTCGAGGTGTACAAGAGCGTGTATGAGAACGCTATGGCGAATTTCCGGCAGACCGAGAAGCGCTACAACGCCCGGAAAGCTTCCGAACTCGAATACACCAGAGCCAAATCCACCGTACAGAACGCCATTCCTAACGTCTATGATGCCGAGAGTTCGGTAATCCTGGGACTCTGGAGGCTGAAGGCCGTTATGGGCATAGACCTGGACAGGGAGATAGATGTGGCGGGCAGCCTGTCCGACTACGCGGCGCAGATGTTCCGAGACATTCACGAAAACGATGACTTCTCGCTCGAAGGCAACAGCAGCCTGCGCCAGCTGGCCATCCAGGCGGACCAGCTCGCTTCCGCGATCCGGCTGAATCAGTATGCCTACCTGCCTACGCTCTCGCTCGCGTTCAGCTACAGTATGAACGCTATGACGAACGACTTCAAGTTCGCGGACTACAAGTGGTCGCCGTACTCCGCAGTGAACTTCAGCCTGTCCATTCCTATCTTTTCCGGCGGCCAGCGTCTCAACGCAGTCCGCCAATCCCGGAAGCAGTACGACGAGCTCGAGCTTCGCCGGCAGGACACCGAGCGCCAGCTCAGAATCTCCATCCGCCAGTATCTGAACCAGATGGAGACCTATATGAAGAACTACCACGCCGCCGAGTCCGGAGTGGAGACCGCAGCGAAGGCATACGACATCGCAGTCAAGTCCTATAATCTGGGGAAAAGCACCATCACGGAGCTGAATGACGCTCAGCTCGCTCTCACCCAGGCCCGTCTGGGAAGCTCACAGGCCATATACAATTTCGTAGTCGCGAAATCGAATCTCGAACAGACGCTCGGCTTCGACACAGAATCAGAATAATAGAATAAAGTACATATATGAAAATCCTTAGCAAGATCAGCGCATTGGCGCTCATCACATTGGCTGCTGCGGGATGCGGCAGCCGCCAGAGTGGAAAGACTTCGGAGACTGCGCCTGCAGCTGCGCCGAAGGCATTGACGAATGTCAGCGTCGAGCTCACCCGCTACGCGCAGGTACCTCAGACTGAGGTGTACTCCGCGAATGTCCAGGCTTACGTGGTGAACAACGTGGTTCCGCAGGCAGTGGCGCGCATAAAGAAGATTAACGCCGAGATCGGAGATTTCGTCTCGCAGGGCCAGGTGCTTGCGGAGATGGACGCTTCGACTCTTCAGCAGACCAAGCTGAAGCTTGACAATGACGAGGTCGAGCTTTCGAGGCTTAAGCAGCTCTATCAGGAGGGCGGACTTTCGCAGTCCGACTATGAGGCGGCCGAGCTCGCATACAATGTCAGCAGGACCCAGTACGAAAATCTGCTCGAAAACACGGTGCTCAAGTCTCCGGTAAACGGAGTGGTGACTGCGCGGAACTATGACGTGGGCGATATGTATTCCGGCGCGAGCCCTATCTACACCGTGCAGCAGATCACTCCGGTGAAGCTTCTCGTCGGCATCTCCGAATCCGAATACAGCAAGCTGAAGAAAGGCGATGCGGTGAGCGTGGAGGCTGAGGCTCTTCCGGGAAGGCAGTTCGCCGGAAGGGTGAACCGCATTTATCCTACGATAGACCCTACCACTCACACCTTTACGGCCGAGGTGGTCGTGGACAATGCTGACCGCGCCCTGCGCCCGGGTATGTACGCCCGTGTGAAAGTGACTTTCGCGGTGAACCACTCCATCGTCATCCCTGATGCCGCGGTCGTGAAGATGCAGGGTGCCGGACAGAAGTCCGTCTTCGTGCTGAACGGGGACGACTCCACCGTCTCCAGCCGCGTGATTACCCTCGGCCGCCATTTCGGCGAAGAGTATGAGGTGCTTTCCGGCCTGTCCGAGGGCGAAAAAGTCATCTCCAGAGGACACACGGCCCTCAAGGACGGAGATAAGGTTAATGTTTTGGAAAACTAGCACAGAAGTATGAGCATATATAGAAGCGCGGTGAATAAGCCCGTGACCACGGCCCTCATCTTCGTGGCCTGTATGGTCTTCGGTATATTCTCGCTGATCCAGACGCCTATCGCCCTCTATCCCGACTTCGATGCGAACGTCATAATGGTGATGTCTTCGTATCAGGGCGCGAGCGCATCGGATATAGAAACGAACCTCACGAAGGTCCTGGAGAACTCCCTGAACGGAGTCAGCCATCTGAAGGACCTGAATTCCACTTCCAAGGAGAACATCTCCCTGCTTACTCTCGAATTCGAATACGGAACGGACATAGACGAGGCAACGAATGATGTCCGGGACAAGCTGGATATGATCAGCTCGTCCCTGCCGGATGCGGCTTCGCAGCCGGTGATCTTCAAGTTCAGCGCCGACGATATGCCTATCCTCATCCTCTCGGCGACGGCTGATGCGAGTCTCCCCGGTCTGGACAAGATTCTGGACGACAAGGTGACCACTCCTCTGGCCCGTGTCTCGGGTGTGGGAACGGTATCCGTCTCGGGTGCTCCCACCCGTGAGATAAAGGTCTATTGCGACCCTAACAAGCTCTCCTCCTACGGCCTTTCCATCAGCGGGATATCAAGCGCCATAGCCTCGGAGAACAGAAATATCCCTTCGGGAAACATAGACATAGGCTCCAGCACCTTCACTCTCCGCGTGGAGAAGGAGTTCAAGGATCCTTCCGAGCTTCTGGACATCGTGCTCGGCTCCTATAACGGCAAGGTCGTGTACCTTCGCGATGTGGCTACCGTTTCCGACGGCAGTGAGGAGAAGGAGATGGAGTCCTATACGAACGGCGGACGCTCCGCCCAGATCGTCATCCAGAAGCAGACCGGAGCGAACACCGTGAACGTCATCAAGGGCGTGAAGAAGAAGCTTGAGGAAATAAAGCCGACTCTGCCTTCCGACATAGAGATTGTTACCGTGGTGGATTCCTCCTCGAACATCATAAACACCATAAACACCCTGAAGGAGACTATCATCATCACCTTCATCATCGTTATGCTCGTGGTGTTCCTCTTCCTCGGAAGATGGAGGGCTACCTTCATCATCGTGCTGTCCATCCCTATAGCTCTCCTGGCTTCCCTGGCCTATCTCTTCGCTACGGGCAACACGCTGAACATCATATCGATGTCCGCGCTTTCCATAGCCATCGGTATGGTGGTGGACGACGCCATCGTGGTGCTGGAGAACGTCTCCACGCATCTCGAGCACGGCGAGAAGCCGAAGGAAGCCGCAGTGTATGCGACTTCGGAGGTGGCCATTTCCGTAATCGCTTCCACCCTGACGATGCTCTGCGTGTTCCTGCCGCTCACTATGATGACAGGTATGGCAGGCATTATGTTCAAGCAGCTCGGCTGGATCGTCAGCATCATTATGATAGTGTCCACAGTGGCGGCGCTTACGCTGGTGCCTATGCTCTGCTCGCGCTGGCTCAAGAGCGGTCCCAAGACCGGGAAGCTTCATCTGCTCATCTTCACCCCTGTGAACAAGTTCCTGAACGCCATTTCCGAGGGATATGCGAAGATAATAAACTGGTGCGCGAACCATCGCAAGAGCGTGGTCCTGATAGCGGCCGGAGTCTTCGTGGCTACCTGTCTGATATTCGTTCCGGGACTCAAGACTGAATTCTTCCCTACCCAGGACGACGGACGTCTGTCCGTGACCATAGAGCTTCCGGCCGGTACGAGTCAGGAGACCACCGGGGCCCTTGCCCACGAGATTTACGGCAAGATGGCTGAGGCGGTTCCGGAAATCGTGCAGTGCAGCTTCACCTACGGTCAGGCCGATTCCGACAATACCTTCGCGAGTATGCGCACGAACGGCTCGAACGTCATATCGATGAACGTGAATCTCGGCAGTATGTCCACCCGCGAGCGCAGCGCTTCTGAAATCGCCGATGTCTTCCGTGACATCTTCCGCCAGTATCCGGAAATCAAGAAGGCGATGGTGTCCGAAGGCGGTATGGGTATGGGCGGCGCCACCAGTGTGGAGGTCGAAATCTACGGCTATGACTTCGCCACCACCGACCGCGTGGCAAACGACATTCTGACCCGGATGTCCGAATCCCCGGAATACCGTCAGGTGACGGTAAGCCGCGACGAGTACACTCCCGAATACCAGCTGGATCTGGACAGGACGAAACTTGCCCTGAACGGGCTCAATTCCACGACCGTGGGCAGTGCGTTCAGTGCGGCCATAAGCGGCTCCGTAGGCTCGTTCTACCGTGAAGAAGGAGAGGAGTACAATATCCGGGTGCGCTATGCGCCGGAATTCCGTACCAGCGTGGAGGATCTCGAGAACGTCATAGTCTATAACGCTTCCGGAAAGCCGGTACGCGTAAAGGAACTCGGAAGGGTCGTCGAATCCAGCGTGCCTCCTACCATCGAGCGCAAGGACCGTTCGCGTGTCATCACCGTGACCGGCATCGCCTCCAGAGGCGTGGCCCTCAGCGAGGCCGTGGAGACTGCGCAGCAGATCATAAACACCGTGGAAATCCCTACCGAACTGACTGCGGTCATCGCGGGAGACTATGAGGACCAGCAGGATATGTTCTCCGATATGATCATTCTGATCGTACTCATAATCCTTATGGTATATATGGTGATGGCCTCGCAGTTCGAGTCCTTTATGAGTCCGTTCGTGATTATGTTCTCCGTTCCTTTCGCCGCCGTGGGCGTGCTGATAGGTCTCGGAGTGACGGGAACCGCTCTGGGAGTTATGGGTATGATCGGTATCATCATCCTTCTGGGTATCGTGGTGAAGAACGGTATCGTGCTCATCGACTACACCATTCTCTGCCGTGAGAGAGGAATGGGAGTCATCGAGTCTTCGGTGACTGCGGCCCGCAGCCGTCTCCGCCCTATCCTTATGACCACGCTGACCACCGTACTCGGTATGGTTCCTATGGCTGTGGGACACGGTGAAGGCGCCGCGATGTGGAACTCGCTCGGTGTCACCGTATGCTGGGGTCTGAGCGTATCCACTCTCGTGACCCTCGTGCTCATCCCGACCATCTACTGCTCTCTGGCCCTGCGTCAGGAGAAAAGAAAGGCAGCCAAGGCGGCGAAAGCGCTGAAGGCCGAATAAGTGATTCCGAAAAGAATAACTCAGAACATATAAAGAATCGCGCGTTATGAAAGCATTGTTCATATCATATAATCAGGCCTACGGCGAGGAAATCGCCGAGGTCCTCGAGTCTCTGGGCCAGAGGGGGTTCACCCGCTGGAGTGATGTCCAGGGGCGGGGAAGCAGCACCGGCATCCCGCGTTACGGAAACCACGCCTGGCCGGAGCAGAACTTCGCCATCCTCTCCATCGTCGAGGACAAGGCTGTGGGGCAGATTCTGCCGAAACTCCGGCAGATGGATGAGGCGACCCCGGCTCTGGGGCTGCGGGCGTTCGTCTGGAGCATAGAGGAGTCCATTTAGAATCTTGCCGTCTTTTACAATCCGAGCATAAAAAAACATTTGTATCTTTGTGCTCGGATTGTTTTTATATTTATACGTTATGGAAAAAGTCGTTACCAACTCTAATTTTTCTGAGATACTTTCTTCAGATCAGCCGGTGCTGGTCGATTTCTGGGCTACCTGGTGCGGACCGTGCCGGATGCTCTCTCCTACGGTGGACGAAATCGCGCACGAGTATGAGGGCCGCGCAGTAGTGGCCAAATGCAATGTGGACGATTCCGACGAGATTGCGATGCAGTACCGCATCAGAAATATCCCCACCCTCATCTTCTTCAAGGGCGGGCAGCAGGTGGACAAGCTTGTCGGCCTGGTTTCCAAGAAGGAGATTACAGATATCCTGGATAAACTCATTTAATCGCTTATGAAAAAAATAGTCATTATTGCGGCGGCACTGTTCGTCTGCGTCTGCGCGTCGGCCCAGAAGGTCGGCATCGTGGGCGGTTTCACTTCGTCCGAGCTTAAACTCAAGAATATCGAGAAGTCTTCCGTGGCCCAGTACCACATAGGTCTCGCCTATAATCAGCCGCTGATTCTCGGCTTCGCCGTACAGCCTGAAATCATCTACAATGTGAAGGGCACCTCTTTCGACAAGATAGGAGGTCTGGCGGATTTCAAGGCCACTATGGGTTATGTGGAGGTTCCGGTACAGCTTCAGTGGGGCGTGGACCTGCTTGTCGCCAAGCCTTATGTGTTTGCGGAACCTTACATAGGCTATGCGGTCAGCGGTGACTGGAAAGCCGGTGTCGCAAGCGTATCCACGAAAGGCTCCATCGACCTGTCCGAGCTGGACAGCCGCTGGGAGTATGGTTTCTCTCTGGGTTTCGGTGTGACTGCTTTGCAGAGGATTCAGCTCAGCGTCAAATACTTCTGGAACTTCGAGAACTGCAAGATAGACCAGTACACGGACCAGATTAAGGAAAACATCTCCGAGAACAAGGGATTCACGGGAGTGGCCATTTCAGCCGCCATTTTCTTTTAGTGCTCGGGAATGTTCGACAAAAAAGCCGTTTTCTTCTGCTCGTCCTGTTCGGGCATAGATGAAAAGTATAACAGGGCTGCGCGGGAAGCCGTCCGCGCAGCCTGTTCCAAAGGCTACGGGGTAGTTTCCGGGGGATCTTTCCGGGGCACTATGAATGTGGTGGCGGATACCGCGACAGAGTGCGGTGCGCCGAATATCGGCGTGCTTCCGCGTTTTATGACGGGACTTCAGCATCCCCGTCTTTCGCAGCTCATCTGGACGGACACGATGTCCGAGCGGAAGGAGAAGATGCGTGAGGGGACTTCTCTCGCCGTGGCTCTTCCGGGCGGCATCGGGACTATGGACGAGCTGTTCGAGACCCTCACCCTCGCGAAACTCGGCCAGTATGCGGGAAAGGTCGTCGCGCTGGACATAGACGGTTTCTATGAGCCCGTAAAGGCCATTCTGAACCATTTTCTCGAGAAAGGGATGGTGGATGAGCATACTCTGACGCTCATCGCCTTTCCGAAGACTGTGGAAGAGTTCGCGGGAATTATCTGAAGGCCATAATGAAAAGAGCGGAAGTCATCGGCTATCTGGGGCGGGACTGGGAGCGCTGCTGCGCAAGAATCGAGCGTGCGCTCACTACGGACATAGAGCTTCTGGGCAGCATAAACGCCTCCATTCTGGAGCACGGCGGAAAGAAACTCCGTCCGATGCTTTCGCTGCTTTCGGCAAGGGCTCTCTCCTCCGGGGACGGACCGCTTTCCGAGGACAGCATCCGTTATGCGGCGGCAGTGGAACTGCTGCATAACGCCACGCTGCTTCACGACGATGTGGCTGACCGCAGTGACACCCGTCGGGGCGCACCGACCGTAATGTCGCTTCTGGGCGGCACGGCCGCCGTCCTGGTAGGGGATTTCTGGCTCGTGAGGGCGGTGGACGAGGTGCTTTCGGCGGAAAGCCGCAGGCTGGAAGTGATAGAGCTCTTCTCGAAGACTCTGAGCGACCTCGCGGAGGGGGAGATGTTCCAGCTTCAGAAAGCCGGGAGCGATGACACCACGGAGGAGGATTATCTTAGGATAATCTACTGCAAGACAGCTTCTCTCTTCGTCACATCCTGCGTCGCAGCCGCCAAGTCGGTGGACGCTTCGCCTCAGGACGAGGAGATTATGCGACGCTACGCCAAGGCTCTGGGGATAGCCTTCCAGATACAGGACGACATTCTCGACTATGCCGGCGGAGATCTCGGAAAGCCTGTGGGACAGGATCTGAGGGAGCAGAAGATCACGATGCCCCTGCTCGGGGCCCTCTCCTCGGCGGACGAGAAGACGGAAAGGCGGATCCGTGCGGCTGTGCGCGACGCCGCGGACAGTGAGGAGAAGCGTTCCCTCGTGCTCGGCTTCGTGGATGAGTTCGGAGGTCTGGATTACGCCCGCAGACGGCTGCAGGACTATGTGGACGAGGCTGTCGGGACTCTCTCGCCGCTGCGGGACTCGCAGGCGAGGGAGCATCTCATAGCATTGGCGGAGTATACCGCCAGAAGAAACAGATGAGGGGCCGCCCCCGCCGGAGACACGGCCCGGCACGTAAATGAACGATGACATCACTCTCGCAAATAGCAGGAAATGACCACGTCAGGGACGCGCTCGCTTCGATGATCGGGCGCGGAAAGGTTCCGCACGCCATAATGCTCTACGAGAATGACGGCTGCGGAGCCGTGGGGCTCGCGCTTGCCTTCCTTTCGGACCTTATGGGGACTGCGAGGGTGGAGAGGCTCATCCATCCGGACGTGAGCTTCATCTTTCCGGTGGCGGCGGGACCGAAGGCGGGCGGCGACAAACCGACCTCGGACAGCTATATGCAGTATTGGCGGGAACTTGTGAGCGCCAACCCTTATTTCCTCGAAAGCGATCTGAACGATGCGCTCGCTCTCGACGGCAAGTCTTCGCTCATCGCGGTGCAGGAAGCTAAAATCCTGCGGGATCGGCTGAGTCTCAGCTCGCTGGAGGGAGGCTACCGGGCGGTGGTCATCTATCTGCCGGAGAAGATGAACGCGGATACGGCGAACCGTCTGCTGAAGAGTATCGAGGAGCCGCCGGAGAAGACTCAGTTCATTCTCGTCACGCACGCGGCGGACAAGGTGCTCACGACGATTTCTTCGCGCTGCGAGTGCATCCGTCTGGCTCCGCTGTCGAAGGCCGAGGTGGCAGGGGTGCTCACGGGGCGTTTCGGAAAGACTGCCGAAGAGGCTGCGGAGGCTGCCGCTCTTTCGGGGGGAAGCGTCGGAGTCGCGCTGAGGAGTCTGTCGGAGCGGAGCTGGAGTGTTTCGTCTCCCTTATGGAAGCGCTGCTGAGAAAAGATCTCTGCGCCGCCCAGGACATAGCCGAAGAACTTTCCGCGCAGCCCTCGCGCGAGAAAGCCAAAGCTTTTTGTATATTTGCAAGCGAGGCCCTCAGAAAGATTTTCCTGCTTCAGCAGGGAATGGAGAGTCTGGCCGGAATGAGTCCGCGTGAGAAAGAGTCTCTGGGCGCGATCGCTTCGCGCTGCCGCAAGAACTTCTCGCGTACCGCCCTGCCGCTGCTCGACAGGAGCCATATGCTCATCGGGAGGAACATAAACCTTAAAATCCTCTTCTGCGACCTCGTGAATAAACTATATTCCATCTTATGGACAGTAAAGTAGAATCTATACAGTTCGACTGCAACCGCGGCTGTACCGTTCAGAGGGACGAGGAGTCCGGCGAGCTGAACTGCGTTTACCGCGAGGGCTGCTGCAAGCTTAAGGACCACGACTGGCTGCACGGAGTGTCGCAGCCCGAGTACAGGGACATTTTCGAAGTCCGCTTCAAGAATACGCGCAAGGGCTTCTACATAAACGCTTCCGGCCAGAACGTCAAGCTCGGCGACCTCGTCGTGGTGGAGGCCGCTACGGGGCACGATCTGGGCATAGTGACGCTCGAAGGCCCCGTGGTGGGCAAGCAGATGCAGAGCAAGGGGGTCGATCCGACCAAGTCGGAATTCAAGAAAATCTATCGCAGGGCCCGCGCTTTCGATATCGAGAAGTGGCAGGAAGCCATCGCCCGCGAGCAGGAAACTATGATCAAGGCACGCCGCCTCGCCGCCGAGCTGGGACTCGAGATGAAAATCGGAGACGTGGAGTTCCAGGGCGACGGCACCAAGGCTATCTTCTACTACATTGCGGACGGACGCGTGGATTTCCGCCAGCTCATCAAGGTGTATGCGGAGGAGTTTCGCATCCGCATCGAGATGAAGCAGATCGGAGCGCGTCAGGAGGCCGGTCTCATCGGAGGTCTGGGTGTCTGCGGCCGCGAGCTCTGCTGCGCTAATTACGTCACCAATTTCCAGTCCATCAGCACTTCGGCGGCGCGTGTGCAGGATCTCTCGCTGAACCCGCAGAAGCTCGCCGGCCAATGCGGCAAGCTCAAGTGCTGTCTGAATTACGAAGTCGCCACATATATGGACGCGCAGTCCAGGCTGCCGAAGGTGACCGAGCCGCTCCAGTTCGAGGACGGTCCGGCTTATCTGGTGAAAACGGACATCCTGAAGGAGCTGATGTATTTCTCCTATGACAAGCATTCGCTTTCAGAAATCTATCCGCTCGATGCGGAGGAAGTCCGGAATGTCCAGGAGATGAATGCCGAAGGCATCAAGCCGGAGAGTCTGAAGCTGGAGCCGGAGCCGTCGAAGCCGGAGTTCATTTCGGCTGTGGGGGATGACAGCATCTCGCGTTTCGACAATACCGACCGCCGCAGGAAGCGTCGCCGTGCCAAGCCGGATAACGGCCGCAGGCGCGCAGAGGGTGGCCGTGATGCAGCAGCAAAGACAACAGAGCGCGTCGAGGGTGGCCGTGAAGCCGCAGCGAAGACATCGGGACGCGATCAGCGCCGGGATGCCCGTCCTTCCGACAGACGCGACGGCCGCAGAGGTGAAGGCCGAGGCGACGCCCGCTCCGACCGCAGCAGCGGCAAGGCCAGGGGAAACAGGGGTGAAGCGCCTCGCGCCGAGGCCCCGAAGCCGTCAGAGTAAGCGACTTCAGAAAATCTGACCGACTTATTTTTCACCATCCACAGATGCGGCACCTCCCGGCAATCCTCCTCTCTGTCCTGACTTTACTGCAGGCCTGCACCAGGCCCGCGGTGACGGAAAGGTTCATACTGCGTGAAGACTGTGTCCAAGAGGGAATATACACTTTCGAGGTGGATATGTCGGACTCTGCCGCCTGTTATGACATCAGCCTATACACCCGCCTCGACGGGAACCATCAGAGACCGGATGCCCCGGAGGGCGTCACTCTCCGGATGGTCTGGACCTCTCCGTCCGGAGGCGACTACAGCGAGAACGTATATTTTTCCTTCGCGGAAAGCAGCCGCGAAGACGGATTCTTTTCCCTCCAGTGCCTTCTGCCTTACCGCAGCGGTCTGATTCCCGTGGAGCGCGGCCTCTGGACTCTGACCCTCGGGCAGACAGAGCCGGTCCGCGACCTGCGCGGCTGGGGGATCATATGCAAGAGAGAGGAACTATAGCGATGGGACACGACAAATTAAGAAAATTCGCGGAGAATGAAGGCTTTGCCTGTCTTCTCCAGCCTTCATCCGAGGAGCTTCTGCAGGATGGATACTTCGCGCTTCGCGACCACGAGATAAAGGGAGCCTGGAACGAATGGATGTTCGAGGAGAGTCAGCCGATAGTCCTCGAGCTGGGCTGCGGAAAGGGGGAATACACCATCGACCTTTCCCGCCGCATCCCTACGCGGAATTATATAGGTGTGGACATCAAGGGCGCACGCCTCTGGAAGGGGGCCAAGTATGCCCACGAGCACGCTCTGGACAATGTAGCGTTCCTTCGCACCCGCATCGAATTCATCACCGCTTTCTTCGCGCCTTCCGAGATTTCGCGGATCTGGCTGACTTTCTCCGACCCACAGATGAAAAGCGAGAACTCACGCCTGACCTCGCCGCTGTTTCTGGAGCGCTACCGTAAGTTCCTCGCTCCGGGCGGCCTGATTCATCTCAAGACCGACAGCATCTTCCTGCATCAGTACACGAAAGCCGTGGCTGAGAAGAACGGCCTGAAGATTCTCGCCTGCACCGAAGACCTCTACGGCACTCCCGCTCAGAGCCTTTTCTCCGCTCCTTCCCCGGAAATTTCGGAAGATGAAATAGCGTCTCTCTACGAGGTTCAGACTTTCTACGAGAAGATGTTCCTCGACCAGGGCTGCAAGATTACCTATCTGTGTTTCAGCCTCGACCGGGAGGGAGCGTTCGAATATCCCGACTTCGACGCAGCCTACTGGCGAGAAGTCGAGGGCACGCGCCATTCCTTCGGACATAAGTGATTTCTGCGGCCTTGCGGCCAATGATACCCCGCCGGGGGCGGCCAATGGGTGCGCGACCCGCTCGTCTCTTCTGCCGGAATGACCTATCCCCGGTCCATCTCGCGGCGGATGTCTTTTTCCTTGATGCTCTGACGCTTGTCGTACTCGTGCTTGCCTTTCGCGAGAGCGATGTGGAGCTTCGCGTAGCCATTGTCCGCGACGTAGGCGCGGACGGCCACTATAGTGAGTCCCTTGAGCTTCACGGCCTGCTGAAGGTGACGCAGCTCGCGCCTCGTGAGAAGCAGCTTGCGGTCGCGCGCGGGCTCGTGGACGTTCCACGAACCCCAGAAGTAGGTGGAGATGTTCATTCCGCGCACATAGAGCTCGCCGCCTGAGAAGTAGCAGTAAGCGTCCGACAGGGACGCCTTGCCCGCGCGCAGGGACTTGATTTCGGTCCCCACGAGCACGATGCCCGCAGTGTAGTTCTCCAGAAACTCGTAGTCGAACGAGGCCCTGCGGTTCTTTATCTGTATGCTGCTCTTCGCTTTAGGCATAAGTGGCTCTTATGTGTGATTCCTCTTTCATATTGCGCGGCCTTTCCGGCCGCGTCCCTCCCGGCAGTCAGTCACGCAGCCGCTGCGGCCGTCCGCAGAAAGATTGGACGCGGGAGCGGCCGCCGGAACTGCTGCATATCAGATGCCGAAGGCCTCGCGGATGTTGCTTACGGCGTCGAGTTTTTCCCAGCCGAAGAATTCCACCTCGCGCTCCACAGACTTGCCGCCTCGGATGAGCGTCATCGTCTTCTTATAAGGCTTGCGCCCGAAATGGCCGTAGCTGGCGGTCGGCTCGTAGATCGGGTTCTTCAGGCCGAAGCGGCTGATGATCTTCGACGGACGCAGGTCGAAAAGTTTAGAGATCTTGCGGGCGATCAGCGCGTCGGCGAAACGCGACGTGCCTCGGGTGTCCACATAGATGCTGACAGGTTCCGCCACTCCGATGGCGTAGGAGAGCTGCACGAGCATCTCGTCGGCCACGCCGGCGGCCACCATATTCTTCGCTATCCAGCGTGCGGCGTACGCTGCGCTGCGGTCCACCTTGGACGGGTCCTTGCCGGAGAACGCTCCGCCGCCGTGCGCGCCCTTGCCGCCGTAGGTGTCCACGATGATCTTGCGTCCGGTCAGACCGGTGTCGCCGTGAGGACCGCCGATGACGAATTTGCCCGTAGGGTTCACCAGAATGCGGGGTTCGTGCCCGAAGAGCTCCGCCGTCTTCGCCGGCAGGGTCTTCATCAGGAGCGGTAGCAGAATCTCGCGCACGTCGCGGGTGATGCGCTCGTGCATAGCCTCGTCGCTGTCGAACTCGTCGTGCTGGGTGGAGAGCACTATCGTGTGTACGCGTTGAGGAACATTGTGCTCGTCATATTCTATGGTGTACTGAGACTTCGAGTCGGGACGCAGGTAAGGCATAAGCTTGCCTTCCCGGCGGATTCCCGCCAATACCTGAAGCGTGCGGTGCGCGAGCGCGAGCGGCAGAGGCATATACTCCTCGGTGTCGCGGCAGGCGTAGCCGAACATCATACCCTGGTCGCCGGCGCCCTGCTCCTCCTCGGTCTGCCGGATTACGCCGCGGCTGATGTCGGCGCTCTGCTCGTGGATGGCGCTGAGCACGCCGCAGCTGTCGCCGCTGAATTTATAGTCGGCCTTGTCGTAGCCGATACGGTTTATGACATCGCGCACGACGTGCTGGATGTCCACGTAAGCGTCTTCTGAACGAACTTCACCGCCTACGACCACCAGACCTGTGCTGCAGAAGGTCTCGCAGGCCACTCTGGCCTCGGGATCCTGACGCAGGAACTCATCGAGTATGGCATCTGAAATCTGGTCCGAAACTTTATCCGGATGTCCTTCGGATACTGACTCGCTAGTAAACAAATAGTTCATAATGTGTAAAAATAAAAAAAACTCCAACGTACGCGCTACGTGGAGATACACCAAAAAGATATGATTTTTAGCATTTTTTAGTGTGGTTGCAAGCAAGCAAATCTCTCCACATTCACGTGGGCGCAAAGGTATGCAGATTCCCTCTCATATGCAAACTTTTTTCGCGAAAGTGCGGCTGCGGCCTCTGTCGGAACCGTCCGGGGCCGCCGCAGCATCCGGGATTGTTAAATTTTAGTTACTAAAACGAATATTATTTTCCCACATCGAATTTTTGCGTAACTTTGCTGCCGGAAATTTACTGTTCAAACTTATAGATATTATGCACAAATTCTTCAAAATCCTGCTGTCAGCTCTGGCAGTAGTGTCTTTTGTTGTGTCTGCGTCCGCGCAGGTGACTACTTCTTCGCTGAACGGCAAGGTTGCCGACGCCAGTGGAGAACCTATCCCCGGTGCGACAGTCGTGGCTGTCCACACCCCATCGGGTACTCAGTATTTTGCAGTCGTGAACGCTGAAGGCCGTTACTTCATAAACGGTATGCGTTCCGGCGGTCCTTACTCTGTAGAGGTCAGCTGCCTCGGTTATCAGACCGTTACCTACACTGACATCACCCTCCAGCTCGCCGAGCCTTACAGCCTCAGCGCCACACTGCAGGACGACAAGCAGATGCTTTCGGAGTCGGTGGTAATATCTACGGCAAATTCCAAGTTCGCTGTCGAGAAGACAGGTGCTGCCACCAACATAAACAACAAGCAGATCACCTCTCTTCCTACCGTCAGCAGAAGCATCTCCGACGTCACCAGACTCTCGCCATACGGCGGAAACGGGATGAGCTTCGCGGGAGCTGACGGCCGTACGGCCAATTTCACCGTGGACGGCGCCAACTTCAACAACAACTTCGGTCTGAGTTCGAATCTTCCGGGCGGCGGCAACCCTATCTCCATCGACGCCATCGAGGAGCTTCAGGTGGTCATCTCCCCTTATGATGTACGCCAGACGAACTTCATCGGCGGCGGCGTGAACGCCATCACCAAGTCCGGTACGAACACCTTCAAGGGTACCGCCTACGTATATCACCGCAACGAGAATATGCGCGGTGACTCCGTGGAGGGCGAGACCATTTCCGGCGCACGCGACAAGGACCGCAACACCATCTACGGCGTCACCCTCGGCGGCCCTATCATCAAGAACAAGCTCTTCTTCTTCGTGAACTACGAGGGCACCAAGACCCCTACCGTGGCGAACCGCTGGAGAGGCTCTTCCGACGGCATAGGCGATTCCGACCAGTATCTTTCCCGCACCAAACTCTCCGACCTCAAGAAGGTTTCCGAGTTCGTGAAGACCAAGTACGGATATGACACCGGTTCCTGGACTGACTTCCCGGCAGACGAGAGCAATCGCAAGATCCTCGCCCGCATCGACTGGAACATCAGCGACAAGCACAAGCTCGCGCTCCGTTACAACCACACTCTGAACAAGGCCTGGAACGCTCCGAACGGTTCTTCGATGGACGGCGGTTCACGTTCCGCCTCCAGCCGTACATCCCTCTACTCGATGTCCTTCGCGAACGCGATGTACTCTCAGGACAATCTCGTGAACACCTGGTCGCTCGACCTCAACAGCCGTCTCAGCGACAAGCTCAGCAACCAGTTCCTCGCCACTTATTCACAGCTTGACGATGTCCGCGGGACCAATTCTTCGGAATTCCCGTTCATCGACATCCTGGACGGCGGCCAGAAGTCCTATGACGGAACGACCGACGCCGACGGCACCAGGACATATATGGCTCTCGGCTATGAGCTTTTCACCTGGAACAACGGTGTGCATAACAACGTTATGAACGTCAAGGATGACCTTACCTGGTACAACGGCACGCATAAGGTGATGTTCGGCGCGAGCTACGAATATCAGATGGCCGACAACAGCTATATGCGTAACGGTACCGGTTACTACCGCTACAAAACTCTCGACGACTTCCTGAACGGAGCCGCCCCTGAAATCGTCTGCCTTACTTACGGTTATGACGGCGAAGCCAGCCCGGCCGCACGCGTGCGCTTCTACAAGGCCGGCATCTACGGACAGGACGACTGGTCTGTAAACGACAACTTCAAGCTCACCTACGGTGTGCGTCTCGACGGGCTGTTCTTCAGCAACAAGGACATTATGACGAACAAGGCGATCTATGACCTTGACTATGACGGACGTCATATCGACACCGGCAAGTGGCCGGGAGCGAACGTGACCGTTTCTCCGCGCGTGGGCTTCACCTGGGATGTACTCGGTGACAAGAGCCTCAAGGTACGCGGCGGCACCGGTTTCTTCTCCGGCCGTCTGCCTCTCGTGTTCTTCACGAATATGCCTACCAACTCCGGTATGGTACAGTATCAGGCCAAGCTCAACGCGACCGGAAAGAACGGCACCAAGACCGATATGAGCCAGTTCGCCGGCGGCGTCCTGAACCGCGAGGCCCTCTACAACAAGCTCGTCTCTATGGGTTATCCTTCCACCATCAAGCCTGAAGACGGAACCGCACCTTCGGAAATCTCCGCAGTGGATCCGGACTTCAAGATGCCTCAGGTATGGAAGACCTCCCTCGCCGTGGATTACGCGTTCCCTACTTCCTTCCCGTTCTCCATCACCGCCGAGGGCATCTTCAACAAGACCATCAACGGCGTATGTATGTCTGACTGGAGCGTGAAGAGCACCGAGGGCTTCGCAAGATTCAACGGAGCCGACAACCGCGCGATCTATTCCGACTACAAGCTTACCTACGAGAAAGACGGCAAGACCACCAATATGCCTAACGCCTACGTTCTCGAGAACACGAGCAAGGGATACGGCTATTCAGCCAATGTCACCCTGAATATGCGTCCTGTCGACGGCCTCAGCCTTATGGCGGCCTACACCCACACCGTCAGCAAGGAGCTCACGAGTATGCCGGGTTCGAACGCTTCTTCGGTTCTGAACTATATGGCCACCGTGAACGGTCCTAACGATCCGGGTCTGCACAATTCGCAGTATGTCACCCCTGACCGCGTAGTCGCTTCCATCACCCACGATGACAAGAGCAACAACCACTTCAGCCTCATCTACGAGGCCTGGAGAGGAGGCTACAACTACTCCTATATGACCGTGAACGACATCAACGGCGACGGCTACAACTACGACGCTATCTACATCCCTACAGACAAGGAAGTGGAGAACAGAGAGTTCCGCTTCGTGTCCAACGACGACCGCGACCGCTTTATGGCCTACGTCCACAAGGACAAGTATCTCAGCAAGCATCAGGGCGAGTACGCCGAAGCTTACAGCGTATATTCTCCTTGGGTACACAGAATCGATTTCAGCTACAAGCACGACTTCAAGCTGGATCTCTTCGGAGCCACGAACACTCTCCAGGTCAGCTTCGACATCAAGAACGTCCTGAATCTCTTCAACTCCAGCTGGGGCGTGAGCAAGTATATGAACTCCGCTCTCGGCGAGGGTCGCATCCTCAAGTATGAAGGCGTGGATGCAGAGGGCTATGCCACATTCTCCACACCGTCGGCTTACGGAGCGGACACCAAGACGTTCGTCCCTTATCACGCCATCGGCCAGTGCTGGTACGCCTCCATCGGTCTTAAGTATATGTTCAATTAATTCTAACTGACACAGGATATGAAACTCAAATATATTTTCACTACTGTTCTCGCGGCCCTCGCCCTTACCACGGGCTGCAAGGAAGACATCGAGAGACATCTCGATGAGGTGCAGGTGTCCTCATCCTATGTGGCTATCCCGGCGGAAGGCGGTTCGAAGACCATCAAGGTCACCGCACACGACGCCTGGGGCTTCGAGCAGATTCCGGATTGGCTTACCATCTATCCGTCTTACGGTTCCGCCGGCGAAGCTGACGTGACTTTCTCTGCGGAAAAGGCGACCTCCACAAACGAGGCCACCGTATATCTGAGCTGCGGCGGAAAATACCAGCTCATCAATGTCCTCCAGATGACGGAGAAGACCGAGCTTCCGATTTCCACCTGCAAGGAGGTGAACAACGGCGAAGACGGCGTCACCTATCGCATCAAGGGTACCGTGAAGAACATCAGCAACACCACTTATGGCAACTACTATGTTCAGGACGATACCGATGAGGTCTATGTATATGGAACCCTCGATGCCAGCGGCGCGGAGAAGAACTTCTCCAGCCTCGGCATCACTGCCGGTGACATCGTCACCGTAGAAGGCCCGAGAAAGACCTACAGCGGCACCATCGAGCTCGTCAATGTCACCGTGATTGCCATCGAGAAGTCCCTTATCAAAGTGGACAGCGTCGATCCGGAATCCGCAGAGCTTCCTATCGAGGGCGGTGACTTCACAGTCACACTCAGCTGCTCGGGCGACGGCGTGAGCGTTTCCATTCCCGAGGCCGCACAGTCCTGGCTCTCCGTGAAGTCCGTTAGCACTTCCGCCAAGGAGGCTGTCGTAGTGTTCAACGCTGCCGCGAACGCGGGCGGTGACCGCTCCACGACCCTCGAGTTCATCACCACCTCCGGCGGCAAGGAGTATTCCGCCACCACGACCCTCGCACAGAAGGGCGCTGTCATCGCCGCTACCGTAGAGGAGTTCCTCGCTGCTGCCGAAGGTGACACCCAGTACCGTGTAACCGGCGTCATCACTGAGGTGAGTGCCAACTCCCAGTATCACAATGCCAATATAATCGTAGCTTCCGGAGACTTCACCAAGACCGTTCAGCTCTACCGTGCTGTAGCAAGTGAGGGGAACGTAGAGGACCTCGGTCTCGCCGCGGGCGACATCGTGACCGTAGTGGGCAAGAGAAGCTCTTATAACGGAAATCCTCAGATGGCCGCGGGCGGCATCGTGGAGTCCGTAAAGTCTTATGCCAAGGCTACCCTCGCCGAGTTCCTCGCCGCAGCGAACGATTCCGAGTTCGCAGTGACCGGCAAGATCACGAAGGTGGCTTTCCTCAGCGGCAAATCCGCCTATAATAACGTGAACATCACCATAGCGGACGAGGAGAACACCCTCTACCTCTATCGTGTCACCACTTATGACAAGTCCGATGTGGCTGTTCTCAATCCTGAAGTGGGCGCGACTATTACGGTAGGCGGCAAGAGGGGCGAATATAACGGTTCTCCTCAGATGGCCGCCGGCGGCGTGGTTCTCGCTTATACCGCTCCGGCTGACGAACCTGATCCGGATCCGACTCCGGACGAGAGTCCTTATTCCATCGACTTGAACTACACTCTCGGAGCCAATGCCTACGATGACGGTATAGCAACCATTAACGGAGTAGAAGGCCAGAAAGTTCTCAAAATCGGTACATCCTCGAAGGCTGGCAGTGTCACCATCACCATCCCTGCCGGCACGAAGAAGGTTTCCTTCTATGCCGTAGCGTGGAAGGGTGCAGCCACTACACTTACTTTCTCTATGGGAGGAAGCATAGTCGCCACCCAGGATATCGCCGCGAATGACGGTGCGACCGGAAATACTCCATACACCCTCACTGTGGCTGATACCGACAAGTATTCCTGGGACATTCCGGTGGATCTTCCGACTGATACGGACATCACCATTTCCACTGCGGAAGGTGCCAAGACACGCGCCATCTTCTTCGGAATCAAGAAGTAAGACTATCGCATAAGATTATTCAGGCAGGCGGGTCCCGTGCGGGCGCGCCTGCTTTTTGCGTAAAAGGCGGCAGAGCCTGCGTTTGGGAATCACTTTCCCCCGCCTGATGGCTCCACAGGAAAAAGAAACGTTTGATATCTGAAGAGAAATATGTAATTTTGCGCTTGCCAAGCAAATTTTTACTTTATGAAACTCAGACATTTATTTTTCTCCTGTGCAGCCTTTGCGCTGACTTTCGCAGCCTGCGACCCTAAAGAGGATCTGGGGCCGGAAGAGGTCACCCTCAGCGGTGCTTCCGCCATCGAACTCGCCACCTCGGGCGATGAGGTGACTCTCTCCCTCAAGGCTACCGTAGACTGGACGCTTCAGGGCTATGATGCCGATGTCCAGACCTGGCTCGTGATAAGCCCGTCCTCCGGCAAGGCCTCGAAGGATGCCCAGACCATCACCGTCAAGGCTCTGGAGAATAAGGAAACCGACCGTACGGCAAATATCGTGTTCTACGGCAATATCCTCTGTAAGGCCCCTCTCACCATAACCCAGAAAGGCCCTGAAGGCGAAGAGGCCGAATACGAGACCCTCACCGTGGCTCAGTTCCTCGCGAAGAAGGACACGAACACCGAGTACATCCTCAAGGGGACCATCAGCGACGTGACCAAGAACGCTTCCGGCTCGTACTGGGGCTTCACCCTTACGGACGATACAGGCTCCGTGAGCTGCCCGTTCATCGAGAACTGGGACGAGTTTCCGCTCAAGAACGGCGACAAGGTCTCCGTCAGGGGCAAATACAGCTACTACGAGAAGAAGAGCCAGGACCAGCTCGCTAACGGGACCGTCGTCGAGTATGAGGCCGTGGATACCCCGGACGTGGACTACGACAACGCCAAGAGCCTTACGGTGGCTGACTTCATCAAGGCTGCCGACAAGACCACGTACTACAAGCTCAGCGGTATCGTCAGCGGCTTCAACAGCACCTACTGCAGTTTCAATCTGACCGACGAGAGCGGCTCCATCTATGTCTATAGCGTCGAGAACAAGTCCGACTGGTCCGACAAGATTTCGAACGGCGGCAAGGTGACTCTCGCAGGCAAATATGACTACTACTCCCCGAAGAGCCAGCACGAAGTGGTGGACGCGCACATCCTCTCGTTCGAAGCGGGTGAAGGCGGAGACGATGAAGATGATGATCCGGTCACCAAGCCGACACAGGCTACGGCTGTTACCGTCGCGGAGTTCCTCGAGAAGCCGGTGAACACCACAGACTGGTACGAGATTACCGGAACCATAGCGAGCATAACGGGGGCTGAGTATGGTAACTTTTATGTTAAGGATGAAAGCGGCCAGGTGTATGTCTATGGACTCACTAAGGATTGGGCTGACGGAAAGAACGACAAATCCTTCTCCCAGATAGGCTTGAAGGCCGGAGATAAGCTCACGTTCTGGACGCTGCGCTCGGAGTATAACGGCACGGCCCAGGCGGGCGGCAGCAGCTGTCCTGCCCTGTACATCTCCCACGAGGCCGGACAGGAGACGGAGTATCCTGAGGGTTCGGTAGTCCTCACCTTCCCTGACGACAACAGGGATAACAATAAAGTTAACGATTACGTAAGCACCTGGACGGCGAAAATCGGCGGCAATGAGTTCGACATACAGAACTTCAACAACTATCAGTGGCAGAACTGGACATATATCAAGTGCGGACGCAAGAAAGACCCGTCCGTCGCGAAGATCGCAAGCTCCACCGCTGTAGCGGCCACTATAGCCAAAGTAGTGCTGACAGCCGACACCTATGACGCTTCATCTATGAACTCTCTGACACTGAACGTCTATAGCGACGCTTCGCTCAGCACGCAGGTCTGCTCCGTCTCCGCTCCGGAGGATGCGGCGGCCGGGGATATAGAGTTCGCCGTACCTGCGGACAGACAGGCCGGAAACCTTTACTATGAAATCGTCTTCGACTGCAAGGTTTCCACTGCCTCGAAGAACGGTTTCGTACAGCTCTCAAAACTAGCTTACATTGCGGCGGAATAAACTGAATCACCTGTATGGGGCGGCGCTGTGCATACTGGCCGCCCTTTCCGTCTTCGTTTCCTGCAAGGAGAAGAAGGCGGAAGAAGATGTGCCCGTCGTACTCACCGTTCCCAGGACTGCGCTCGGGAACACTGCCGATGAGCAGTACATAAGAGTCAGCGCCGGTTCGAACTGGCTTCTCGTCCTGACCTTTCAGGAGGGTGTGGAAGCCTGGGCGAAAGTGGACAGGACTTCGGGAAGCGGCAGCGCGTCCGATCTGGTGTTCTCGTATGACGAGAACTGCACTTCGGAAGAGAGAAGCTGTACTCTGACGCTTCTCTGCGGCACCGGCCGCTCCGAAGTCACAGTCAGGCAGCAGGCCGGAGAGAACATTGACGGACTCAGGCCCGACAAGGTGAAAGCGTATCTGGAACTCCCCGCCACGGAGAGCAAGTCCAGATTCTTCTTCACCAGGAATATGAAGAGGGGGAGCGCCCAGGTGCGCAACTACTCCTTCTATCTGGATACGGCGGCAAAGGTCGCCGTATGGGTGGCCTACCCTCTGAACTCCTCGCTGATAGGCAGCGGAAGCCGCACGAACGAGTGGGGCGTCGATCCCAAGGTCCCCGAGAAATACCAGCCTGTGATCGCCTTCGGAGGATTCCAGGGCGGATACCAGAGGGGACATCAGATTCCGTCGGCGGACAGGCTCGAATACAACTCAAACGTCGATACATTCTACGGGACCAATATGACCCCACAGCGCGGTGAACTGAACGACCACGCCTGGAAGGTCCTCGAAGGGAAGGTCCGGGACTGCAGCCGCCAGCTGGACACACTCTATGTGGTGACCGGAGCGGACATCGCGGGTTCCACCGAGTATGCTCTGGACAATATGGGCAAGAAGATCACCGTTCCGGTCGGCTATTACAAGGCGCTGCTCGGCTACAAGAAAGGCGGCTCCATCGGAAGCTCCACGGGCGGCTACATCGCCATAGCCTTCTATTTCGAGCACAGGGCATATGCGGACGATGACATCAAGGCCCAGTCTATGAGCGTCGCGGAGCTTGAGAAGAAGCTCGGCTACGATCTTTTCGTAAACCTCCCCGCAGCAGTGGGGGAAAGCACGGCCGCCAAGGTGGAGTCCGAAGCGGACCCGTGGTGGTATAATACATTCAGTCGATGATGAAAAGGATTGTTTTCTCACTTATTCTCCTGTCTCTGGTCGCCTGCGGAGCGGACGCCCAGAAGAAGAATTTCGTCATAGGTTTCTACAATGTGGAGAACCTCTTCGACATCTATGACGACCCGGGCAAGAACGACAACGAGTTCCTCCCGGACGGCACGAACAAATGGACGGAGGCCCGGTATCAGAAGAAGATACATAACATAGCCGAAGTCATAAAGGCTATGGCGAAGGACAACGGCTGCTACCATACGGTACTCGGCGTAAGCGAGGTGGAGAACCGTCTGGTGCTCGAGGATCTGGTCGTGGACCCTCAGATCGCGGATGCGGGCTACGAAATCGTGCATTACGACAGCCCGGACCGCAGAGGCATCGATGTGGCTATGCTCTACCGTCCGGACGAGTTCACCTATCTGGACAGCGAGTCCATCCCCTTCTCCTTCGAGGGGACGAAAGTCCCGATTACCTTAGATGAAGAGGAGCAGGAGAATTTCCGCACCCGGGATGTCCTTATGGTGCACGGGAGAATCGCCGGCGAGGATGTGGCGGTGTATGTGACCCATCTGCCTTCCAGAATCGGAGGCAAGGGCGGGGACCTGCGGAGCCTCGGAGCCGAGATCATTTATAATCACGCGATGGGGATGATGCGCAGGTATCCGGGCATCAAGATCATAGTGATGGGGGATATGAACGACAACCCTACGGATGACAGCCAGAAAGTATGGCTCCACTCCAGAAAGACCATAGCAGAGACGGGGGAGGAGGATTTCTTCTGCCCGTTCGAGTCTATGCTTGCGGACGGCTACGGCTCGCTGGCATATCGCGGGGAGTGGAACATCTATGACATCATCAGCGTGAACTACAATCTCGCCGCCGCACCGGACGGGGGACTCAAGATAAAGAAAATCGTAAAGAACAGATACTACGGCCGCGTGTTCAAGAAGCCGTTTATGACTCAGCAGTCCGGCCAGTACAAAGGCACTCCGTTCCGCACCTTCTCCAGCGGCACGTTCATTGGAGGCTATTCAGACCATTATCCTACCTATATCGTAATCGGGAAATGAGAAAGACATTGACAGTAATCGCCCTGCTCCTGTGCGCGGTCGCCGCTTCCGCGCAGGGCAGTCTCACCGGCGGAGTGAAGGCCACGGTGGTCAACAGGATTGGACGCGACCCCGTCGCGGCCGCGAAAATAGATCTTCTGAAAGGCTCCGAGCCGGTCGGGAGCTACAAGGCCGGCGCGGACGGCAGCTTCTGCATCGAAGGTCTCGAGAATGCGGCCTATGTGCTCGAGGTCAGCGCTCCGGATTTCGTCAGCAAGAGCGTGAATGTGGTCATCGAGGGTTATCTTCGCGACCTTGTGTTCATCACGCTGACACCTCAGCAGAGCCGCCGGGAGGTGGACGAGTCGAATTTCGCCGACTTCGATATGGACGATTCGGGCTATTCGGACTCTCCGACGATTCTCTTCGGCACGAACGACCCCTATAACAATGTCGCGGGCTACGGATTCAGCGCGATACGCTTCAAGAACCGGGGCTATGAGTCCGAGTCGCAGGACGTGTATTTCAGCGGAGTGAGGCTGAACGACGCGCTCACGGGCTATACGCCGTACTCGCTCTGGACGGGATTGAACGAGGCGGTGCGCAGCAAGGAAAGTACGAACGGTCTCGAAAGCTCCGAGTTCGGCATCGGCGGGTATAACGGGGTGACGAACATTACGGGTACGCCGGACGCGGTGCGCACGGGCTGGAGATTCTCTATGCTCAGCAACAGCGCACTCTACCGCCTGCGTCTGATGGGCACTTACGCTTCGGGCGAGCTGGACAACGGCTGGTCCTATGCGGTGAACGTCTCTGCGCGGCTCGGCGGAAACGACTGGGTGGAAGGAGTATACTACCGCTCGTTCGCCTATTACGCGGGCATCGGCAAGCGTCTGGACGAGCGGCACAGCTTCAATCTGGTCACTTTCGCGACTCCGGGGCAGAGAGGTGCGCAGAACGCCTCGACGCAGGAAGTCTATGACCTGATGGGGGACAATATGTATAATTCGAACTGGGGCTATCAGAACGGCAAGGTGCGCAACGCCCGCGTGCGCAAGACTTTCGAGCCGGTGACGGTGCTCAAGTACGAGTTTACCCCTTCGCGGACGTTCAAGTCGGCGACCACGCTGCTCTGGCGCACGGGAAGCAACGGCTACACGGCTCTCGACTGGTACGATGCTCCGGACCCGCGCCCGGACTACTACCGCAACCTACCGAGCTATTTCTATATGGAGGACGAGGACTATAACCGGTCGAATTCCGAGAAGGCCGCCTGGGCCGAGTACGCCTGGACGCATCGGGGGGACGCTTACGCGAACTATCAGCACATCGACTGGGACAGGCTGTACAATGTGAACTACAATTCCCCGGAAGGCCGCTCCAAGTACATTCAGGAGGAGCGTCACACGGATCAGAATGACCTGAACCTCGCGCAGACCGTCAAGTGGCTGCCGACGGAGCTGCTGACCCTCAACGCCGGGCTGAACCTCCGCTGGAACCGCACGGAGAACTACAAGAAGGTCGCGGACCTGCTGGGCGGAAACTACTACGTGAACATCGACAACTTCGCGGAGCGCGACTTCGCTTCCGATCTGGCGAAGATTCAGAACGACCTCGACTATTATCTCGCGCACGGCGAGGCGCAGAAACTCTACGTCGGCGACAAATACGGCTACGACTACCTCGCGCAGATCCGCAAGGCGCAGCTCTGGGGGTCAGCCTCTTACGAGAAGGGCGGCCTGAGTCTCACCGGAGCCGCTTCGGTGGGCCGCGAGAGTTTCTGGAGAGACGGACTCGTGCGCAAGGGCCTGTTCCCGGACGACTCCTACGGCGAGTCGCAGAAGAGCGCGTTCACGACCTGGGCGGCCAAGGCGGGCGGCGCGTACGTGCTCGGCAGCGCGCATCGGCTTTCAGCCAATCTGGGTTTCTTCAACGACGCTCCCACTTTCCAGCAGAGCTTCGTGTCTCCGCGCACGCGCAATACTCTCGTCTCCGGTCTTGACACGCGGAAGACATTCTCCGCCGACTTCAATTACCAGTTCAGCAAGGACGGATGGAATCTGCGCTTCACCGCCTTCTATACGGACATAAAGGACCAGACAGACCTGATGAGCTTCTATGACGACTCCCAGAAGTCCTTCACGAATTTCGCTATGACGGGCATAGGCCAGAGGCACAGCGGAATAGAGTTCGGAGCCAAGATGCCGCTGCCGGTGGAGGGGCTTACGCTTTCCGCCGTGGTGAGCGCGGGAAGGTACATATACGTCGGCAAGCCGCATATGATCCAGACCGTGGACAACAGCGCCGAAATCATACGCGATGAGGATGTCACCTACTGGGACAAGCATCCTGTCTATAAGATCGCGGGATATGACGCCGACGGGACCGCCATATATGACCAGGACGCTTCCGGAGAGTATATAATCACCGGCTATCGCCAGCATTACGTGCCTTCCACCCCTCAGCTGGCGACTCAGATTGCGCTGAACTACCGCACGAACAGCTACTGGTTCTTCGAGCTGAACGGCCAGTACTTCGCGGGTTCCTATCTGGATATGAACCCTCTCTACCGCACTACCTTCGCAGCGGCCGGAGGCGACGGAGTGGTGACTCCGCAGGAAGTCTCCTATATGGCTGAGCAGGAGAAGTTCGACCCCGCCTTCCTTATGAACTGCAGCATCGGAAAGTCCTGGTACATACAGAGAAAGTACAATATAGGCTTCTCTTTGGAAGTGAAGAATATGCTGGACAACCGCTCCGTGAAGACCGGAGGCTACGAGCAGACACGCCTGCTGAGCAGCTACGGCAAGGACCGCTACTACCGCTTCGACCCGAAGTATTTCTATATGTGCGGAGCGAACTATATGCTTAACATCTATTTCAGATTCTAAGACCTATGCGAGCAAGACATATATTTTTCATCGCGGCGCTCTGCGCCCTGGCGTCCTGCCAGTCTCTTCGTGAAGAATTCCAGCCTGTCGTGACCGGCAAGTATGACGACCCCGCGAAGAAGTCCACGGTGACGATGCAGACGACACATACCATCGCCGCCCTCGCTTCCAGATATAAGACGGGAAGTCCCTGGACTATGGACGAGAACATAGTCATATCCGGCATCGTGTCCACCTCCGACAAGACCGGTAATTTCTACAAGAGTTTCTACATACAGGACGAGACCGGAGGAATGGAGATAAAGATGGGCAAAAACGGCCTCTATAACGACTATCTGCCGGGGCAGCGCATCTATGTGGACTGCAGGGACCTGTGCCTGGGAATGTACGGCTACAAGGCCGGATCTTCCTACGGGATGGGTATGGTGCAGGTCGGTTTTGCGGATCCTACGGGGGAGTACGAGACTTCGTATCTGGAGACTTCCCTTCTCATCGACAGCCATATCTTCAAAGGGGCCGTGGAGGGCGAAGTGAAGCCTGTCATCGTCCCGGAGTCGCAGCTCCCGGGGAACAAGGACACACAGGCCACGAACAGTTTCATAGGGAAACTCGTGACCGTAGAGCACCTCAGCTACGGCTGGTATGACAGCTGGTATAAGGAAAACAACGAAGCCTTCGTGCTGCTTTATCTCGACTCTAACCGGGACAAGAAGCTCTCTTCGAACCGCATCTTCATCTCCGGTTCTTCCACCGGCATCACCACCTGGGCGATGTCGAAGGAAAAGATGAAGGAATATCTCTGCTCCGGCATCTGGGACGATGTCCATATCGGGAACGCCAATGACTACACTTACGGCACTGTGGGCGACCACAGGGGGGACGGCACTTACCCGGACATAGAGAAGGCCGCCGGCTCGGTGAGCCAGTATTTCTCCACTCCGGGCGGAATCTGCGTCCAGGTGCGCACGAGCGGCTATTCCCGTTTCGCCGATACGGAAATCCCGTCCGACGTCCTCAGCGGCAAGAAAAAAATCAGCGTCACCGGCATCCTCGCCCTGTATCAGGGCAAAATCCAGATGACGGTGAATTCTCCGGATGACATAAAAGTAGAAGATCTATGAAAAAAACATTACTCATCACAACGGCAATTATGGCTATGACAGCTTGTACGGGCAGACAGAACCCGCTCCTCGAAGAGTGGGACACGCCTTACGGAGTACCTCCTTTCGACAGGATAGAGATATCGGATTACGTTCCTGCGGTCAAGGCGGGAATGGCAGAGCAGAAGGCCGAGATCGAGGCGATCACAGCAAATGCACAGGCTCCCGATTTCGAGAACACCATCGCGGCTCTCGAACTCAGCGGCAGGACTTTGAGCAAGGTGCAGGCTGTGCTTTTCAACCTCAGCGAGAGCGAGAACAGCCCGGAGATGGAGGCCGTGGTGGAGGAGGTGACTCCTCTGCTTTCCGGACACAGCGATGACATCTATATGAACAAGGCTCTGTACGGGAGGGTGGCGGCTGTCTATAATGCCGACCGGTCTTCCCTGTCGAGGGAGCAGCAGATGGTGCTGAAGAAGATTTATGAGACTTTCGAGCGCAACGGCATCGGCCTCGACGAGGAGAAGCAGGCCCGGCTGCGCGAGATAAACTCTGAGATATCCGTGAAGACCAATAAGATGGGAAACAACATCCTCGCCGAGAACAATGCCTTCAAGGCCGAGTTCGGCATCAGCGTGTCCGCATATCCGTCAGCGATGACAGATACGGAGGACCGGGCGCTTCGCGAGCGTATGTTCAAGGCTTATTCTTCCCGCGGGCATAACGGCAATGAGTACGATAACCGCGCTCTGTTCCTGGAAGTTATGGGGCTACGTATCGAGAAGGCGAAGATTATGGGCTACGACAACCCGGCCGACTTCATCCTCGAGAACAAGATGGCTCACGACCATCAGACCGTGGACAGATTCCTCGCGGACATAATGAAGGCCGCGAACGCCAAGGCCCGTGAGGAAGTCCGGCAGATGCAGAAAGTGATGGATGCAGACATCAAGGCCGGAAAGCTTCCTGCCGGGACCGGGATTCAGCCTTGGGACTGGTGGTATTATGCGGAGAAGGTCCGCAAGGCCAAGTATGACCTGGACGAGTCCCTCACCCGCCCGTATTTCGAGATGAACAATGTCCGCGAGGGCATCTTCGAGGCCGCGCACATCCTCTACGGCGTGAACTTCGAGAAACTCGACGATATTCCCGTGTTTAATGCCGCCGCAGTCGCATATAAGCTAACCGACTCCCGGGGGAACCTCCTCGGCATCTTCTACGGAGACTATTTCCCTCGCGAGAGCAAGAGGGGAGGGGCCTGGATGAGCAATCTGCGCGAGCAGTATTATGATGCCGCCGGAAATGACGTGCGTCCTGTCATCGTGAATGTCTGCAACTTCTCAGCTCCGGATTCCACGGGATTGGCCCTGCTGACCGTGGACGAGGTGCAGACCGCTTTCCACGAGTTCGGGCACGCCCTCCACGGCTTCCTGAGCAAGTGCCATTACCCTTCTGTCAGCGGCACCAATGTGGCCGGTGACTTCGTGGAGACTTTCTCGCAGTTCAACGAGAACTGGGCTCTCCAGCCGGAGCTGCTCGCCAAGTACGCCAGACATTATCAGACCGGCGAAGTCATACCTGCGGAGCTTGTAGCCAGGATTCAGAACGCTGCCCGCTTCAATCAGGGCTTCACCACCGCCGAACTCTGCGCCGCGTCCATCCTGGATATGAAGTGGCACGAACTGAGCAGCATAGAGGGCATAGACATCGACTCTTTCGAGAAGAAAGTCTGCGATGAGATGGGACTCATAGACGAGATTATCCCGCGCTACCGCACCACATACTTCAATCACATCTTCTCCAGCGGCTACAGTGCCGGATACTACGGCTATCTCTGGGCCGAAGTTCTGGACAAGGACGCCTTCTCGGCCTTCGAGGAGAACGGCGTGTGGGATCTCGACCTGGCCCGCAAATTCAAGGAGACCTTCCTTGAGAAGGGCGGCAGCGAGGACCCTATGACCCTCTTCGTAAGCTTCAGGGGTCGTGAACCCGAGACCGCAGCGTTCCTGCGCGGACGGGGTCTGGACAGATAAGCCGCTTTCCGGATGAAGGGGACAGCGACTGTAGTAAAGAACAGCGGCAGCCATTATCTTCTGTCGGAGCTCCCTTCGTGGGAGCTCTTTCCGGCTGTCCTGCGCGGAAAGCTCCGCCTGAAAGGAAGCCGCGCCACGAATCCTGTCGCCGTGGGCGATATCGTGGACTATGAGGCTGAGGGGGAGATTACGGAAGAGCATCCTGCGGTCATCACCGGGATACGGGACCGCAGGAACGCCGTAGTCCGCCGTCCGAGCAAGCTTTCGAGCAGCTCGCACGTCATAGCCGCGAATCTCGATCAGGCGTGCATCATAGCGACTCTTTATTTCCCGGAAATCAAGCTTCCTTTCCTCGACCGGATTCTGGTGAGCTGCGAAGCGTTCGGAGTGCATCCCCTCATCATTCTGAACAAGGTGGACCTCTACAGGCCGTTCGCCGGGGAGGAGCTGTCGCGTTTCCGTGAGATTTATGAGGGCGCGGGTTACCGCGTCATCGAGACTTCAGCTGTCACGGGAGAGGGAGTGTCGGAACTCAGTTCTGCCTGCGAGGGGCGTCTGAGCCTTTTCTCGGGCGAGAGCGGTGTGGGCAAGTCCTCGCTCATCAAGGCGCTGGATTCCTCGCTGAACCCGAAAGTCGCGACCATCTCCACTTCGCACCTTCGCGGGTGCCACACCACCAGCCTCTATGAGATGTACAGACTCGCTTCCGGAGGCTGCATCATAGACAGTCCGGGTCTTCGCGGATTCGGTCTGGTGCAGATAGAAAGGGAGGAGACGGCCCTGTATTTCCCCGAGATGCTCCGTGTTTCCCGCGACTGCCGCTTCACTCCCTGCACGCATACGCACGAGCCCGGCTGCGCCGTGAAAGCCGCCGTCGAGAGCGGCGTAATCAGCGCGGAGCGCTACAATTCCTACCTCGGAATGCTCGAGGAGGACAGGAAGTTCCGGTGAAGACTAATACTGGGGGTATTCTTCCTTATATGGGGAGTCAAGGCCCTTTATTCTTTCCCTAAGCACAGGGCTATCATTGCCGGCTCGGCTTTCACGTCATTGCCGGCCCCGACCGGCCACGATACGGATTTTTTTCCTAACTTCGCCCCAAAGCCGCCGGATAGAGAGACTGATGGGACATCCCGCTTGTCTCGAAGGAACGATAATCACAGCCACGCGACATTGATATGAAAAGTTATCTTCGATTCTTGTCCAAGAATAAATTATATATAGCCGTAGAAGTCATAGGCACCAGTATCGCCTTCGCGTTTGCCATCCCATTACTATCCTTTCTGGGAGACAAACGCTCTATCGACCGCGGCCATAATTATAAGAACATTTATGCCGTCTGCCCCATCGGCACTTTTGAAACCACAGCAGGACTCGGACCCGCAATATCAGAGACCATTCCGGAGGTGGAACAATATGCCCAAGTTTATGCGTGTCCCGACAATGTGGTTTCATTCGACCGGGTTCATTTACAGGCATCCTGTCTGGCTGCCAGCACCGGCTTATTTGACCTTTTTGACATCCGCCTTCACGGAGGGATGTCGTCATCTCTGGCTGACAGGCATAATGTGCTGATATCTGAGAGTTTCGCATCCAAACTCGGGTTGAATCCGATCGGGAAATCATTTGTCCTCGCTAAAGAAGAATATAGTATAGTCGGGATTTTTGATGACTTTCACAATTCTCTATTACCCGTAACAGATATCATAGTCAGCATCAACTCACCGGTGATGGACAAACAATGGAAACAGCCCGATGCGTATTGGAGTGATATCTACACTCTGGTACAAGTCTCACGTGGGACAAAAAAGAAAGATCTGTCCGAGCAATGCAGAAAAGTGTGTGAAGAGTATTATTCCGCATATTATTCGCAGTATCCGGAGAACAAACGGAGCATCAGAATAATACGTTATGACAATATTTCTTCGAACTACAACAATCGGAATCTGACACGAACCTGGGGCCTATCGCTTTGGGCTGTTGAATTCTTCAGCGTGATATTGCTTGTCTTCGCAGTCCTGAATTATGTCAATTTGACGGTCGCACTTTCACTGAAGCGCGGCAAAGAATGGTCTATGAAAAAACTATTGAACTAACCCCTGCCGGGGAGCCTTAGTGGACTGCAGTTGAGGTAAATAC
>JAUMVX010000043.1 GCA_030529945.1 Bacteroidia bacterium | reverse complement strand
CAATGACGATCGGGGCCGGCAATGACGGACCGCAGGGAAATATAGCGATCATAGAGTATGCCGGGGCACGGTCCGCTTAGAATGCAATAAATAAACAGTATCTTTGCGGAGTTTTCCGCGAATGTGGGAGCGGACGGAGAGAGGAGGAGAAGAAGAAGGGAGAGAAGAGGAGAGAGAGGACGAGGAGGGAGCGGACGGAGAGGGCGATAATATCGATAGATATGGACGTAAAGTTGACTTTTCTGGGCACGGGGACTTCACAGGGCGTGCCTATAATAGGCTGCGGATGCAGAGTATGCCGCAGCGGGGACTCGCGCGACAAGCGTTTGCGGGCTTCGGCTCTGGTGGAATACGGAGGGCTGAAGATATTGGTGGACGCGGGACCCGATTTCCGTATGCAGATGCTCTCCGCCGGAGTGGGGCATCTGGACGCGATTCTGCTGACACACAACCATAAAGACCATACCGGAGGCCTGGACGATGTCCGGGCCCTGAACTATATAGACCGCCGGCCCGCAGAAATCTACTGCGAGCCGAAAGTGCTAGAAACTCTTAAAGAAGAATACGGCTACGCTTTCGCGGAGCATAAATATCCCGGGTCTCCGGAGTGGAATATCCACCTCATAGACGAGCAGCCCTTCGCGGTCTATCCGAATAACGGAGGAGAACTGGTCTGGAAACACGATGTGGGCTACGGCTATCTGCGACCTGACGGGTCCTTCAGACTTGCCGGAACGGGCAAGCCGACACCTGCCGACAGGCCTACGGAGGAAAACCTCGCAAAGGGAGGAGTGAAGATTATTCCGATACGCGGACTGCACGGGGAGATGCCGGTGCTGGGCTTCCGCTTCGGGAACATAGCCTACATCACCGATATGAGCTGTCTGCCGGAGTCGGAACTGAGCAAGCTGCAAGGACTCAAGCATCTGACCCTGAACACGGTCAGCTATAAGCCGCACCATTCGCACTTCAGTCTGGAGCAGGCCGTGGAGCTGGCCCTCAAGATCGGAGCAGGACACACCTGGCTCACGCATCTTTCGCACACTTTCCCTGTCTATGACGAATTCTGCGGCTCCCCTCTCCCGGACGGTTACGGGGCCGCTTTCGGCTCCCGTCTTCCCGACTCCATCAGGCCCGCCTACGACGGGCTGGTCATCGAAGCCTGACGCCGCTCAAACCTCATCGGGCGGAGCGGCGGGAGAAACTACAGAAAAACTACAGAGAGAAAGTCAGGCCGACTGTCACCCAAGGGCCGCGAGGGGCCATCAGGATCTGCTGATAGACCGGCTGTCCGAGCAGATTCCCGCTGCGGAGCCAGAAGGTCAGGCGGCGGTTGTATCTGTATTCCGCATTCAGGCCGAGGTCCGGATAGCCCGGAATCACGGTATCATACCCGCAGTCCATCCCGGCGACGGCAGCCAGAGCATCCGACTGGACGCGCCGCCCCATATAAGCCGCTGAAATCCCACCGTAAATACGCTTGTTCCAGTTATAGGTGAACGAAGCCGAAGACTTGACGGCCGGCAGGGCCACAGCCGTCACGGAAGGGGTGAAAGAGCTGCTCTGAAGAGTCAGGTCCCATTTCGCCTCATACCTCTCCGTCTCCAGGGACATCTGCGCGTCGAAATGCAGCAGGTTGTAGCCGGCACGGAGCAGCTTGGAGAGATACAGCCCCCCGGAACCCGCATATATGGACTCGAACAGAGCGTTCTCCACTTTCCTGTAGCCCACATCGAGCTTATACTGCACTCCGCCTCCCATACGTCCGGTGATGCCGGCCTCGGCATCATAAGGCACGCTGACCACATCGGCAAAAAAGACGGAATTGGTCACGGGAGAGATGAAAGGCCTTTCGTCCAGCACTGACTTAAGCTCATCCATCCGAGGGCCCCCGCTGAGGGAAGCATAGACTTTAAGCGTCTGAGGAACAAGCAGAAAATCCGCATATAGATCGGGATAGAGCCAGTTCCCCCGGGAAGGTTTCGAGCTGCCGCTGCCCAGAAAAACCATACCCTCATCCACACTTCCGGCCACTACGGAGAGCAGAGCGCCGGCACGGAGATGGGAGCGGCTGAAATCAGCCTTGTAGAGAGCCGAGAACTTGATGAGGGAGACTTCCCCGTCCGAGGTGCCATAGGCGAAGAAATCGGACTTCACGCTCGGGTGGAACTCGAAGTAGCGGGAGTCCGCGTATTCGCGGACAATCCTGAAGCCCAGGTCCAGAACCGTCTCGGAGATATCATAATCGCCGGCAAGAGCTGTGACCGGACTGTCCGACCCTCTGCGCAAACCCGCGTCCAGAAGGAGGTTCCATTTCGAGAAATCCACTGCCAGACTGCCCTTGGCGTCGAAAGAATTATAGCTGTGTCCCGCAATCCGGGAGTCCGAACGAAGCAGGTCCGTCCCGACATCGAAGAGCAGCTCGGGCCTGCCGAGACTGAGGCGACCGCTGACTCCCAGACGGTTACGATAAAGATGACCGCCCGAGTACCCGTCCCGGACGAGCTTTTCTCCGCCGGGGGAAAGGCTGAAATCTGAATAATTCCCGGAAAAGCCCCCGAAATCGTCATAGACAGACAGGCCTAACTTCGAGGAAGAGAAAGGTGTATAGACCACCGAGGCTTCCGGACGGAAGCTGTAGCCCGCACCCGCGCGGACATATAACTTCCCCTGATGGAGAGGCTCCGCCTCCGGAGTCGTGTCTATCAGATACGGAGTGAAGTCATAAGCTCCCCGGTAGGGATTGTCCGTGACTGCGTAGTCGAAATTCCAGTCGAACTTCAGCAGCGAATCCGCGATGCTGAGCGGGAGTTCGCCCTTGTGGACTTCCATAATCTTCCCCCGGTAATCGTTCGTCACCCGCACTGTAGGATTTATGTTCTGCGAAAATGCGCAGAAAGACGGCAGCAGGAGCGCCGCTATGAGCATATGTCTTTTCATCGTAATCATTGCTTCTTTAATTCAGCTATCTTCTCCAGCCTCATCCGGACATTGTCCAGTACGTCGTCCCCCTCGCCCGAAGGCACGTAGCCTTCCTCGATGCTGCGGAAAGTCGCCTCGGCCTGGGCCATATTGTCCTTCTCGGCGAAACTGTCTCCCAGCACGATGAACGCCTTGGCGAGCCAGTAGGACTGGTCGGGAGCATTCTGCGCGAAACTGTACACGCTGCTCTCCACCTTGTCGAACTCACCTCTGTCGTAGATGTCCTGGATGAGCAGATAGGCCGCCTCGGCCCCGTAGCTGTCCGCAGGATTCCCGCTCAGAGTCTTAAGGATCGCGAAGGCCTCGCTGCGGCGCGAAGTGCCCAGAAGAGATTTGGCCTTCACGTAGTCGGCCTCGCGGCCCAGCGGCTCGGTGCAGCGGGAATCCGCCTTGAGGGCCTCGGAAGAGGCGATGGCCTTGTCGTAGAGCCGTGCGCGGTAGGCGGAGCGCAGCATACCGGTTTTCGCCGCGAAGACATTGTCCTCAAGCTGGGCGGAATCCAGCAGCGAAGCGTAGCCCCGGTACGCATCGGCATAATGCCCGAGCGAATAGGACAGGGCGGCGTATTGCAGCATCGAGATCTCGGTGAACGAACCGGACTCCGAAGAGGAGGCGATTACCTGCGCGTAGCTGTCGCAGGCCTCTTCCTTCCGGTCCAGGGCGCGGTAGGACTCCGCCATATAGAATCTGGCATTGGCAGCTTTGCTGCCGTCAGGATAGGCTTCGAGGTACTTCTGCAGCGACACGAGGGCCTTGGCGTAGTTTCCGCTCAGGAAGACCTGCTCGGCGGAATTGAAGTACACCGCCTCCTTTTCGGCTCCGGTCTTCGAGGAGGATATGCCGGAGCTTTCGAGATAGGCGAAATACGCCTCCGGCTCGCCCTTGGTCTGATAGATGGACTCTATCGCCGCCAGGGCGTCGTCGTAATACTCGCTCCCCTTCATCGTGGCGGCGACTTCCTTGTAGTATCCGAGAGCCTTGTCATAGTCGGAAGCGTTTCTGGACACCATACCCAGCTCTATGAGGGCGCGTGCCACGAAACTGCTGTCCCGGGATGTGGTGCGCAGCCTGTCGAAACACTGCGTCGCCTTTGCGTCCTTTCCCTCATCCACATAGGAGCGGCCCAGCTCGTAGAGCGCATCGCTGTACAGCGGCGCCGCCACATCCGCTTCCTCCACCCGCGAGAGGGCCTCTATCTTCTTGTCGAGGCTGCCGGTCAGACCGTAGGCGAGACCCAGCTGGTAGTAAGGATAGACATTGTCCGCGGAGCGGATTTCGGAAAGAGCTTTCTCGTAAGCGGGAATGGCTGACTTGTAGTCTTTTCTGATGAAATCGCAGTCCGCCCGGCGCACGAGCGCGTCGCTGCGGAACTCGCTCGCGCCCGCCGAGGAGTATTTGTCGAACCACTTCGCCGCAGAAGCATAGTCGCCCGAGCTGAAATAGGTGTAGGCGAGGTCGTAAGGGATGGTCGCGCCCTCAGCCTGCCCCTCCAGGGCGGAGAGATTGTAGAGGTCGGTGAAGATATCGGCGGCCCGGTCATAGTCGCCGCCCCGGTAATACGCCTGCGCGAGCAGGTAGCGGGACATCTGGTTGAACGGGTCATTCTTCCCCGTGTAGAACGATGCGGCGCGAAGACAGTCCACGGCATCTCTCCAGGAACCTCCGCCGATGAGCTGAACGGCACGCAGATAATTGGCTTTCATATAGTTGCCGCGCATCTGCGGGTCCAGCTCGTCTATCTTGTCATAGGCGGCCACCGCAGCCTCGTAATCGCGGTTATAGAGGTAGGCCACGGCGATGTAGCTGTAAATGGCGTCGCCGCGCCTGCTGTCCGCCCAGCGCGAGAGATACTGCTCGAACGGAGCCGAATCGCGGTTTATGTCGAAGGCGAGCTTGGCGTAGTTGAAGAACGCATCCTCCTGGATGTCAGTGTCCCAGGAGAGCTGCGAGGCCTGCCGGAAAGCGTCCAGCGCAGCGACCTTGTTCCGCGTCTTGAGGTAGGCGTCCGCCAGCTGGTACGAGGCGATCTGCCCGAGGGAATCCGCCCGGGACGGCATAGCCGAGAAAGAATCTATCGCACCCTGCCAGTCCTGCGAGGCGTAGCTCACCGAACCCGCGTAGAAGAGGTCCTTGCCGCTTTTCAAACCGGCGCCGGAAAGGTCGCGGTCATAGTACTCCTTAGCCTTCGCCGCATCGCCGCTCACGAGAAAAGCCTCAGAGAGTATCCTCGCCAGATGAGCCTTACGCTCCTGCGGCACAGAGGCATACACCTCGTCGCCGTGCTGCATAACATAGTCGTAGTCAGAGCGCATAAAGCGGCATTCGAGTATATAGTAGGCGGCGATGGAAGTGAACCTGCTGTCGGCGGCCGACTTCGTCAGCCAATCCTCCGCCTCCGCGAAGCGTCTTCCCGAGTAGTCGATGTAGCCTATGGTGTACTGCGCGGGAGCGGTGTAGTCGCTGTAAGGCAGCGCCACGACTTCCGTCATCCCCGCACGGGCCGAATCGTAAAGCCCCCGGCTGAAGTCGCAGTAGGCCCGCTTGAATGTATATTCGGGGACTTCGCCCGATTCGAGATGCTTCACGTTCACGGAAGCGAACCAGTCGGCCGCTGCGGCGTATGAGCCGTCATCGAAGAGATTCAGGGCGGCGGCGTTGTGTATGCGGGAACGCAGGGAGGATTCCTGCCAGAGCCTGTCGTAACGCTCCACGCTCTCCAGCCAGCCTTCCGTGCGCGTCTTCACCCGGCAGAGGGTCAGGTAGCCGTCGCTGAGCGCATCCGAGGGTTCCACTTCTTCCAATATCCGCGCAGCCCTCTCGTAGAGTCCGCTCCTGTAGAGCCCGGCCGCCTGCTGCAGCCTATCGTTCTGCGCACAGACCAGTCCCGATGCGAGCAGCGGGAGGGAAAGTGCGGTAAAAAGCAATCTTTTCATCATAAACATTTCAGTTTCACTGCCCGGAACCCGAGGGGGACGGCGGACAGAGTCTTACAGTTTCCTCAAACTTCGTGCATTTGCAGAAGTTAAGGTACAAATTTACATATTTTTGAGTAAATTTGTGAAATTTGATTCTGTTATGGATAATCTGGAGCCTGTCATCTCCTTCCGCGGAGCCGACATAAACAACGGAGAAGAAAAAGTCATCTACGGTCTCGATATGGAAGTGTATCGGGGAGATTTCGTCTATATAGTGGGAAAGGTGGGCAGCGGCAAGACCTCCATCATCCGCACTATGACTGCGGAAAACCCTCTGAAAGAAGGAGAAGGAAAGGTCTGCGGCTACTGCCTGAACGGCCTGCGGAGCAGGGACATCCCCTATCTGCGCCGCAAGCTGGGAGTGGTGTTCCAGGATTTCCAGCTTCTGACGGACCGCACCGTCCAGGATAATCTGGATTTCGTCCTCAGAGCCACGGGATGGAAAGACAGGAATGCGATGGACAGGCGCATCGAAGATGTGCTGCGTTCAGTGGATATGCAGACCAAGGCCCACAAGAAGCCACATCAGCTTTCGGGCGGAGAGCAGCAGCGCATAGCCATCGCCCGCGCCCTGCTGAACACCCCCGAAGTCATTCTCGCGGACGAGCCCACGGGGAATCTCGACAGCGAGACCGCCGAAGGCATCCTCACCCTGCTGACATCCATAAACAGGGAGAAGGGCACGGCAGTGGTGATGGTGACTCATAACCGCGCCATCTTCGAGAAATACCCCGGAAGAGTCTTTCTCTGCAAGGACGAGAGATGCACTGAACAGAAACGGGGCGAGGAGGTTATCGACCTCGCGCTGAACATATAACGATAAGACGTGACACTGGAGGAGCGATACTCGCACATCATCGGCTGGTTCGAGAAGAACGCGGCCGGGGCGGCCAGCGAGCTCCGCTACGAGAACGCGTATCAGCTGATAGTGGCGGTAGTCCTTTCGGCCCAATGCACGGACAGGCGCGTGAATCTCACGACCCCGGACTTTTTCGCCCGCTACCCCGATGTGCAAGCCCTCGCGGCGGCCTCCGCCGATGAAGTCTATGGAATCATCCGTTCCATCTCCTACCCCAGGAGCAAGGCGGAGCACCTCACAGCCCTCGCGCGCAAGCTTCAGAGCGACTTCGGCGGCAGCGTCCCCCGGGACATCGAAGCTCTTATGACCCTGCCGGGAGTGGGGCGGAAAACCGCCAATGTCGTCTCTTCCATCATATACGGCACGCCGGTGATCGCCGTGGACACTCACGTGCAGAGGGTTTCCCGCCGCCTCGGTCTCTCGCGGGCCTCCACCCCGGAGGGAGTGGAGAAGGACCTGGAAGCCTGGATTCCGGAGCGGATGAGGGCCTCCGCCCATCACTGGCTGCTGCTGCACGGACGCTATGTCTGCACGGCGCGGGCCCCAAAATGCGGAGAGTGCGGCCTGAGGGAATGGTGCGAGAATATTGACAATCATAAAAATGCATAGACTATGGATAAAGAAATGAATTACATCGACGTGGCGAACAGCTGGCTCACGGGAGACTTCGATCCTCAGACCAAATGTCAGATCATCGAGCTGCGGAACTCCGACCCCGCAGGCTTCGAGGATGCCTTCTACCGGCATCTGGAATTCGGGACCGGAGGACTGCGCGGCATTATGGGCGTGGGAACTAACCGTATGAACAGATACACCGTCGGAATGGCTACGCAGGGACTTGCGAACTACATCCTGAAGCGCTGCGCGGGAGAGGACGGACTCAGCGTCTGCATCTCCTACGACAGCCGCAACCACAGCAAGGAATTCGCGAAGATCACCTCGGAAGTCTTCTCCGCAAACGGCATAGACGTGTACATCTTCGACAATATACGCCCCACCCCGGAACTCAGTTACGCCATCCGTCTGAAGAAGGCGGTGGCGGGCGTGATGGTCACGGCTTCGCACAACCCCAAAGAATATAACGGCTACAAGGTATTCTGGTCCGACGGAGCCCAGATCACGGCCCCGGTGGACAAGGAGATAATAGAGGAGGTGGCGAAGATCACCGACCCTTCCCGGGTGCGTTTCGAGTCCGGAAACCGCTGCGGCGAGATAGCCGTGATGGGCAGGGACGTGGACGAGCTTTATCTGCGCGACATACTCTCGCTGACCCTCTCTCCCGAGGCCCGCGAAAAGCATCCCGAACTCAAATTCGTCTATACCCCTCTCCACGGCTGCGGCGTAAGGCTGGTGCCGGAGTGTCTGAAAAGGCTGGGATTCAAGAACGTATATCACGTTCCGGAGCAGGACCTCAGCGACGGGGACTTCCCTACCGTGGTCTCCCCTAACCCGGAGGAGGCTTCCGCTCTGAAGATGGCCATAGAGAAAGCCGAGCAGGTGGGAGCAGACATTGTTATGGCTACGGACCCGGACGCCGACCGTATGGGCATAGCGGTCAGAGACGACCGGGGCAGGATGGTGTTGATGAACGGAAACCAGACAGCCTCAATGCTCACCTATTATATGCTCAGCCGCCGCAAGGAGCTCGGAATGCCCCGCGACGGGGGATATGTGGTGAAGACCATAGTGACCACGGAACTGATAAGCGAGATATGCAAGTCGTTCGATGTACCTGTATATAACGTGCTTACGGGTTTCAAATACATCGCAGAGGTGGTCCGCCGCAACGAAGGCCGCGGACATTTCATCTGCGGAGGCGAGGAAAGTTACGGTTTCAACGCCGGCGAGTACGTGCGTGACAAGGATGCCCAGATCGCCTGCTCCCTCGTGGCCGAGTGCGCCGCCTGGGCGGCCGAGCAGGGGCTTACGCTCTACGGGCTTATGCAGAAAATCTACCGCGAGTACGGCTACCGAAAGGAGGGGCTGACCTCGCTCGTGCGCAAGGGAAAGAGCGGTGCGGAGGAAATCCGCGACATAATGGCCCGCTTCAGGACCCGTCCGCCGCAGACCATCTGCGGCAGCGCCGTGTGCCGGGTCGTGGACTATCTGGAGACGGAGAAGACCGGGCTTCCGAAGTCGGATGTGCTGCAGTTCTTCGACGAGGCGGGAGACGTGGTTTCGATACGTCCTTCGGGCACTGAACCTAAGATCAAGTTCTACTTCGGGGCGAAGGGCGACGATGCGGACAGCAAGATAGAGCGTCTGAAAGCGGAATTCGTCAAGGCGTGAAGCGGAGCTTCGCGGATATGATGCGAGAGGAAGCCGCCGGGAATCTCAGACGGCTTCTTTCGAAACTGCCCGAATGGGCGGACGCGGCTCCGTCCCTGCAGATTCCCTCCCGCCTCAACATAGAGCAGTGCAGTTCCGGCGTCACCGCGCGATATAAGGCCGCTCTGGCGCTGCGCAATCTCTCTCCGGAGAGCATCGCCGACCTTACGGGAGGACTCGGTGCGGACTGTCTCGCTTTTTCCAAGATCTGCCGCTCAGTCCTTTACAACGAAATGAACCCTGAACTCGCCTCGGCCGTCGAGCATAATTTCGAGGCTCTGGGCGTGCACAATGTGGTGGTGCGCAGCTGCGAACTGAGAAGGGGCGGAGTCGGGGAAGTATTGGCCGGGTACCGGCCGGACCTCATATATCTGGACCCCGCGCGCCGCTCGGATGCGGGAAGGAAGCTCTTCCGTCTCGCGGACTGTATGCCCGACGTGCTCCCGCTCAAGGACGAGCTGCTCGACGCCTGTGGGGATCTGCTGCTGAAGCTCTCGCCGATGGCGGACATTTCGCAGCTGCGCAGGGAGCTGGGGCCGGAGGTTATGGAGGTGCATTGCGTAGGCGCGGGCGGAGAATGCAAGGAGCTGCTGCTGTGGCTGCGGCGCGGATGGAACGGAGGGATGAGGATTTTCGTGTCGGGAGAGCTTAATGCCGCCTCGCGGGAAGCGCCGGCTCCGGGCTTCGGTGCTGCGGGCGAGGCACTTGCATCGGGCTTCGGAGCTGCGGGAGAGGCATTTGCGCCGGGGTCCGGTGTTTCGGGCGAGTCACTTGCGACCGCGCAGAGTTCCTGTGCTGCCGGGAAGGCTTTCGAGCCGGTGCTTAGTTTCACTCCGCAGGAGGAGGCGGAAGCGCCGCTGAAACTCTTCGCGCGGCTGTCCGATCTTCGCGAAGATATGCTGCTTTTCGAGCCTTCGGCGGCAGTGAGCAAGTCGGGCTGCTTCAAGCTGCTGTGCTCGCGCTTTCCTCTGGTCAAGCTGGGCAGGTCCACACATCTGTATGCGGCAGTCCGGGAAGAGGTCCCAGAAGAGCTGTGCAGGATAGGCAAACTATTCAGAATCATACGTATAGTAGAGTTCAGCGGAGCCGCCGCAGCTGCCTTGGGACGGGAATTCCCGCGCTGCGAAGTGAGTGCGCGGAACCTGCCGCTGAGCAGCGAAGCCCTGAGGCAGAAGATGAAATGCAGCTCCGGCGGGAACGTGCACATTTTCGCTGCGGGCGTGGATTCCGCAGGAGTGGAAGGAGCGCCAGCGGAGGGATGGAATGGGGTCACGGGCGTGGATTTCGGAGGACGGGAAGGAGCAGCCGGGGGGTCAAAGAGACTATTGTTCGTTACGGAGCCGCTCGCTAAGTGATGATTAGTGATTCCTAAAAAATAACTTAGCGTATTATCTATGGGTTTCATAGAAGAATTCCGGGATTTTCTCAGTGAGCACGGCATAGCCGAAGGGTGCTTCACGCCGGTCCCGGTTTATGCCGCGGACGCGGAAGAGGCTCAGAGGCAGCAGGCTGAGCTTCAGGGGCTTGTGGGGAAGACGAGCTTCGTGGTGGAGGACCGCTGGCGGAGCAGGCCGGAGCAGACACGTCTGCGCATTCTGGCGCATTCGGGGGTCTTCACCCGGGTGTACGCCCGCAACTGCGAGCTCCGGCGGATAGACAAGCTCACGGCGGCGGCTTTTCTGACGGAGTCGCACGATTACGCAGACGCGCTGTGCCGCTACCGTTACGGCCTCTTTCTCAAGCATCTGACCGGCGAAAAGAGCTGCGGCGGCGCTCCTTCGGTGACGCTGGAGTGCGGCACGCTCGTCGCAGTCGCCGAGTTTTCGAATCTGCGGAATCTGGACCTGGACGGCACTCGCTCCCGCTCCTGCCAATGGATACGTTACGCTTCTCTTCCGGGTGTCCGCGTGGCGGGCGGAATGGGGAAATTGCTCAGCGGACTGCTGAATGATGCCGCTCCGGACGATGTGATGACTTACGCCGACCTCGAATGGTCGGACGGGGGCGCATACCGCGCTCTCGGCTTCGAGTTCGAGGGACTGCGCGCCCCCGTCCTCTTCCGCATAGACCCGCTCAGCTGGCGGCGCAGCGCTGTCGGCTCACGCAAGACCCTTCCGTGGGACGGCTCCAGTAAAGTAATTCCCCTTGGCGATTCTTGCAAAGGAATTCCCTCCGGCGGCAGTGCTCTTTCTTCCGGCGGCAATTCTCTTCCCTCCGGTGGCGAGGCTCTGACTCCGGCTTCAGAGCAGCCGTCCCTGTGGTATAGAAATTTCGGGAGCGCCCGCTACAGACTGAGAGTATAGATGAGAGTATAGAGATGCGTTTATCAGCGCCCACTACAGGCTGAGGATGTAGTCCAGGGCGCGGGCTATGCCGTCCTCGTCGACGGAGGAGGTGACATAGCCGGCGCGGGCCTTCACGGAGGAGTCGGCATTGCCCATAGCCACACCCAGTCCGGTGGCCTCCAGCATAGGCACATCGTTTCCGCCGTCCCCGAAAGACACGGTCTCCGCCATCGGGATGCCCATTTCGCGGGCGAAAGCGGCGATGCCGCTGGCCTTGCTCACCCCGGCCGGGTCCACATCCGCGAAGCAGGGATGCCAGCGCGAAGCAACCAGAGCGGGCACGCGGGACATCACCTCCTCCTCGATTTCAGAAGTGAAATAAACGCAGAGCTGCCCGCAGCCCTTCTCGCGGAAAAGCGCGTCTATGTCGCAGACCGTCGGCACCGGATGCGCGATGGCTTCCGCCAATTCCATAACTGCCGGCGTCAGCCTGCTCACGAAGATCCCGCCATCGAGTTCCAGCCCCACGGCGAAATCCATTTCGAGGCCCGCCTCATAGATGATGCGGAAATCCTTGTAGTCTATCAGATGCTTTTCCACCACACGGCCGTCCCGCCAGCGGCAGTCCGCACCGTTCAGGGCCACGGCCCCGTCGTAGGGAACCGCCTCGACAGGCTCCATATCGGCATAGGGCCTGCCTGTGGAGATGAATATCCTCATTCCTTCCGCCCCGGCCCTGCCGATGGCCTCCAGAGCGGAAACAGGGACCCTGTGAGTGTGGAAGCTCACCAGGGTCCCGTCTATGTCGAAAAACGCAGCCTTGTATTTCATTTGCCAAGACGTTGAAGTATGCGGGTGCGCAGCCCGGAAGACAGATTCACCTTGCCGTCCTTGTCAGAGAGGTCCAGCCACTCCAGAGCCAGCTGCGGCTGGCCGGAAACGAGACAGCCCAGGGCCAGATTATACTCCGCGCAAGAGCGGACAATATTGTTATCCGTCTCGGTCAGTTTCAGCCACTTTTCGATGGCCTTGTCCCATTGCATCTTCTCGGCATACTCCAGCGCGTCAGTCCATCTGCTGCCCGGGTAATAATACAGAAGCGTGAAGGATTCCGTCCGCCAGTTTCCGGAATAATACTCTCCGAGTGCATCCGCAACAGCCGAGGCCCCCTCGGCATCCGTCTCCGATGATAGAAGCCTGCCCTGGACCACTTTCACGCTGTCGGCTCCCATAGAGTCGTAAGCATATGCCCTGCACACCACGACCGCGCTCTCCGCATCAGAGGGCTCCCGATACAGGGGGCTGTCCAGCAGGATGACCACGTCCGTATCGAGTTCCATAATCAGGGAAGAGAGCGTGTCGCGCGAGGAATAATCGCTGCCGCTCACCTCGGGAAGCCGGTATATTCCTATCTCCGGCTCGCCGCCGAAGTAGTCTTCCTCCATTTTCGAAGCCAGAAGGTCGGCGACCGTGCAGCTGAAGAGGGAATCCCGTCCGTTATCGAGGAAGACCACGGAGATGCTCTTGCCCGCGAAGTCTATGCCCGAAGCGGAAGGATAGCGGGTATCCATCCTCATCGTGTAAGCGGAAGGTCCGCAGGAGACGGCGGCGAGCGAAAGCGCCGCCAGAACGGCCACAAGTACAATTCTTTTCATATCTCAACAACTTTTTTCCAATCCCGGCCCGGATGCCCGGTCAAGCCGGGCATGACGTAGGCTCCGACCTTTCGTCATTGCCGGCTCGATTTTCCGTCATTGCCGGCTCGACCGGCAATCCCCTGTGCGAGACGGCCACGTGCTTCACTCCACCGGCTCCGCGATGAGGTCGTACTCGTCCGCGCCGCTTATGCGCACGGTGATGAAATCGCCCGGGGCTGCGCCGGGGAATTTCTTTACAAGAATCTCGCCATCCACTTCAGGGCTTTCATAGCGGCTGCGGCAGACGAAGATTCCATCGCTCTCGGCATCTATGAGGACCCGCTCCAGCGTGCCGACCCGCGAACGGTTGAATTCAAGAGAAATGTCCTTCTGGACGGCCATAAGCTCATCCAGACGGCTCTGCTTGACACTGTCGGGAATATCGTCCGAGTAGTTCTCCGCACCGAAAGTCCCCTCCTCCTCCGAATATTTGAACGCGCCCAGACGCTCGAACTTCGCCTGAGAGACGAAATCCAGCAGCTCCCGGAAATCCTCACCGCTCTCGCCCGGATGCCCCACTATCATAGTGGTGCGCAGCACAATCCCGGGCACTTTCCCCCTGAACTTTCTGACGAGAGCGCGGGTCGCCGCGCCGTCTATGTGCCTGTGCATCATCGAAAGCACCCTGTCGGAAATGTGCTGGAGGGGTATGTCCATATAAGGGCAGATCTTCGGATTCACGGCCATCTGCTCCAGTACATCTTCGGGGAAATCCTGAGGGTAGGAATAATGCACCCTCAGCCACTCTATGCCTTCGATTTCGGAAAGCCGCGCGAGCAGCTTCGCGAGAGCCCTCTCGCGATAGAGGTCCAGACCGTAATAGGTGCTGTCCTGGGCTATGAGTATCAGTTCCTTGACCCCGTCAGCGGCAAGCGAGGAGGCTTCCTTCACCAGAGTCTCCATAGGCACAGACCTGTGGACCCCGCGTATGAACGGAATCGCACAGTAGGAACAGCGCCTGTCGCAACCCTCCGAAATCTTCAGATAGGCGTACGGGAGCTTCCTGCCGTCCGAATAACGCTTCGTCCGGAAATCTTCCGCCGGAGTGACCCCGAGAGCCTCGAACACTTCTTCGAGCCTCCGCGCACCGCACCAACTGTCCACCTCCGGAATCAGCCCGGGGAGCTCCGCGGCGTAGCGCTGGCTCAGACAGCCGAACACCACTATCCGCCCGACTTCACCCTGTTTTTTTCTCTCGGCCGCGGCCAATATGGTCTGTATGGATTCCTCCTTGGCATCCCCGATGAAACCGCAGGTATTTATCAGAAGGATGTCCACCTTCTGCTCGCCCGCGCTCTCCGGGATTATCTCGTAATGCCCCCGCAGGCCCGCGAGCAGATGCTCCGAGTCCACGGTGTTCTTCGAACAGCCGAGGCTTATGAGCTGGAGGCTACGCATTCGCGCTGTCTCCGTCCTTCACTTCCTCCTCGGCTTCAGCGCCTTCAGCTTCGGCTTCAGCCTGACGGTCCTCATCCGTCATAAACTCCAGTGAGGCGTTGGCTTTCAGATCATTGTACCAGTCCACCACCTTCTTCATATGCGAGAGATAGAAGCGGTCCGGGTCATAATCCGGAACGGCCTTGGCGAAGAGAGCCTTGATTTCGCTTTCGGAAGACTTGGAACTCGGGGCGTCTTCTTCTCCGAGTGCCTCGTGAAGCTTGCCGAACACTTCCTGGAGCTTCATTTCGCCCGAGGATGTGAATATGGCGATGTCGGCGAGGGTGGTGATGCGGCTCTTCATATCGAAGGCCACGCGCTTTTTCGTGCCGAGGTTTTCTGCGATGGCTCCGTTGCGGGCCGCCGCTATGTAGAGGAACAGGCCGTGCTGGCCCGACACTGAAAGGATTCTTGCAAGATCTGTCTTCATTTTTCTTACTTTTTCGTTAAGATTTGTTAAAAGTGATGTTTTCTTAAACTGATATTCACACCACCGTCTGCTGCCTTCAGGCCACCAAACTGCAAATATAGGAACTATCGGATAATTACTCGGCAGTTTCACCTGTCTTTTCCTTTTTCTTTTGTATTTTCCTCTAAAAGCCAAGCGAGCCCAAGCGGAATCTAAAAATCGGCTTTGGGGTCCCGATGTGATGAATAGGAGTGCAGTGACGGCCACGAAAAAAGGTTTTACCTTATCCCTCCGATGTATATAATGACATCGACGGTCACGTTTTTGCCCATTTTCGTGGCGGCGGTTCTGATTTCTCTTGACGAGTACAACTCCATCAAGGAGACGGAGAGAATCATTTCGACGCCGAGGCTGTCGGGAAGCCTCGATGAGGGACTTGACGAATTAAAGAAAGGCAAAACCGTCTCCGTGGACATTGACGAGCTATGAAACTTGAATTTCTGCCAAGCGCATTGAATGCATACAAGACTCTGAAAGAGTCCAGACCGGAGTACGCGGCGAAGGTCAAGGACATACTTCGCGATGCCCTTGAACACCCCGGCACCGGACTGGGTGAGCCTACCAGACTTTCAGGCCAATACCTCGGAGTGTGGATGAGGCGGCTTTCAGCCAAAGATGAGTTGTACTACTTTTTTGACAGTGAAAGGCTCGTGGTTATTTCTTTCACTGAAAAAGATGAAGCTACACCCGCGCCAATGCGTCGGACGGCAGGATAACCTGTTCCGAGATGCACGAAGACATTTGGAAGAGGGAGTTCAGAAAGCAGAGGTATCACGGGAATGGAGAAGGTCCGTTTATTGGAGCATATCAGGACAAACCGAGAGCCGGAATTTTGCACTGGTTTGCCTCTGTAATAATTTTATAATCAGCCAAATAGTTGGTAATCATATTCTCAGAGGCCATAGAAGCTCTTGTTATGCTCCAACGTGTTCCTACCTACGGTATAGGCATAGCAGGCAACCGGCAGGAAATGCAGGACTACACTTTCCATTTCGACATCGACAGTTTGTGTCTGCGATGTCACGATAGCCTCTTTCAATCCGTTATTCTGCATATACCAAAGCAATGAGTTCAATTCCCCGGGATGTTGCACATACCGGTCGCTCCACTTGATCTCGACACCCCAGAGAGGTTTCTGCCTTGCCGGGTCTATTCCTACGATATCAACTTCCCCCTGTTCCTTTTTTGACAGCCTCCAATTCGCGAAAGATATGTCTGTCCTTTGCCTTGGTATCCATTGCGCATATACCGCCGTTTCCACCATATCACCGATCCCTTCATCCGTCACTTTTATCGGTTGAAACAACGCGCACCTGAGTGATGGATTCGTAAGGTAGATTTTAAAACTGATATCTCTTTGGTATTTTTTCGCATTATCGTCCGTTCTGTGTATGACTTTAATCAGAAAGGCCGCCTCAAGATATTGTATATACTTCTTGAGAAGTTCTTTTTTTACACCGGATTCCTTCGACATCGCCTCATAAGAAAATTGCCCTCCGGAATGATATGCAATCATCGTGAACAAAGAATTGAGTTCCTGAACATCCTGAATTCCATATAGACTCGGCAAGTCTCTCAGCAGCACCTTGTCTATTATGTCATGCCTGATAAACTGCCCCGGATTCTCCTGTATTCGTTCACTGAATACGACCTCAGGATATCCGCCATAGTTTATATAGCCTAGAAACAGCCCGTTAAGTTTATCAATATCAATCGTCCCATAACAGTCAACCAAACCATCCAACCATTTCATAGGTCTAATAATCATCAAGTTATCATATCCTTTCAGATGAATATATTCATAGAATGTCAAAGGCGGAAGGCTGAAGTCAGTGAATCGGCCGGCACCGCTTTCATTACTTTTCTTACTCAATTCGGCTGCCGCCGACCCGCTTGCGACAAATTTTACATTTTTATATGTATCAACCAGAGACTTGAGGTTAACCTCCCATTCCTTCAGATACTGTATCTCATCGAAGAAAACATAATACTCCTCATTGTCATTCTCCGGTTTCCCCAAGGTCTGTTTAGAAAGATTGAATAACTGTTCCAAATAGATTTTGTTATAAATAGGTGTCTCTACAGAAATATAGATGATGTTCTGCGGCGAAACCCCGTCATTTATAAGACGTTGTATTGTATGATACAGCATAACAGTCTTTCCTACCCTTCTGGGGCCCATGAGTATGACGGCTCTCTTAAGAGCGATGTCCGTGACCAGTGGATAGAATATATCCAAGTACAACCTTGGAGACATCTCCCTGTAAAATGACGGTATCTCACCCTCTGTCCACCACGGATTGTCAACTCTAAGACGGCCTATGATCTGCCTTTCCAATAAATCGGTATATTCCATATAGACTTTATTTTTCACGGCAAAGATAAGTTAATTCACCTAAATAAGCAAGTTGAACTATGCTTATTTTGTAATATGTTTGTATATTGCCATCGAAAAGTGAACAGTTTTGCCACCGAAAACTG